>DAOKYO010000001.1:600000-910799 GCA_035326105.1 Bacilli bacterium
AAATTATACTAGCTGTGGCGAGTATAAGGGTAACAAAAATGACGGACACAAAAGTTACTATCTGATCTTCAAGCGTATTTTTAATTGATTTCACAATAAACCCTCAACTTCAGCAAACATTATTATATTGTATATTTGGCAAAAAGTGGTAGCGTATGGCAAATTTTTCGATTTTTACTTGGAAAATAAATCAAAAAAATGCCGAAAATGCCAATTTTTCAATACATGTATTGGTTTTAAAAAGTTTGTCAATACTAAAAAGTGGGAGAAACTGTCTTAAAACAGGCAAAAAATCGAAGAAAAAGTGGTTTTTAATTGGCTTTTATTAAATATAATAAAAAACTATGTTATATTTTATGCGAAGATATTATAATATCTAAAAGTTTTATAGGTTTTTAACAGCTTTTGTTATGACGTATATCGAAAAGAGATAAATATTATGACACTGATGGGGAAGTTGATTATCGATATTTATTCAATGGTTATTCTCGTGGTTTTGTTCATTCTTGTGCGTAAACAGATTGATCAAGATCAAAAAGAGAATAAACTTTTTTTCTTGTTGCTTTTTGTGACGATTGGCCTTCTTGTCTTTGATATGTTGGGAAGCCTAGATGGTGTTTCTTCACCATGGTATCCAATATTGAATAAAGTCGGGAATACGGGTTTATTTATGCTCGCCCAAGTAGCGGCTTGCCTATGGATATACTACGTCTATTACACGCTTGTATCGACCGAAAAAAATACTTTTCTTGTCGTTGTACTCTTTGTGTTGGCGATTGCCAACGCGATTTTAACCATTGGTTCACTTATTCCGGGGACCGATTTGTACTTTACTATCGACAGCGGAAACATTTACCATCGCGCCTCGTTATATCCCTTCTCGGTATTTCTCATTCTCGCTTGTATCCTTGCTTCGGTAATTCTTGTTTTAGCTAATTATAAGAATATCGATCATGATCGCTTTTTTACATCACTCGGATTTAATATCTTCCCGTTAATTGGATTAATTATTCAATATTTTGCACCGGGAGTCACTTATTCAATCTTGGGAATGGTATTTGGCTTTATCATCGGGGCAATGAATATTCAATATTCCAATGCCACGACAGACTTTCTTACCGGGGTCTATAACCGGCGAAGTCTCGATACTTATTTGGCCCGTAAAATAAAGAATATGAAGAAGAATGAAAAGTTTGCCGCCTTTATGCTTGATTTGAACAACTTCAAAATAATTAATGATAAGTATGGTCATAATGCCGGCGATACGGCCCTTGAAGAAGCCGCGAATATATTAAAAAGAGTCGTCAGCCCTCATGATTATTTAGCCCGATTTGGAGGAGATGAATTTTTTATTATAAGTAACATCGATAGCGAACGGGATATTCGTTCCCTTGTTTGGCAGATTCAACGCCAAACAATTCGCTATAATCAGGCTTCATCGCGGCCATATAAAATTGAATTTAGTATTGGCTACTCCGTCTATCGGAAAAATTCGGGAATGACGGCAAAGCAATTTAAAAATGTGGTTGATAAATTGATGTATGAGGATAAATATCTCCATTCAATGTCTCCTTCATTTTATGAAGGTGGCAAAAATAACGGCGATAGCGATTTTATCGATAGTGAAGATACCACAAAAATATAGGTCAGTGTTTGTTTTGAAAAAGCCGGTGCGTAAATGCACCGTTTTTTTTACCACTTGTTATGTGAACGTTCAAAGAACCCCAAAAGATGGTCCAAAACAATTTTTTCATTATTCGGAAGAATGATTGTACCACTGAAGTAACCATGAACTTGGTGACACGTCATAAAAATTATTTTTAAATTGGTATTTGTAAAACGATCATAAACCGGATCCATTACTAAGTCGATTTTGCCTTCGGTATCCTTAATGATAAAAGGATCATTATATTTTCCTACGATATCATTAATAATTTTAACGGGTCCTAATTTATAACTTTTTCCGTTTATAAACAGCATATTCTCGCTTGAATTAGATAAATCTCCAAAACCATATCCGAGATTTAATCCAAGCAGCCGTCCATCGGGGAGGTAGGCCGAAAGGTTACCCCAATACCAAACTTCTTCGTAGGGCCAAACTCCTCGTCCCCAATCTAGAAGACCAAAACTATCCTTCTTATCAAAAGTAATTTTTCGATCTCCGATGGTAACGAGACCATGAGTCAATAGACTATTTATTTTATAGTTTAAATAGAATTGATAATGGGATGTTGCGTAGGGAGTATTTATGGCCAATGCTTCGTGCTGAGGAAATTCTTCCAGCACGAATGAAAACTTCCAAGGAATGCGATCTTTAATTCCGTCAGCTTCAAGGTACCGCGCGCTTCCCTTTTTTTCAAAACGAATGTTTGTTCCGCGATAACTAATTGAACTAACATGATCAAGTTCTTCGTTAGCCGGCAAATTTAAACTTGGCCCTTTAAACAGGCGCAAAAGACTGATAGTTTCAGTGGTCTTTTCTTTAAGATCAATCAAAGTTAAAGCGGCATTTTGAGCATAAAAGACGTGCCCTATTGTCAGTTGAACAACATAACGGTCATTATTAATTTGATAAAAGTCCCACTCTTTCAGGCGATAAAACCGCCGCACCTTCTTATTGTCATAAGCAAAAAACAAATGACGCGCAAAACCGGGATTAATACTTTTCCCCCGTTTATCAAAAATTGGGGTGTTTGGTACGAGAATCTCTTTTTCATTAATCATCTTCATTCCTCCAAGGAAACTTGCAATTTGTTTTCGTTTGCTATGCGCTTGTTAAATTCACGATTGACGAAATATAAAGGAATAAAGGCGAAAAGGGTAATTATTGCCGCGGCGATAAAGAGGACTTCACTCGGAGCTTTTCCCGCTCGCATAACGCCGGCCACTTCAATGATGGCATCTTTTCCCCAGACTTGAATTAACGGATTGGCAATAAGGGAACCAAAGACCATAGGAATCAGCACAAAAAATATAACCCTTATTCCTTCAAATCGACCTTTTGTTCCTTCCGGATAAAGTGACTTATTCCAAACCATTGCCGTTTGCATGAAAAGAACATAGCCAGTGCCAACAATAATAACGCCGATCAAAAGAGGAATATTGGCAATGCTGGTTAAATTGGAACTATCGGCACTGGGAGCAAAAAATGTCAGTTCCAGCAAACCGATAATATTTACGATAAGCGCGATAAGGGCAATTAAAGGCGACTTATTGTTGTCTATGGCTTTACCGGCAGGAATAGTGAAGATAATTGCAATCACCAGTCCTAGTCCTTGGATAATTCCAGCGTCGCCTTCACTAAAGCCATAGTTATAGATAAATAGGTTACCAATGTGAACAAAATAAACATTAAAACCGATGAAGAAAATTGCGGCTAAAATGTTTACCAGCATAAGTTCTTTCTGACGGCTGAAGGTGCGAAAATCGAACGACTCAAGAAATTGGGACCAAAACGATCCTTTTTTGTTGGGTTTGAGGTTGGGTGAATCAGCCAAAAAGAAGAAAGCAAATAGACCGATTAAAGAAACCATTACTCCCATAATGGCAAAAAAGGCCATATATCCAAACCACTGAATTAATAGTCCGCCTAAAATGGTACCGATAATTGTACCTATTACTGGCTGAATTGCTAAGGCCGCG
This sequence comes from Bacilli bacterium, assembly GCA_035326105.1. NCBI lineage: Bacteria > Bacillati > Bacillota > Bacilli > Bacilli bacterium. Next base: position 603,643 of record DAOKYO010000001.1, read on the forward strand.
CCAATCGAACCTTTATTCTTGTTATCGATTATATCGGCAATCCAGGCATTAAAACCGGAATCATTACCCATTGAACCGAAAAAAGACATCACTGAGTCGGCAAGTACGACCATGGTTCCTACTAGCCACAACTGCGCATCCAATTTGCTTAAAAAGCCAGTGAATCCAAAAACGATGGTGAAGAATCCCCAAATAACATAACCGAGCCATATGAAACGTTTCCGTTTGCCGCTTCGGTCACTTATAGTACCAAAAAAGAAGGTGGAGAATGTCGTAACAATAGCGCTTATTGCTACCATCCAACCGACAATTGAGGAGTAAGGGCCAATGTTCTTATAAACAAAAGTATTGAACCAAAAATTTTCCAAATTCCAGCAAAGTTGACCGGCGATGCCAATCACCCAAATGAGCAACAACTCACGAGCATGCGAAAGAGAGCGTGTTTTTTTATTATCCATATTTTATTCCTCAGTTATTATTATAATAAAAATGATTGCTTATGTTATCCTTTTTTTGTGTTCTACTCGGAAAAGAACCGTGATATATTTTATATATAGGGGAGAAATATGGAAATCGAAGTTCGTCCAGCAAGTATAGGCGATAGCATTCGTGTTTTTGAATTAATCAAAAATGCCAGCAAAAGCCAAGTGCAAAATGATTTTGGAATCTATGGAATCGAATTGTTTTGGCCCACTACGGTGACGTTAGCGCGTATTAGCGGCGATTTGATTGATGCTTCCAGAGGCCGCAAATTTTTTGTGGCCACTTATTTTAATACAATAGTAGGGGTAATAGTTGCTGTGACTAAAGGACCCGATTTAGGAAAGATAATTGCTCTTTCGGTCGAAAAAAACTTTGATGGTCAGAATATAGAAAAAAAATTATTGGCGGCTATTACGCAATTTCAAAAGCAACAATATAATCAAAGTCAATATATTGAAGTGTTTGAGAGTCAGCATGAATTATTGACGTTTCTCACTCAAGTTGGCTTTGCTGAAGTAAGCCGTCGTCCACTGGCGAGAGGAGAAAATCATCTCATGACTTCAATCATTCTTAAACGGACAATATGAGAGGTAAGAAACGTGAATCATAATCCAAGCACAACGATTGAACTTGATAGTTTTGCCGGGCGAAAGCATTTTCGGTGGTTCCTAGACTATGATGATCCGACTTATGGTATGACCGTCGAAATGGATTTGACGAAATTCTACCGTTTCGTTAAGAAAAGAAAAATTCCGACTTATCTATCCCTTATCTATCTCGTTACTTGTGCGCTCAACCAAATAAAAGAATTTCGTTATCGCTATCAAGACGGGGAAATCCTTCTATTCGAGAGAATAGATCCCGCGTTTACAATCATGACCGATCAAGGCCTTTTTGATAATGTCGATATTGTGGATTTAGGCTCGGGATTTAATAATTATTTAACACGAGCTCAAAAAGCGGTAAACGATCTCAAATCAGGAATGGGATTGAATAATCCACAGATAGATGATCGGGTAGATCAATATTATTTCACTTGCTTGCCATGGATTAGTTTTAAAGCCTTAACTCAGCCGATGACGAACAACGAATTTGCTTTCATTCCGCGCATTGCTTGGGATAAGTTTGCTATCAGCGAAGATAAGGTAACATGCAATTTCAACATTATTGTGCATCACGCATTAATTGATGGATATCCGCTCAGTCAAGGTTTTATTGCCATTCAGGATGCTCTGAATCATCCAGAACGCGTTTTTGCCGATTGAATTATGATTAGAAGCGCCCGGGCAGAAGATTTATCTTTCGTTTTAAAAATATATCAAGAAGCCAGAGATTTTATTGCCAGTTATAATTCTCCCCAATGGCAAGAGCATGGACCGGATGAAAATTCTTTTTGGCGTGATTTAGATAATAAGGCGCTATTTGTGAACGAACAAAAAGAAGGCATATCGGCAGTGATGAGTCTTTATTTTAGCGAACCGACATACGAGAAGGTATATGGAGGCGCTTGGCCTAAAAACTCTTCTCCCTATGCGGTCATACATCGAATAGCTATTGCTAACGCAGCGCATCATCAGGGCTTAGCTACACAATTTTTTGATTACGTTAAAACCTTTAAGAAAATTAAGAGCATACGGATTGATACCCATGAGATGAACATTCCAATGAGAAATCTGCTAATTAAATCGGGTTTTATCTTTGTTGGCGTGATTTTTCTTTCCTATGAAAAAGATAATCAAAGGCTCGCTTATTGCCTAAAAATTAAATAATGAGTAAATACTTCAAAAAGGACCTTTTTTTGTTATTTTATGGTATAATTCACTCATAATAAAGTGGGGAATTAGGAAGATAATATGGATGATGATAAGGAGAATACTTTTTCGTTTTTAGAGTATTCCGACCAAAAGTCTCTTGAGCCACAAGTTTTTTATTGGCGGGGAAAGGCAAATTACTTATTTAAAGAATTAGATCGTGTGGGTATTACCCCTGCGCTTTTTAATTCGCTAAAAAACGAAGATTACGGTGATCAGCCAATCGAAAATATCCGTTCCATCTGCGCGAATAAAACAATTAAAGAAATTATTAGCGACGTTTTTTATCCATTAAAGCAAGAAATGGAAAAAGCAATGTGCCGTACGCATTATGCAATTAATGAAGTTCTATTAGGTGAAAAGAAAGTTGAAAATATTAAATCAATCCACCATCTTTTTGTCACTTTAAGAAGAGATTTGGAAGAAAAAATATACGATGAGCGGAGGGAACTCTATCCTTTTGTTATTGATAATCATCTGTCGAGTGATTTTCGGTTTGTCCTGCACCTATACTATGAGCAGGCCCACACCTGTTTTGCTTTAATGCAGCAAATTCAGTCGTTAATCGGCCATAATGAGAACAATGAAAGCCTAAGTAACATCGCTGATTTGTATAATCAATTTGAAATTTTTGCCTGCATGAGTTTTTATTTTGAAAACATTTTATTAATTGCCAATTATATCTAAACTTCCTCGCGATATAACGGCATGCTCATGCAACGGGGTCCCCCGCGACCCCGGGCCAATTCACTGCTGGTAGTAGATATTACTTTTACTCCGTTTATTTCAAGCATCCGGTTGGTTTCGTAATTTCGCTTGTAGGCGATTACCTTTCCGGGAGCAAGAGCCAAAGTGTTTGCGCCATCATTCCATTGTTCGCGGTCGCTTGCAATGCGACTATTACCTCCGCAGGGAATAACGAGAGCGGGTCTTTTGATAATCTTGCTCAATACTTTTCCTAAAGAGCCGTTTTCAACGCTGATGCCAACGCTTTTTCGCTTTGGAAAAATTCTAAAGCATTCGCTATGACTGATAAATTGATGATGAGCAACAAATTTATCACCATCAACTTGCGTTAATACTGTATCAAGGTGCATAAATGATCTTTTCTTGGGCAAGTTTAGGGCATAAATCTCACGGATATCACTATTTTTAAAAGCGTTTTCTGCCAACTTTTCAATTCCTGCGGGCTCGCTGCGTTCAGATAATCCGATGAGAATCTTGTCTTTTCCAAGAGCCAAAATATCTCCGCCTTCTAACGACGAAATGTTGTTTCTTGAATACAAGGGGATGTTACCGGCCAAATCGGAATTATTTTTAAGGATGGTCTCCATAATCAGGGTTTCTCTTCTTCTGGCAGGGCTAGCCATGCGGCTAATAGATAAGTGATTACCAAGGACGAAGGCGGGATCGCGGGTAAAATATAAGTTTGGCATCGGATCAATTATAAATGGATAGTCGTCAATAAACGACCGAAGCCGTCCCTCATTAAAGGAAGGAAATTCCTCTTCGGTTACACCGGAAAAAATTTTCTTCACTAAAGCAGGCAAAGGCAACTGCTGAAAGTATCCAATGAGTTTTTCCTGATCGTGAGTGTCAACGATTTCATTTTCTTTGAAAAACGAGTAGAGAAAAGCTAAACGCACTTTCTCGTCTCTGACTGCTTCTTGAAATAAATCTTCAAGATAGACAACTTCTACCCCTTCGTTTTTCATAAGCAAAGCAAATTCATCGTGCTCTTTTTGGGCATCGGGTAAAAAAGGAATATCGTCAAATAGCAACTCCGATAAAAATTTGGGAGTAAGGTTTTGTAATTCATAGCCCGGGCGATGAATTACAACTCGCCGTAAACGGCCGATTTCTGAATGGATGTTTATGTAGTTCATATGCTTATGATACCATGGATTTGCTATAAAGAAAAAAGCCCCACGGGGGCTTATTTTAATATATGTAATCGATTTGGTGTTTTAACTGTTCATCTAGCGGAAGGATGTCGCCGTCTACTCTATGCCCATCAATAAACAGTTCGGGTTGTTTTAAACCTCGATGTTTAATGACAATGTCATAATCGCAATTGCGGAAATGACGATGAACGGAAACTTCATCAATTGAAGTCGGAAGAGCCGGATGAATCCTTAGTCCATCAAAGGTCGGAACGATACCAATAATAGCCTGACTCACGGCCACAAACGCCCATGATGCCGTTCCGGTTAACCATGAATTTTTAGCGCGGCCAAAACTTTTCGATGAGCGGCCGGCGATTGTTTGAGAATAAACATAGGGCTCCGTTTCATGAATGTCACTTTTGTCTTCAATATAGGCGGGAGTAAATCGCTTATAAAGATCAAAGGCCGCGTCAACTTCTTGATGTTGAATCAAAGCGATGACATACCACGGATTTGTGTGGCAAAAAATTGAACCATTCTCTTTATTTCCGGGTGGGTAGGAACTGATTTCGCCAAGTTCTAGATGATAGGTGGTATAAGCGGGATATAGAAGTTCAAGGCCAAAGTCATTTAGCAGATATTTTAAGCCGTTCTTCAGAGCCTTGCGTGGATAGCCCAGATTGTCTCCGATATTTGCAAGCGAACAGAAAGCTTGAGCTTCAACAAAAATCTTGCCTTCATTGGTTTCTTGGCTGCCTATTTTATTGCTAAAAGAATCATAAGCTCTAAGATACCAGTTTCCGTCCCATCCATAGTGAATAACGGCCTCTTCGATTTTTTTAAGAGTTTGTTCAACATCGGCTGCTTCCTCTTTCTGTCCGATTGATTCGGCCATAGTAATATAATCCTTGCCATAATAAACAAACATCGCCGCTATAAATACGCTTTCGGCTTTACCATAATCAACATTTTCCGTTGTCTGGAAACTTTCACCCGGAGTCGTTGAAAAGCAATTTAAATTTAAACAATCATTCCAATCAGCCCGGCCAATTAATGGCAAATTGTGCGGCCCTAAATGATTTGCGATGTAGTGCATTGAGGCGCGAAGATGATCAAATAATGGGACTTCACTTCCCTGAACATTATCAAAGGGAACGAGTTCATGAAGAATGGAGAAATCGCCGGTTTCTTTTATGTAGCTTGCGGTTCCGGCAACTAGCCATAATGGATCATCATTAAACCCGCTTCCAACATCAGCATTTCCCCGTTTAGTTAAAGGTTGATATTGATGGTAAGTAGAACCATTTTTACTTTGAATAGAAGCAATGTCTAGAATTCGTTCGCGAGATCTTTCCGGAATCAAATGAACAAAGCCAAGAATGTCTTGACAGGAATCACGGAATCCCATGCCACGACCAGTACCGCTTTCGTAATAAGAAGCGCTCCGCGACATATTGAAGGTGACCATACATTGATATTGGTTCCAAATATTTACCATCCGATCCAATTTAGCGTCGGTGGATTTTATCTGGAACTTTTGAAGCAGGTCTTGCCAATATATTTTCACTGCTTTGAAGGCTTCATCGACTAAAAAGTCTGTGTTGTAGCGATTTATAATTCCATAAGCTTTTGACTTGTTTATTACGTCTAGACTGATAAATTTTTCTTCCTGTTTGTTTTCAACATAACCGAGTATAAAAATCAAAGATGAAACTTCATTAGGCGCCAAAGTGATTTCATAGCGATGAGCGCTGATAGGAGCATTCCCGGCAGCGATGCTTTGGTAGCTGGTTTTTTCCGTTACGGCCCGGGGATTAACAAAAGAATTAAATCGACCTAAAAAATGCTCCCGATCGCTATCAAATCCGTTATGGGAGCGATTTCCGTAATGAAAGGCGAAGTGATTGCGCCGTTCGCGATATTCTGTCTTGTGATAGATGGTATTATCATCAACTTCCACTTCCCCGATGTTTAAATTGCGTTGAAAGTTTGTCCCATCATCAACTGCATTCCACAAACACCACTCAAGAGCGCCATAAACAATAAGGTGTTTAGTCTCGCCGCTATTATTAACTAATTTTAGTCGGTTTATTTCACAGTTGTCATCTTGAGGAACAAAACAAAGGAGTTCAGTTGATATACCATTTTTTTCACTTTCGAAAACAGTGTATCCGAGCCCGTGTCGACACTTATAGGAATCAAGCATCGTTGATGCAGGCAAAAAAGTTGGGCTCCAAATGAGTCCGTTATCATTTATATAATATAGGCGCCCACCTAAATCGTTAGGAATATTGTTATATCGATAACGAGTAAGGCGACGTAGCTTTGCATCCTGATAAAAATCGTATCCGCCACCAGTATTGGATATTAGGCCATAAAAGCCATTGTTTCCAAGATAATTAATCCAAGGTGTTGGAGTATAAGGTGTTTCAATAACATATTCTCGTTTTTTGTCGTCAAAATGACCATATTTCATAATTTTGCGATTCCCTTCGTTAAGTAGAGAAATTTTATTTAATGTTAGCGAAAACGATTAAATAACGCAAAAACATTATATATTTTACAAAATAAAAACACAATAGGGGATGATTATTTTTTTTGTTAAGTCGAATACATACGATTTAACCATATTTTCGGACAAAAAAATCGCTCTATAACTACATTATTCAAAAAAACGCCCACAAAAGGGGTAAAAGTTTCGTAATAAAATAGCAAAAGTAAAGTTGACAGTGTTTTGTAAGCGCTTTAGAATATAACCGCGAAAACGATTAAGGACGAAAGGAAAATATCATGGTCAAGCTAAAAGATATTGCTGAAAAATGTGGCGTTTCTATCGCTACTGTTAGTAAGTCACTGAATGGTGATTCGGAAATCAGTGAAGAAACGGTCAAATTAGTTCGGGATACGGCTCGTAAAATGGGATATATTCCCAATGCAAGTGCCCGCTCTTTAAAAACAAATCGTTCTTATAACATTGGAATCTTGTTTATTGATGAGGCTAATTCTGGACTTGAACATGAATATTTCTCTTCAATTCTTAATGCGTTAAAAGTCAATGCTGAAGCGCATGGATACGATATTACTTTCATCAGTGGGAATCTCAAAAGCAGCAAATCATATTATGAGCATGCTCGTTACCGGAATGTTGATGGAGTAGTTATCGCCTGCGTGGACTTCAAGGATAAAGAAGTAATTAGATTAGTTGAAAGCGAAATACCGACGGTCACGATTGATTACGTGTATAACAACTCAACTGCAATTATGAGTGATAACACGCATGGCACCGAATCATTAGTTCGCTATGCACATAGCTTGGGCCATGAAAAAATCGCCTTTATTACGGGTGAAAAAGACAAGGACGTAACTAAAAAGCGGTTGGCAGGATTTTACAAAGCGATGTCTGACTTAGGATTAAGCATACCTTTGCCATATATAAAATATGCTCGCTACGTTACCCCCGGTCCCTCGGGAATGGCTACTCGCGAACTATTGGCTCTGCCCAAAGAGGAAAGACCGACCTGCATCTTATACCCAGACGACTACGCTATTTTGGCCGGCATTACTGAAATCGAAAAACATGGTCTTGTTATAGGTCGAGATATATCGGTCGCTGGCTATGATGGAATACGACTCTCAAGACTTCTCCGCCCAATTCTTACGACATACCGCCAGAACACGGAAGAAATTGGCCGCCTAGCTAGCGATAAGTTGATTGATATTATCGAGAATCCGCGGCTATTTGTTCCCGAGCAAATTGTTGTTTCGGGTGAACTTCAAGCAGGAAGTACAATTACGGCTTTAATTGATGCCAAGTAAGCATCAAAAAGTATAGAGTGCAAACAAATTCACTTTGAAGGGAGAGAAAAAAATGCACAAGAACAGTCTATTTAAGACGATGGCACTTATTCTTCCGCTAGCAGCTTTAGCTGGATGCGGGGGCGGAGGATCACAGGTGTCGGTTTCAGATGGAGGTAAGGTTCTCAATATCTACTGCTGGAATGACGAATTCCAAGGTCGGTTTAGAGACTACTATCCAGGCTATGTGTCGACAAATGATGCCGGCGATGTTGACACCTTGAAAGACGGGACATTGGTCAAATGGACAATGGTCGCCAATCAAGGAAACGCTTATCAGGATGCCCTCGATAACGCACTTCAGAACAGATCTTCACAAGCTGTTGATGATCGAGTTGATATGTTCCTTATGGAAGCGGATTATGCGCTTAAATATGCGAACTCATCGTACTCGTTGGACGTTATCAAGGACATTGGTCTAACTGAGTTAGATATGTCAGACCAATATCAGTATACCAAAGATATCGTCACTGATAGTAGTGGAGCTATCAAAGGTTCATCATGGCAGGCAACTCCGGGGCTCTATGCTTATCGTCGTGATGTCGCCAAAGAAGTACTTGGAACTGAGGATCCAACCGAAATTCAAGCTCAATTAAGCGACTGGACCAAGTTTGATGATGTTGCGGCTAAGATGAAGGCTAAAGGCTATTATATGCTATCGGGATTTGATGATGCTTATCGGACATTCTCGAACAATGTGGCTTCACCATGGGTTGACGCCAATAAGAAGATTGTTATTGATCCAAGTGTTCTTACCTGGATTGAGCAAACGAAGGAATACACCACCGAAGGCTACAACAATCAAACTTCACTATGGAGTACTGAATGGGCAGCCGATCAAGGACCAGAAGGAAAAGTATTTGGCTTCTTCTATTCTACTTGGGGTATTAACTTCACCCTGTTGGGAAATTCTTTAGCGGATGCTAACGGACCTCATGAAGTTGGTAATGGTGATTTCGGTAAATGGGCAGTCTGTCAAGGACCAGCCAGTTACTATTGGGGTGGAACATGGCTTGCTGGTGTCAACGGCACGGATAATGTTAGCCTTGTCAAAGACATTATGCTCAGCCTCACCTGCAATAAGACTATTATGAAGCAAATTACAATTGATACCGAAGATTTCACTAATACGAAAACCGGTATGCAAGAAATTGCTGATGATCCAACCTATGGAAGTGCCTTCCTTGGTGGACAAAACCATATTAAACTCTTCGTCGAAAGCGCTGCTAAAATCAGCATGAAGAACATTTCTGCTTACGATCAAGGTTTAAATGAAGGATTACAAACCGCCATGCGCGACTATTTCCTTGGAACAGTCGATTATGAAACGGCTTTAGATAACTTCTATACCGCGGCTTTAACTAAATATCCGGCATTGTCACGGTAAAAGTCTTACTAGTACTAATTTTATAGCGGGATCTCCCTAGTTAATCTAGGGAGATCCGTTATCTACATATCGGAAGGGAAGAATGTATTATGAGAGCAAAGAAGCCAAAGAAAATAACGTCTAACATGTATGCCAAATGGGGATATCTATTTATTGCTCCCTTTTTTATTGTCTTTACGTTATTTACTTTGATTCCTTTGTTATCAACATTCATTTATTCGTTCTTTGAGTCATTTATGGACGGATTTGATCAAGTAGGCCCGAATTTTGTTGGGCTGCAAAATTACATTACCCTTTTGACGGACAGCGAACTATATAAGTATTTATGGAACACATTCATTATTTGGATAATGGGCTTTTTGCCACAGATTATCATTTCGCTTTTACTTGCGGTATGGTTTACCGATATTCGGCTCAAACTTCGGGGATTGCAGTTTTGGAAAACGATTGTCTATATGCCGAATCTGGTTATGGCCAGCGCTTTCGGTATGCTGTTTTTAACTTTATTTGCCGCCAATGGACCGATTATTTCATTTTTAATCGAAGCCAAAGCGGTACCGGCCACATTTACAATTGACTCTAGCGTTTGGGGAACGCGAGGAGTAATCGCGTTTATTAACTTCCTGATGTGGTTTGGCAATACCACACTGCTATTGATGGCGGGAGTTATGGGAATTGACAACGAAATCTATGAAGCGGCTGCTATCGATGGCAGCGGAGCATTTAGAACTTTCTTTAAAATTACAATGCCTCTTTTGATGCCTATATTCATCTATGTTTTCATTACTTCACTTATTGGAGGCGTGCAGTTATTTGATGTTGCGCAAATATTTACCCGTGGCAGTGGTAATCCCAATAACACGAGTAAAACGCTGATTATGTATTTATATGAAAACTTGGTTCCATCCAAGAACTATGGTAAAGGTGGGGCCCTATCAATGCTAATCTTCTTCTTGACGCTAGGCTTGAGCTCTATCGTCTTCCGCTACCTTGTTCCACAAACAAAAGGCAAGGGCGATGGTAAGGACAAGAAGTATCATGTGATGGATGTAACACGTAAACCAAAGCAAGTGGATGGTGAGTAATATGAAAAACACGTTAGCAATGAAAATGGATAGTAACGTTTCTTCCGCGAATAAAAAAGCGTCTCCGGAAGAAATAATTGATTCCTATAAAGGTAACATTCCTCCTTCTTTAAAGAGCAAACACCTAAAAAGCGCCAAAAGGGCTCTGATAGTAAGAAGAATAATTGTTTATACAGTTTTGGTTTTATTAACGCTTTTATGTATCGTTCCTTTTTACATCATGATCATTAATAGCACGCGGGCTAATGCGGATATCCAAAAGGGCTTCTCTTTTTTCCCGGGCGATAGTTTTGTCGAAAACTGGAAAAATTTACTGAGTTTCTCTAGCATTCAGATTGGCACGGCAATTAAGAACTCATTATTTATTTCTTTCTCAACGGCAATTCTTACCTGCTATTTCTCTGCGCTAACAGCTTATGGTATCTTCATGTATCGTTTCAAAGGCAGAAATTTTGCCTTTATGTTTATTCTCTTTGTTATGATGATTCCTTCGCAAATATCGGCGATGGGATTGGTGGCGATTGCTTACAAAATAAACATGGTTAACACTTTCATTCCACTTGTGGTCCCCGCGATAGCCTCACCGGTAACCTTCTTCTACATTAAGCAGTATATGGAAAGTGTTCTTTCTAAGGAAATAGTTGAATCGGCCCGGATCGATGGCGCAAGCGAAATAAGAATTTTTCACCAGATGGTTTTGCCGATTATGAAACCGGCTTTGGCCGTTCAATTTATTTTTGCTTTCGTCAGTTCATGGAATAACTTCTTTATGCCGGCGCTTATTCTCACCGATTCCAGCAAACAAACAATTCCTTTAATCTTTAATTTATTACGGTCAAGCAATCCGGCGACATTCGACTTGGGAGTTATTTATATGCTTCTTACGGTCGCAATTGTTCCATTGCTTATCGTATATTTAGTCTTCTCGAAGATGATAATTTCCGGTTTAACGGCCGGAAGTGTCAAGGGCTAGTTTCCATTTTGGCCTCGGGCGGAGTTTGTCCTCCTTCTCCGCTCGAGCTTTTTTTATAGATTGAGCGGTTGGCATATTGTGAATTTAATAATTAAATAATAGAAGTGAGGATCAAGAAATGAAAAATTTTTATTGGGGAACGGCGACCTCATCTTTCCAGATTGAGGGGGCGGCGAATCTTGATGGTCGCACGCCATCTATTTGGGATGCGTACACACTCGAAGAAGGTAAGATTCTTAATCGTGATGACGGACGAAAGGGAATAGATCACTATCATCTTTTTGAAACAGATTTGAAGTACTTAAAGGAATTAGGGGTCAACAGTTATCGGTTTTCGATTTCATGGAGTAGAATTATTCCCAATGCAGATGGAAAAATCAATGAAAGAGGGATGGCTTTCTATGACCATATACTTCAGGAGCTGGCTAAATATGGAGTAAAACCATTCATTACTTTCTATCATTGGGATTTACCCATGTGGTTACAGGATAAAGGTGGATGGACTAATCGCAATACGGCCTTTGCTTTTGCCGATTTTGTCTTTGCAGTCACGCAAAGATTTAAGCATCGTTGCCATGACTATATAACTATCAACGAACCCCAGTGCATCATTAATCTCGGTCATAAAACACTAGAGCACGCACCGGGTATTTACCTAGAAGATAAGGCGGCGGTTATTGCCGTTCACAACCTTCTTTTAGCACATGGATTAGCCGTTCAGGCCATAAGGAAAATAGATAGTGAAGCGAAAATAGGTTTTGCGGCGACATCATCGCCGGCGATTCCGCTTGATGATAGCAAAAAAAATATCGATCTAGCGCGCAGATGCTATTTTTCTTTGGCTAAAGGACAATTTGATCAAGTAACATTATATAGCGATCCAATCTTTTTAGGAGACTATCCAAAGGAATTTTATGATTACTATCAACCGTATCTACCATCCACGCTCAAGGAAGATTTAATAATAATTTCTTCGCCGATCGATTATTGTTACCAAAATATTTATAGCGGTTACTTTGTGAAAGCGGATAAGGAAACGGGATATAAGATTCTTCCTTATACCGACGAAAATCCGGCCTATGTTTTTACTTGGCTTCATCAAATGCCGAAGACTTTATACTACGGGCCAAAATTTCTCTATGAACGATATCAAAAACCGATTATTATTAGTGAGAACGGAATTTCGGTTATCGATGTTTTAACGCGAGATCATAAAATACATGATCAAGCGCGTATCGAGTATTATCGCTGCTACCTTGAACAGATGGCAAAGGCAAAAAAAGATGGAATTCCAATCAAAGGATATTTTGCTTGGTCGCTATTTGATAATTTTGAGTGGGCTTTTGGTTATAGCGCGCGATTTGGACTCATCTATGTTGATTACCAATCGATGAAACGTTACCCTAAAGATTCTTTCTATTTTTATCAGAAATATATTGCCGACCACCAGGAGTAATTATGGGAAGACTTATTCGGGTTGTTAATCAGTTGGGTATGGAAGTCACTTTTGCCTCGGTAGGGGCCGCTATTTTTGATATACGGATTCCCGACCGAGAAGGAATTTTAAAAAATGTTATGGTTCATCCTGCGTCTTTGGATGACTTTGAGGTATCCGACGCCTACTATGGAAAGACCATCGGGCGCAACGCAGGCCGAATTAAAGATGGCAATTTCACCTTAGACGGAGTGCATTATCATGTGGAGGCCGTTACTAAAGATGGCTTGCACGGAGGAATTGACGGCCTTCCTTATCGCGATTTTGCCTTTATTGAACGCCATCTTGCCGATGGCGAAGCGGTTATTTTTTCTTATTTCAGCCCCGACATGGAATGTGGGTTTCCCGGTAACTTATCCTTAAAAGTAACTTATAAACTATTTGCCAATGAAAATCGCCTTGATGTTACATACTCCGCAAATAGTGATCAAAAAACGATTGCTAATTTTACCAACCACAGTTATTGGAATTTAAATGGCGGAGGTACGATTCTTAATCATAATTTAACTATTCGTTCTTCATTGGCGGGCAAAGTGGATAAGAAAATTTATCCGCTGGGCATTTTCCCGGTGGATGAGCAGATGGACTTTCGGATGGGAAAAGTTATCGGCAAGGATATCGCCGAGAAAGATTTGGTGGCGATAAGCGGCGGCTATGACCATCCGTTTGTTATTGATAACCCGGAGGATAGTTCTCAACCGGTAGCATCACTAAAAGGCGATTTCATGCAGATGGATATCTATTCAGATTATCCGGCACTTGTCTTCTATAGCGGCAATTATCCCAGCCGAGAAAAAATGAATGTCGCCGCGGTTTTAGGACGGTATGAAGCATTGGCTTTGGAGTGTCAAATATTCCCCGATGCCATGAATGAACCTTTTGGTCAGAAGGAAACAGGCATACTGGAAGCCGATGAAGAGTTTCATCATCAAATAAGTTATCGTTTTAAATTAATCTGATTTATCAAATACGCCTGAAAGAAACCGATTTTTTTGCCTGATGTCAAAAAAGAATTCGTTGCTCAAGGCGTTTTTATTTTTTATTCAATTGCGAGTTAAAGAATTTCAAACTATACTCATAATAAGAAGTAGAGGGTATCAATATGGAAAAGATTATCAACATTGCCAAAAAAGCCGGTATTGACGAAAAGTACATCGAATTGTATGGACCTTACAAGGCTAAAATTAATATGGATTTCCTCACTGAATATGCCGATAAAGAACCCGGAAAGCTAATTTTAGTGACCGCGATTACTCCCACAAAAGCCGGCGAAGGCAAAACCACTTCGACGATTGCTCTTTTAGATGGATTAAAAAAAGAAGGATACTCGGCTATAGCTTGCCTCCGGGAACCATCACTGGGCCCAGTTTTTGGCATGAAGGGTGGGGCTACCGGCGGAGGCAAAGCCAAGATTATTCCCGAAGAAGATATCAACCTCCATTTTACCGGGGATATTCATGCCTTAACGAGTGCTGTCAATCTCATTGCTGCAGTGGTGGATAATTACCTTTTTCAAGGCAATGCTTTAAATATTGACCCGGAGAAGATTGTATGGAAACGGGCCTTGGATATGAACGATCGGTCATTAAGAGAAATTACCGTGGCGGAAGGAAAAGGCAATGGTCTTCCCCATCAAAGTGGGTTTCAAATTACAGTCGCCAGTGAATTGATGGCGCTTTTATGCCTTGCCACCTCGCCAGAAGATTTTTTGCATAAGCTCGCAAAAATTGTCGTCGCTTACACAAAAAATGACCAGCCAATCACAGTTGGTGATCTCAAAATCACTCATGCGGTTATGAAATTATTGCGCGAAGCCTTTAAGCCCAATTTAGTTCAAACTCTAGAGGGCAATCCGGTTCTTATTCACGGCGGTCCCTTTGCTAATATCGCTCATGGATGCAATTCGATAATTGCATTAAATGCGGGTGTAAAACTGGCGGATTATGTTTTAACGGAAGCTGGTTTTGGTGCCGACCTTGGTGCGGAAAAATTCTTTGATATTTGTATGCGCGAAGCAAAGATGAAACCGGCCGCTGCGGTCGTGGTTGCCACGATAAAAGCATTAAAAATGCATGGCGGGGAAGACATTGATCATCTTGATGTCGAAAATATTCCCGCCTTATTAAAAGGTACGGACAATCTTAAGCAGCATGTAGAAAACATTAAGCAATTTGGAGTAAGCCCGGTTATTGCGATTAACCACTTCGCATCCGACTCACCGCAGGAAGTCGCCGCTTTTCGGGCGTGGTGCGAGAAGGAAAATTATCCGGTTGCTTTTCTCGATTCTTTTGCTCGAGGCTCAAGCGGGGCCAAGGAACTGGTCAAAGTTTTGATGAAAACACTAGCTGAAGAAAAAAGCGATTTCCATGTCCTTTATGACGAGGAACTTCCGATTGAAGAAAAAATAAATATTATTGCAAAGAAAATCTATCGTGCCGAAAAAGTTGAAATTCTTCCCGAAGCAAAAAAGCAAATTGCAAAGTATCAGGCGATGGGATATGGAGCGACCCCGATTTGCATGGCTAAAACCCAATATAGTTTTAGCGACGATCCAACTAAAATTAACGCTCCACGGGGATTCACAATGACAATTCGCGAGGTAAATCTTTCGGCCGGAGCCGGCTTTTTAGTAGCCTTAACGGGTGACGTTATGGTTATGCCCGGACTCGGGGCTCGCCCAAGTGCGGTCAAAATGGAAGAAGAAGATTATTAACAAGCATATTGCTTGGTGGAGTAAGGATAGTTTTCTAGAATGTAGACGAGGTGTTTTATGGAACCAAAAGTAGTTGTTTTCGATTTGTTCGATACCCTAATTGACGTTAAGCGTTACGACATAGAAGAAGCGAAGCGCTATTTATTTGAGCACTATGTAAATCCAAAAGTAAGTTTTGAACGCTTTGAGGAATTTAATAATCGATTTGCGGCTTCTCATTTTATTAAACGAGAAGATACTAATAAAGAGTACATATATCATGATTATCTAGATGAATTGAATAGGGAATTAGGCTTGGTTGATGATGCCGATTTCAATGAAATTGAATATCGCGTGTTTTCTTCGTGCAACACACTTCTCGTCAACGATAAAACACGGGTTTTACTCGAGTATTATCGAAGAAAAGGCATCCCCCTTTATATTTTATCTAATTCGATTTTTGGCTCCTACGCTTTGAAAAGAAGGCTGGGAGAGCTCAATGTATTAAATTATTTTCGGGACGTTTTTTCCAGCGCGGACTTCGGCTATCGAAAACCAGACAAGCGTTTCTTTGATTATGCTCTGACAGCAATAAAAGGAAAGAGCAATAGCATAAAAGCCGGTGACGTTCTTTTTATCGGCAATGATTATGCTCATGATGTCGTCGGTGCGTACAATGCCGGTTGGACGCCAGTTTACTATCATCACGAAAATTGGGAAACTCTTCCCGACAAACTTCTGGCGGTGCGGATCATTAAGGGCTTTGACGAATTATATATGATCAATTGAGTTTGACTAAACTATTTTTTCCCCTTGTTATATCGGCCACTCGGCTTACCGCGATAGGAAGAATGCGTTCCTCGAGAGGCTTGGTCACTTTGTCTG
Source organism: Bacilli bacterium (assembly GCA_035326105.1). NCBI lineage: Bacteria > Bacillati > Bacillota > Bacilli > Bacilli bacterium. The sequence continues at coordinate 620,195 of DAOKYO010000001.1, forward strand.
GAACTGGACGAAGAGAATCTTTTTCCTTTGAATGAACTTGAACGTTTATTATAGGGCTTATCTTCATTACTATTATGTCTTTCCCGATAGGATGCACCATCAGCGCTCTTAAAATTGTTACCACTCTTAAAACGTCTTTGGGGGCGATCATTACCATAACGTTTATTTTCCAGGCCATTATCGTTTCTAGAATTAAACGTTCTTGGTTCAGCCGAAGAACCACGGCTTAAGCGCTCAGACTTATGATAGTTTCGACGAGAGGGGTTTTCTTGTCGATTTTTATACGAAAAGTCTCTTCTTTTGCCGTCAAAATCATCGCTGCGTTCTTCGAAGCCATTTTGGGTGAACTTTTTGGAGCTTTTGTTTGTTCGATAATGATCATGTTGGAAAGCACCGCGACTCCGATTCCGAGGCGAAAACTCTTTTTTCTTTGGTTCGCCAGTAGGGGTGTCATTATTATCGCCATCGGTGTCAGAAAAACTTCTTTGAGATCTTTTTACTTTAAAACTATCGTGGCGAAAATCCCCCCGACTCCGATTCCGGGACGAAAATTCTTTTTTCTTAGGTTCACCTGTTAGGGTATCATCATCATCAATTGCAGTAAATTGTCTTTGAGATTTTTGCGCTTTAAAACCATCACGCCGAGAATCATCCCGACGGCGATTCTTGGAGGAATAATCTTTGCGGTTTTTGCCCGAGTCGGCTTTGAAAGAATTTCTTTCCTTATCGCCATCAGGCTTATTTTCTTTTTTGACTTCGGGGAGGGACTCATAGACATCATTAAATCCGTAATCGGTATCGACGGGTATCTTTTGATCGATATGCTTTTGAATGGCTTTCAATAAGGTTAACTCTTCCTTACTGCAGAAGGATAAACTAGTTCCGGTAAATCCGGCACGACCGGTTCTTCCCATCCGGTGGATGTAGGTGTCAGGGAATTCCGGCAAATCATAATTTAAAACGTGAGAAAGATGGTCGATATCAATTCCACGAGCGGCAATATCCGTGGCGACAAGCACTCGGACTTGATGATTTTTAAAACGCGAAAGAGCAATAGTCCTAGCTTTTTGCGATTTGTTTCCATGCAGAAGTTCAACGGAAATATTCTGTCCTTCAAGTATGGAAGCCACCTTATTCGCACCACGTTTCGTTCGGGTAAAAACCAAAAGGGAGGTAATCGTTGGGTCGGATAAGAGTTTTACCAAAAGCGCACCCTTATTCTGTTTGCTCACATAAATTAATTTTTGAGTAATATTGTCGAGCGTTTCAGTCACGGGAGCGATTGAAATACGTTTCAGGGAAGAAGATAGTTCGTTGGCTAAGTTTTCAATTTCCAACGGGATAGTAGCTGAAAACATCAAAGTTTGTCTTTGCTTGGGCAGAAGGTGGGCAATTTTCTTGACGTCGCGAATAAAGCCCATATCCATCATTTGATCAACTTCATCAATCACAAAATGTTCGACATTTTGCAGGTCGATGACCCCTTGATTGACAAAATCAAGCAATCGTCCGGGCGTAGCAACGAGAATGTCCACCCCGTTTTGCAATTTTTTCTTTTGGCGGAAGGCTGGTTCGCCACCGAAAACAACTGCGGTTTTCAAGGGCAAAAAAGCCCCGAGAGTTACAAAAGTGTCCGCTATTTGGCTGGCTAATTCCCGAGTCGGAGACAGCACTAAAGCGCGAATTATTTTGCTTTGGCGATAGTCTTTGACCTTCGCTTGAATAAGTTCAAGTAGGGGTAAAGCAAAGGCCGCAGTTTTTCCGGTTCCGGTCTGAGCGCTGGCTAAAAGGTTGTTTTCAGCCAAAATAAGCGGAATGGCTTCCGCTTGAATTTCCGTCGGTATCGAGTAGCCCTCTTTCTCAACGGCTTTGAGGATTGAATTAGTAAAATTAAAATCGTTAAATGTCATGATATTCTCCAAGGTTCATTCATTTGAAATAAGAGAATTACCTTGAAAAAACATGGTGACTTTCTTTTCCTGCGTTATATTATCATATTCACTTATGAATAACATTAAAAATCGTAAATAACCATCAAATAACTGAAATGTGAAGATTTCTTAATATATCGTAACCTTTGGCCTGCATTTCTTTATCGAATGAATCTGCGCCTTTAGTATCAACGAGGATGTGCGATTCGGGAAGTGCGGTTTTAGCTAAGACTGCATTGGAAAGGACACATATGTTACTGACTAGTCCAACCAGAGTAATCTCTTCATAATTGTGTTCGCGCAAATAGTCAAAGAGTTTGGCGGAACCAAATGTCGGTTTGTCAAACACAAGATGGTCTTGACTGATTTCTTCTAAGGGACCATAGAAAGCGTAGCCGGGAGTCCCTGGAATGCAATGTTTAACCGGGAGATGCTTGCCTTCAATCGTTGAAAGATAATTATCACTATGAGTGTCTTTTGTAAAGACGACATCGTCACCATTGACATCATATTCATTAATAAGGTCTAAAATATAGGGAAGAAGTTTTTCTGCTCCCGGGAATCCAAGACTTCCATCGACAAAGTCTTTCTGGTAATCAACGACCACTAAAAGTTTTTTCATAATTCCTCCTTATTAATCGCCTAATAATGATAACCAAAATCAGTAAATAAGCAACATAAAAACATTGTAGGGTATTTTTTACGTTTACGAAAGCGCTTTGTTCATCAAAAAATGCCAAAAAGATAAAATCTTTCTTTGCATCATTTTGTATATTAGAATAATAGGGGGCTAAATAGTGGTTACCATAAAATTATGCCAAAGACGTAAATAATACGCTTTTGTTTTGAGCATTATAAACTAACTATCTATAAATAATTATATGAATAATAAAGGAAAAAATAATCACCAATTGTCATATCGAACAATTGCCAAGTTTCTCAAAGAAAAATATAATTGCGAAAATGGCAAGCAAAAAGAACGATATGGATTTTTTCAGAAAACAATTGAGCACGAGTATCAGACTTATCGAAAAAAATCCGGGCAAGCAAACAACGTTATTAGTATTGATTGCTTTGCGGAAAAAGTATGTCATGATTTTGCGACTGCTCAAAAGACGAAAGATATCGATAACAATATTCAGCAAAACGCTCATTTCTTAATCTCAATCATTAATACGGCTATCGACAACCTTATTCAGGAACATCATACGAACAATCGCAGTGACGTCGGCGATTCAACTGTTGAGTCGCTCAAGTATATTTTCTACTTTTATCATAGGTATGCGAATGCCGCGCGTCAGCGAAGCAATCCCCATTTGCTGTATTTACGGATTCTTGATCAAATGGTTTCAGGAATAACGCTTATTAGCGATAAAAAACTTCCCGAAGCGGCCATCATCTATCGGGCTCTTTTAGAGACGCTGGCCTACGCTCGAGTAATGACAAAACATGAAAATGTTGTCAGCGGCAGTTTTGATACGAGAAAAAGAAACGTTTTAGGTCATCTCAATATCGTTAGTCTTTCTTCTCAAGAAGAAAGTAGTATTCAAAAGCAAAATATGAACCGAGCCAATGTTAGCGAATGGTCCTGGGAAGTAGCACGTTTCGCGTGGATTGTCCCGGTTTTTCCTAAAGATAAAAAGATTACCTCGCAATCTTTGTTGGATTTTGCTGGGCTGGCAACATTTTATTCACACTATCAGTTAGCCTCAGCTTTTACGCACGAATATCTAATTAATGAAGCCGATTTCAAAATCATCTCTTTAAAGGATTATCTAATTAACATCTATTGGAAGACATTTGATGAAATGATTCGTGTCGATGTGGAGAAATTATTTGAATTGGATACGACTTTGATGAAGGAAATCGGAAAAAAAGAAAAGGTTTTTAGAGACATCCTAGCGACAACCAAAGAGAAATTCCAGGAGTTCCATCGGCGAATTTCGTCTTGAAACTAAATTAAAGAAGTTATTATTGGGACCATAAAGACTCTTTTCCAAATAAAACTTATGGTAAAATATAAACAAGAAATGGTAGGGTTTGTATGTGTGGTATTATTGGTGGGATAACTGATGATTCCATTGAGAAGGTTCTTCTTGATGGTCTTAAATATCTTGAATATCGCGGTTATGACTCGTCGGGTTTAGCATTATGCGAAAACGGGGTACTGACGGTGAGAAAAAAGACCGGCAAAGTTTCCGTTTTAAAAGCTGAACTGGAGAAGAATCCTCCGGAACTTTCGCATATCGGCATCGCTCATAATCGGTGGGCTACGCATGGAGCGCCGAGTGAGATAAATGCCCATCCGCAGCTTTCTTTTTCTAATAATATCGCCATTGTTCATAATGGTGTCATCGATAATTTTTTAGCCATAAAGAGCGGGTTAACCGCTAAGGGATATAAGTTTCGCAGCGAGACGGACACCGAAGTTATCGCCGATTTTTTGGAGGAAGAGAAAAAGCGTCAGGGAAGCCTTCTTTTAGCCATTAAGCAACTTTTTCATGTGGCGAAAGGCTCCTTTGCTTTGGCCATATTAGATCAGCAAGATCCGGATAAGATCTTTTTTGCCAAGTGGCGGACGCCCCTTCTTTTAGGGCGCGGCCAAGGAATGAATCTTTTAGCCAGCGACAAAATTGCTTTTGCTCCTGAGGTTGAAGAGTTTTATGATATTGCCGATGGCGAATACGGATACTTACAAGGGGATAACGCTTTTGTTTTTGCCTATGATAAGGAAAGCAGCAAGCATCCATCCTTTTTGCCAATTGATATCAGGCGCAGTGATATTGCCTTAGGAAACTACGCTAATTATATGGAAAAAGAGATTAATGAGGGAGCATATGTTACCGATAAAATCCTTCAGGAATATACCAAAGACGGCGAATACAAGTTTGATAAGGCACTTTTGGCCCTTTTAACAAATAGCGAAGAAGTGATTCTTATTGGATCGGGAAGTAGTTATCATGCCGCGCTTTTAGGCTGCGAGTATTTACTTAATGCAAAAATTAATGCCTATGCATATATTGCCAGCGAATGGGCTTATTACCCACAGGTGCGAACCCAAAGCCCGGTTTTTATTCTCCTTTCACAAAGCGGAGAAACTGCGGATGTTTTGCGGTCACTTGACGTTATAAAAAATCACCACTGGCCAGTAATAAGTCTTGTTAATATCGAATCATCTTCTTTGGCTCGGCGAAGTAATTATGTTTTGCCTCTTTTCGCCGGTTTGGAAGTGGCAATTGTTTCCACGAAGACATTTATAAGTCAAGTCGCGTTGCTATTGCTCTTAGCCAATGCGACAGTTAACAATGTTGCCGCGATCGAAGAACTTAAAAAAGTCGGACCGGCCCAAAGGAAAGTTTTATCCTTCAAGGAGACCATAAGCGATCTTTCAGGTAAACTTGTCACTCACCATGATATATATTTTATTGGGCGCGGACTCGATTATTTATTGGCGCGTGAAGCCTCACTAAAATTTAAAGAAATCACCTATCTCCATAGCGAAGCTTTTCCCGCCGGAGAGTTAAAACACGGGCCGATTGCGCTAATCGAAAAAGGAACACCGGTAATTGGCTTTTGTGGCGACGGGCGATCTTATGAGCATTTAATGAGCAATTTAGAAGAAGCAAAGGCTCGGGGAGGATTAACGTACATCATAGGAATAAGAGATGATGAACAGGCTGAAGAAAAATTCACTTTTCCTTCAATCAATCCTCAGGTAAATGTTCTTATCGAGGTCATATATGCCCAATTATTGAGTTATTATGCCACGCTCCGGTTAGGATACGATGTTGATAAGCCTCGCAATCTGGCCAAATCAGTAACAGTTGAATAAAAATAAAAAAATTCCAATAAAACCATTTTGAAAAAAGTATTAAGGGTGTAGATGAGAGATCATCTGCAATATCCCCGTTTTCAGGCTTACGGAAAAACCCATCCATCCGTATGCCGGCCAGCTCGCTTAATCCACGAGTTGGCTTTTTTTATTTTTGACCGATAATAAAACCGTTTGGAAAGAGTATATCTTTGCTAAAATTGTTCGCAATTAATATTTTTTTATAATCCGTAATTACTTGGGGCTGGTCGGTTTCATTGGATATATAGACGATTTCATTATTCGGCGACGAACGCGTGATGGATAAAAGACCATTACTATCACTTTCGACTCGATATTGACAGTAATCAAAAACTTCACTGTCACGGTGAATAGCAATCAAAGATTCTACTTTTTGAAAGAAACCTGTGTTTGTAATATCTTGGCTCCATGGAAAGCAGCGTCGGCAGTCGGGATCGTAGCCGCCAGGCAGGGGAATCTCCGTTCCATAATATATGCAAGGCATACCGGGAAAGACCATTGTCAAGGCGATAGCCGAAAGCATCTTGTTTTTGTCCTCTTGTACTTGGGTAAAAAAGCGATGAGTGTCATGACTGTCTAATAAGTTCAGCATCATGCGATTGATGGGGTCTTGATAGCGAAGAAGTATTTCATTGAGTCGAGCGGCCATATCTTTGGCGGTATAGCGTTCGGTGGCAAAATAGTCAAGTGCCGCTTTGGTATAGGAGTAATTCATGATGCCATCAAATTGATCTCCTTGAAGCCAGCTTTGGCTTCCGTGCCAATTCTCTCCGAGGATTATGGCTTCCGACTTAACTTCCTTGATTGCCTTACGAAATTCCCGCCAAAAAGCGTGAGAAACTTCGTCGGAAACATCGAGGCGCCAGCCATCAATATCAAATTTGCGAATGTAGTGGGTGGCTATCGATAATAGTTCGGTCTGTAAGCGGCGATTAGAAGTATTGAGCTTCGGCATGTAGCGAACGGTAGAAAAGGTCTCGTAATTTATTGGGTTAAAGGATACTTTATTGCCGTGGACAATAAAGTAATCAAAATACGGGGAATCCTTTCCGTTTTTAACGACATCTTGCCACCAGGGGTTCTTATCTGAACAATGGTTAAAGACGGCGTCTAAAACAATTCTAATTCCGCGTTGATGTGCCTCCTTGACGAGTGTTTTGAAAACCTCTTCATCGCCGAACATGGGGTCGATTGTTTTATAATCAACGATATCGTATTTATGATTGCTGGGCGAAAGAAAAATCGGGGTCAAATATAGAGCGTTAATTCCAAGATGATATAGATAATCGAGGTGATCTATTATTCCCTGAATATCGCCGCCTGCGAAGCATTTTGGCGTAACGGGATCCCCCCATTTGATGGTAATATAACCATCATCTTTATTTTTTTGCCCGCGGGCGAAGCGCTCGACGAATATCTGATAAAAAACAGTGTGATTAACCCAGTTAGGAACATCAATTAAATCAATATCATTAGTGTATGGCAATTGGAAATGATTATAGAAAGCGGTGTTAAAATCATAAGTAGTAGTAAGTCCGTCTTCGCTATAATAAAATTCTCCTTCTGTGCTAGACAAAAGAAAAATATAAGCTAAACGCGTGTCCGAGGTTGCCAATTTGATTTCATAGTATGCAAAAAGTTGATCTTCATAGCAGCGCTCCATATTTTTTTCTTCACGTTTGGCAGAAAAAAGATACTTCATTCCGTAGATGATTTTGATAGATTTAAAATTATCATTTTTGGCCACCCGTAGACGAAGAACGAAATTGGTGGGGGTCGTGGCGAATCCAAGAGGGCTCTCTGGTTGGTGGCAAATAGCTTGCTTGTTCATAAATATTACTCTCCTTAAAAAAATATTTTTTGTTAAGTGCTTTTATATTGTAAGGGCTTAACGCCAATAAATACAGCCTTTTTACGCCATTATCAAAGAAATTCATTCTTTTTAATACTTGGAGGCTACTTAATTTTTTTTGACAGACTAAAAAACTATGCTATTATGGTTTTGCATTGTTAGAGGTGCGGCAAAGAAGAGTAAATGTACGAGGAGGCATCCGTCGACTACATTGAAAGGTGATGCCGTCGAAACACCATTGTGGCAATAATGGTGATTGGGCCAAGAGGAAATACCTTTTGGACTCCTACTCCCGATAAGCGGGGGTAGAGGCGCTACCGATTGCTTATCTTGAGTAGATATTTCCTTGGGTATCTCTTTAGGATTGCACCGCGTAGTGGTTCAATCCTTTTTTTCTTTCTAGCAATGAAAAAGGAGAAACACTATGAAAAGATTTCAAAAGACGACAATTCTAGGAGTGGCAGCGCTCGGTATGTTACTGACCAGTTGTGGCTCAAAAAATTACGACAATTCACGTCTCGTAGTTGGGTTGGAGTGCAATTATGCTCCGTTTAATTGGACCGCGTTGAGCACAAGTGATTACACACTTCCAATCGATGGCTTGGATGGACAATACGCCGATGGATACGATATTCAAGTTGCCCGTTACCTAAGCGCCACTTTAGACAAGGAAGTAGTGATTAAAAAATTTGATTGGGAAGCTTTAGTGCCCGCGATTCAATCTAACCAGATTAATTTGATTATTGCCGGGATGAGCTATAGTGAGGAGCGTGATTTGTCGGTTGATTTTACTAATCCTTACTACCAAAGTAACATTGTAGCAATCGTTCGCAAAAATAGCCCCTATGTCGATGTCGATACGATTGCTGGATTATCCGGCGCGAAGGTTATTTCGCAGCTAGGAACAATTCAAGATCAAATTATCGATCAGATTCCCAATGTTATTCATATGACGGGGACCGACACTTTTTCAAGTGCCGCATTAATGGTCAATAGCGGGGATGCCGATGCAATGTTAGCCGAATACCCAGTAGCCCGGGCCATCGTTAACGCTAATTCAAATCTAGCCATCGTTTCTTTTACGGATAGTTTTAGTGGTATTGATGCTAATGACTTAAGCGTTTCGGTCGCGGTTAAAGAGGGAAATCAAGAATTGATTAATCTAATTAACGACGCTTTAATTGATTTGAGTGATACTGACCGGCAAGCGATGATGGACGGAGCTATTGCACGTTCAGCGCTCAGCGAGTAAAAAATGAGTAGTTTTGATAAGATAATTTATCTTTTGCGCCATTTCGGAGGACTATTTTGGCAAGGAACGTTAGTCACTCTTCTTTTGGCGGTTGTCGGCACATTTGCTGGACTGCTGTTTGGGCTATTACTATCAATGGCTCGTAATCTTCATTCGTTGCCAACCGACAGTTTATTTACGCGGGTTTGGAAGCGGACCATTATGGGACTATCCCTCGGATATATTGAGCTGTTCCGAGGGACACCGATGATGGTTCAATCGATCATTATTTATTTTGGTGGGAAGGCGCTGGGAATTCCATGGACATACTTAAGTTGCGGTCTCGTGGTAATTTCAATTAATACAGCCGCCTATATGGCGGAAATCATTCGTTCGGGGATTAACGGTGTCGACAGGGGACAGATGGAAGCGGCTCGAAGTTTGGGCATGACCCATACTCAAGCGATGGTAAGGGTTATTTTTCCCCAGGCTTTAAAAAATGCCATTCCCGCTCTAGGCAATGAATTCATTACCAATATTAAAGATTCGTCGGTCCTAAATGTAATAACGGTATCGGAACTTTTTATGGCGGCAAAAATCGCTTCCAACAACACTTACTTCTTTGTTGAATCTTATTTAATTATTGCAATGGTTTATCTTCTTTTGACAATAAGCGCCAGCCGGTTGTTGAAAATGATTGAGAAGCATTTAAGCCAACCATATTCCGAGAAAAAGGAGCAGTTGCATCATGTCATCCATAATTAATGTTTGCCATCTTGAAAAAAAGTTTGGCGGTTTAGTCGTGCTTGATGACATAAATTTTTCAGTCAATCAAGGTGAAGTAATTGCCATAATCGGCTCCTCTGGCGGAGGTAAAAGCACGCTTCTTAGGTGCTTGAATTTACTAGAAGATCCGACGCGTGGCGAAATCTTCTTTGAAGGTAAAAACATACTTGGTCCGCAGGCAAACATAAATCATTTGCGAGAGAAAATGGGGATGGTTTTTCAACAGTTTAACCTTTTTGACAACTACAATGTGATTGACAATTGTATACTGGCGCAGAAACTGGTTTTAAAAAGATCACGGCGGCTTTCGCAAGAAATCGCCTTAAAAAATCTTGATAAAGTTGGGCTTGGCGACCGCACTAAATTTAAAATTTTTCAATTAAGCGGGGGTCAAAAGCAACGGGCGGCCATCGCTCGCGCCTTATGTATGGAGCCAGAGGTAATGCTTTTTGATGAACCAACTAGCGCTTTAGACCCAGAGATGGTGGATGAGGTATTAGGTGTTATTCAAAAGTTAGCCCGCGAAGGAATGACGATGTTAATCGTCACCCACGAGATGAATTTTGCCTTAAATGTCGCGACGCGTCTTTTGATGTTAGATCAAGGCAAAATTATTTTTGATGGTACGCCGAAACGGGCAATTGAGACAATGGATAACGATCGACTTCAATCATTTATTAACCCAAAGGCCAAGAAAAAGTAAGTAATAGTAACTGATAAAATCCTTATAAATTGCCATTTTTTAATGAAATGGCATTTTTTTATTCAGTGATAAAAGAAAAAATTAAGTTATCGAGTTGTTTAAGTTAAATAAAGTAGTATAATAGGGACACTATGAAAAAAGTAACGATTAAAGATATCGCCCGGGAAGCCGGTGTGTCCGTGGCGACAGTATCCTATGTTCTCAACAACCGCACCGATCAAAAGATAAGTGAAGCGACGAAAGCAAAGGTTCTTCAGATTGTTAATCTATTTAATTATCAGTCGAATAATTCGCGTAATTTGGCGTCGGGTGTTACTAAGCAGGTCGCCCTATTTACCGGAGAGGCGGCTGGAGGAATTGGCAAATTAGAAGAATGGTCTTTCATTGCAAAATTACGGGACACGATGGTCAAAGATGGTTATCATCTCGTCATCCAACCGGATAATGAAATTCGACGCATCGACAATGTGGATGCCATTATATGCCACGGAACAACCATCGATTTTTTTCGCGAATTATCGCAGTTGAATTTTGTTCCGGTGATTGCCGTTGATTTATATATCAATGACACGCTTTTCTTCCAAATAAACAGCAACTATCGAGATTTGATAGACATCGCTTCGGATAATTTCGGATATGATGATTTTACAGTTGTTTTCCCGGAGGGATTATCACCTCAGGTACGGAGTGTTTTGCGCCGCAGTTATCACACTATTTCGGTCGGCAGTGTCAGCGAATTAACCGATCTTCTTAAGGCCAGTCAAAATGAGCACATGATAGTATATGGTGCTAATTTAGCTGAGATTGCGCGGGCGATTAAACCGGACATAATTCCCTTTGATGTTGTTAGTAGCGACAAGATGGATTGCATTTGGGATTGCTGCCAAAAAGCGATTGGTCGGCAGTCAGTTATCCAAAAGCATTTTGAAATTTAATTTTGCCTATTCTAGTTTGTGTAAACCTAAACGAGGGATATAAAATCCCTCTTTTTCTTCGAAAAACGAATATTTATTATGATTTCCTTCAATTAAGTTGCTGCGATTGTTGGATGGATTTAATTGCCTAATGCTAACTTTAATTAAATGTTATAATTTTCCCGTAGGAGGCGAATATGCATATTTTGAATTTTTTAAAACCAAAAGCCGAGGTGGCTTATATTGACGTCAATTCCTCGATTCGTCAATGTGTCGAAAAAATGACCATCCACGGCTTTACAGCGATTCCGTTGCTAGCTGGTGATGGAACATATATCGGCACAATTACCGAGGGAGACCTTCTTTGGTTCATTAAAAACCAGACGGATATGGACTTGTATAAGGCGGAAGAGTTGAACATTAAAGAGGTCAAGCGCCGGCGGGATAATGTTCCCGTCGATATCAATGCCAGTTTGGAACAAATGTTTAAATTGGCTTTAAGACAAAATTTCACTCCTGTCCTGGATGATCGGAAAATGTTTATCGGAATTGTCACTCGGCGGGACATATTAACCTATTATCAAGGACATCTTTCCACAAGCGACAGCGATGTTATAAATCCAGTTATCAGCACCATTCTATCGCGTAGAAGCATTCGTCGGTATACGCAAGAGAAGGTCACCGAACGTGAGATTAACAAGATATTGGATGCCGCTTTATCAGCCCCATCGGCCAAGAACAGACAACCGGTCCATATCCTGGTTTTACGGGACGAAAAAATAAAAGAAGATTTGAAAGAAGCCACTAAATACGGAAAGATGATTTCGGAAGCCCAGGTGGTCTTGGCCGTCTTCGGCGACACAAAACAAGAGGCGAACGAATTCTATTTAAATAATGATTGTTCGGCGGTAATTGAAAATGCACTGCTGGCGATAGAAGCACTCGGACTTGGGGCGGTTTGGATTGGAACAGAAGATGAGCAGGAGACTTCATTTCTTTTTGAAAAACTAAGTATTCCTCAGGAAATGAAAATATATGGAATAATTGCTCTTGGTCATCCTTTAGAAGAAAAAACCCCTCATGGGTCGGCGCCATTTGATAAAACCCACTTTAATCATTGGTAACATTTATGAAAAAAAACATTAATTCTCCTGAAAGTGCCTCATCCATTTCATTAGGGGCCAACATTTTACTAACACTAGGAAAACTTATCGGTGGTATTATTGCTCATTCACAAGCTTTAATCAGCGACGGGATCAATTCCTTGGATGACATTATTTCGACCATTGTAGTGATGATTGGGGTTAAGTCTTCAACCAAGAAGGCGGATGAAAATCATCCTTTTGGTCATGAGCGAATGGACAATGTCGCGGCGATCATTCTTTCGATTTTTTTCTTTATTACGGGTATCGGTATTATCGTAGTCGGCGGTGCCTCTTTACTACGAGCCTTACGCGGAGAGATTGAGTTATCACTTCCTAATAAACTGGCTTGGATTGTCGCAGGTATTGCTATGGCAATCAAAGAAGGGCTATTTCTCTATACATTCCGTATCGGACGTAAAAGTAGAAGCTCCGCTATTCAAGGTTTAGCCATGGATCATCAGATGGACGTCATATCGACGGGCGTAGCCTTAATTGGTATTGTTTTAGCCATCGTTTTAGATTTACCTTGGATTGACCCGCTGGCGGCGATAATTACCGGTCTACTTATTATTGTTACGGGCATCAGAACTTTATATGATGCGTTTAACAAAATGACCGACCATGCGGCTAGCGAAAAAACGATTGAAGAAATTGCCACTACGATTATCGGCGTCGCGGGTGTTGTGCGTATTGACGATTTAAGAACACGCTTATTTGGATCACGTATCTACGTTGATGTTGAGATTGCCGTCGATGCCAATCTTTCGTTGCGGAAAGCGCATGCTATCGCTGAGGAAGTGCACCATCAAGTTGAACAAAGCAATGTCGATATTAAACATATTATGGTCCACGTTAATCCGGATGTTGGCCGCGGAGCCTATGCCAAAGAGGAAAACTAATTTTTATCCATCGGTAAAAAAGATATGAAAAAAGCCCATCTTAGGTGGTTTTTTATCGCCACCCGGTAGGTGTTTAATATTGCCAATAAGCCAAAAGTCCCTTATATTCTAGGTTTTTTCGTGTATAATATATAAGAAGAAAGGAGAATGGGTTTTTATGGCAAAAAATATCCTCGTTATTACTGGAAGTGCTCGCGCTGACGGTAATGGTTCTGAGTTGGCAAAGACTTTCATTGCCGGAGCGCGGAGCAGCGGTAACGCCGTCCGTCGTTTTGATGCTGCCACAAAAATCATTCATCCGTGTCGCGGCTGCGAAAATTGCTGGAGCAAAGGTCGGCCGTGCATTGTCGATGATGCGTTTAATTCCTTAGCGCCATACCTTCAAGTGAGTGATATTTTAGTTTTAGTTTCACCGCTTTATTGGTCCGGGCTATCGGCTTCAATTAAATTAATTACGGAGAAGATGGTAGCTTATACGCTGCCGAATCGAAAAAAGAATCTTCGAATTAAAGAGGCAATTCTTCTAGGAGTGGGGGCTACTGATAAAGTTGAAGATTTCGATTTGATGAAAGCGGAATTTAACCGATTGTGCGAAGTCTTTGCTTGGAAGAACGGTGGCATGGTTGTTGCTACAGGGGTTAAGGACCCAGGTGATATTGATAAAAATGTGGCATTGCAAGAAGCAGAAAATTTAGGAAAAAATATTCAATAGGTGAAACCGGTAAATGCCGGTTTTTTCTTTTAACGGAAAGAAACCCCTTTCGAATAATATAAAAAAATGTTTTTTTGTTTTTTTTTAATTGAACATATTAAAATTAGCTTATTCTATTCTTGGTGGGGATCAGCATGGAAAATTTTTTACTTATTTCACCTCAATTTCCTTCAACTTATTGGCGTTTCGCTCGAGCTTTGAAACGTCAAGGTTTTAATGTCGTCGGCATCGGCAATGCCCCATACTATGAACTAAGCAACGAATTAAAAGAAAGCCTAAGCGAATACTACTATTGCTCGGACATGGAAAACTATCAATCTTTATACAAAGCGGTGGCTTTTTTGTCATTTAAACACGGCAAGATGGATTATATCGAGTCGAATAATGAGTATTGGCTGGCAAGCGATGCTCGATTGCGCTCGGATTTTAACATTGGCACGGGACCTCAGAATAACTTTATAAGCAACATCAAAGAAAAATCAAAAATGAAAGTGTTTTATAGGCAGGCGGGAGTTCCGGTTGCGCGCTATATTTTACCCGTGGTAAAAGACGATATTTTATCCTTTGTACAAAAAGTGGGCTTTCCTCTTTTTGCTAAACCGAATGTCGGCGTTGGCGCCACCCACACATTCAAGATGAATTGCTTATCGGATATAGATTTATTTTGGGAGAATCACGATACAGCTTCAGCCTACATTATTGAAGAATTCATTGATGGAACAGTTGTGTCCTTTGATGGAATAGTTAATTCCCATTCGGAACCAGTATTGATGGTTTCGCACGTTTTTCCACAACCCAACGACATTCTTGTGAATGAATTAACTGATGATTTTTACTATACCTTGCCTTACGTTCCTTCCGATTTGGAAGCGGTCGGCCGTAAAGTGTTAAAAGCTTTTGGAATAAGAAAACGTTTTTTTCATCTCGAGTTTTTCCGACTAAATCACGACCAATATAGCGGAAAGCAAGGAGACATTGTCGCTTTGGAAGTCAATATGCGTCCGGCGGGGGGATATACGCCGGACATGATTAATATCTCGCAGTCGCTGGATTGTTACGAAATATATGCCGATGTAATGAAAAATGATGAAACCACCTTGCATCTAGATGGGAAAAAGTTTTATTGTATGGAATGTGCCCGCCGTAAAGAGCATATCGGAACTTATGCAAATGACGATATGACCATTCATGAGCGGTACCGCGATGAACTTCAAAATAGCGGCCAATATCCTTCAGTATTAGCAACCGGAATGGGAGATTTCTTCTATATGGGACGCTTTCATACTTTAGAGGAAGCTTTGGCCTTCCGGGATTTCATCTTGAGTCGTAAAAATCAATAAACCAGCAGGTTGCTACGCCAACCGGCCCCGTATGAGAGAGGAATCATTCCATGAACGAATACGTCAAAGCCGTCGTGTATCTTTTAGCAGGTCTAGGAGCTTTTTTAATTGGCTTCCATATTCTCAGTGACAATATAGAAAAGATTGCCACCAATCGTTTAAAAAAGATTTTTGCCAAAGTATCTACCAATCCGTTTGTTGGTCTAGGAATCGGAGTGGGAGTTACGGCGATTATCCAATCAAGCAGTATTACAACCGTTATGGTTGTTGGGTTTGTCAACGCCGGAGTAATGAACTTATTTCAGGCGGCAGCAATCATTATGGGCGCCAACATTGGCACCACAATTACCGCGCAAATAGTAGCGCTAAAATCATTTGATATTTCTTTTTTCGCCATGAGCCTTACAGCTATAGGTATTTTTGGTAATTTGTTTTCCCATAAGGATCGCATGAAGAGCCTATTTTATGCCCTGGCGGGTTTAGGATTGGTTTTTGTGGGCTTGGAGATAATGGCGGATTCAATGTCGATATTTAAGGAATCACCAACGATTGTAAATGCTTTGATGTCGGTTAATAATCCTTTTCTACTTTTGTTTATCGGCATAGCTTTTACGGGCTTAGTGCAAAGCAGCAGTGCCGTAACCACCATTTTAATTTCGATGGTGGCCGCGGGCTTGGTTATTGGTAATGGGGGCAATGACGTTTTATATGTTGTTTTAGGAACAAATATCGGTACGTGCGTTACGGCCTTATTTTCTTCCATTGGGGCAACAAACAACGGAAAAAGAGCGGCTTTGATTCATTTAATGTTTAATGTCTTTGGCTCATTGCTATTTATGGTACTGCTCCTCCTTTGGCCATCATTTATGGACGTAACGTTTGGTAAATGGTTTGCCTATCCTGCAACACAAATAGCGATGTTCCATACCTTCTTTAATGTCACGTGCTCACTATTGTTTTTGGGCCTTGTGCCTCAATTTGTTAAAATTTCACACTTGCTCATTAAGGATAAGAAAGAAGAAAAAAAGACTTTTTCCCAATTTGATAAGCGTTTATTAGAAACGCCTTCACTAGCTTTAGTTCAACTGACAAAGGAAGTAGTTCGTTTAGGCGAAAAAGCAACCCATCTTTTAATTGATTCGGTCAAGGTATTTATCGATGATGATTTTGCCAACTTAGAAAGCATAGAACTTGGGGGCCGTGAAATAGAGGAATTAAGTAAAGAGATAACCAATTATCTAATTGAAGTTACCAGTGGAGATGTAGCCGAGATAGATGAAAAGCATATTGCGCTTCTTCATCACGTATTAGGTGACTATATGCGTCTAGTGGAGATAAGCGATAATTTTCGTAAGTATGAGCGACGGAAACATAACGAGAAAATGGCTTTTAGTGACAACGTGTATCTCGACTTAAATCGAATGATTTCTTTGATTGAAAAAGAGAGTAATTTGACGGCTAATTATCTTCTAAAACCAGACAATAAATTTGTTGAGCAAGCCGACGAAATTGAAAACGATATCGACGCTTTACGGACAGCGATGATAGATGATCATATAAAACGGTTAAATGAAGGAACATGCTCTCCTAATAGCAGTGCAGTATATATCAATTTAGTTAGCAATCTCGAAAGGGCGGGAGACCACTTGAATTTCATTTTCCATGGGTAATCGTTTTCGTTAGTTTTGACTAATTAAAAAACGGCTTTTTTTGCGCATGTATGCGTTATCAAATGTTTGCTAAAAAATTACCATATGGTAAAATAATATCAATAACTGAATGCACTTATTTTTTTCGTGGATTCAGTCTTATTTTCGGAAGAGAATTAACAAGTAAATTATTATGGAAATTGAAATGAATAACGAGGGCGATATACAGCGCTTAAAGGTTGATCAATATGGGATTGATAACTTGACCTTTTGTTTGTATTTAAATCAGTCTCACACGACAAGAACAATTACTTATAGAAAGAAGTTTTTGTATAGTTTTATAAAACGACTTTTTGATATAGTTGCTTCAATCATTGCATTGATTATTTTATTTATACCGATGCTGATAATTGGCATAGGGGTAAAACTTACCTCTAAAGGTCCAATGATTTATGTTTCCACTCGTATCGGAAAAAATGGAAAGAAATTTCGGTTTTATAAATTTAGGTCCATGAGAAAAGATGCCGAAAAAGAGTTAAGTCAACTTTTAGAAAAAAATGAAGTTAAGGGCGGGGTAACCTTCAAAATGGAAAATGATCCTCGCGTTACTAAATATGGTCGTTTCTTAAGGAAAACATCTCTTGATGAACTTCCCCAATTGTTTAATATTTTAAAAGGCGATATGACATTTGTTGGACCACGGCCGTGCACAGATCGTGAATATGAGTTATACACTGATTATGAAAAACAAAGATTACTTGTTCCTCAAGGATTGACTGGTGAATGGCAAGCCAAAGGTAGAAGCAATACTACCTTTCATGAAATGCTTCAAATGGACTTTAAATACATTGAAAATAAAAGAGGTTTCTTCTACGACCTTTGGCTTATTTTTCTTACTCTATTTGCAGTCTTTAAAAGAGACGGGGCTAAGTAGCTTTATAATCGCTTGGCAAAATCTATCACTCATTTAAAGGAGAAACAATCATGAAAGTAGTCATATTAGCAGGGGGATTGGGGACTAGAATTTCAGAGGAATCACATCTTAAGCCCAAACCAATGATTGAGATTGGAAACTATCCAATCATTGTTCATATAATGCGGATATATGCTTCCCAAGGTTTTAATGAGTTTGTTGTATGCGCTGGATATAAACAACAGTCGATAAAAGAATACTTTGCCCATTTTGATATGTATACCAATGATGTGACATTTGATTTTTCAAATGGAAATAGAATTGTTCATGAAAAACCAAAATTTGATTGGAAAGTGACTATAGCTGATACGGGTGAAAGAACTCAGACAGCAGGGAGAATACTTAGAGCCAAAAAATATATCGGTAATGAAACTTTTCTTCTTACATATGGCGATGCAGTAGGTGATATTGATATTAATGCGGTTATGGATTCGCACAAAAAATCAGGAAAACTTGGGACTATATGTGTTTATAATTTTGGTCAAAGCAAGGGTGTTGTTGATGTGAGCCCTACGGGAAACGTTAATGCTTTTAGGGAAAAATCGGATCTTGATGGTGATTTGATTAATATAGGATTTATGGTGCTTGAACCAGAAGTTATATCGCTAATTAATGATGATAAATCCATTCTTGAAAAAGATGTTCTTTCCAAACTGTCGGAAATGAATCAACTTAATGCTTATGTTCATCATGGATTCTGGCAATGTATGGATACAATGAAGGAAAAAGAGTACTTGGAAGATTTGGATAAAAAAGCCGACTGTCCTTGGAAAATTTGGAGAAATAGATATGAATGATTTATCATTCTACAAGAATCGCATTGTTTTAATAACAGGACACACGGGGTTTAAAGGTACTTGGCTATCAAAAATTTTGATAAAAGCCGGGGCTAAGGTAGTTGGTTACTCACTTGAGGCGCCGACGAATCCAAGTCTTTTTGAATTGTCTGGAATTAAAGACAAAATGATTTCTATTATCGGCGACATCCGGGATTTTGATCATTTGATGGAAGTTTTTAAGAAGTATCAACCGGAATGTGTTTTTCATTTGGCGGCTCAGCCAATCGTTCGGGAATCATATAAGAATCCACGATACACATATGAAACAAACGTTATGGGGACAGTCAACATTTTGGAGTGTGTTAGGCTTACCGAGTCAGTTAAGTCTTTTTTAAATGTTACAACGGATAAAGTATATAAAAATGACGATAGTGATACTCAATCATTTCGTGAAGAAGATCCATTAGATGGATTTGATCCATATTCAAATTCAAAGTCATGTTCGGAATTGGCAACGCATAGTTATAAGAAGTCTTTTTTTGCGGACTCTAGATGTTCAATATCAACGGCTAGAGCAGGTAATGTTATTGGCGGTGGCGATTTTGCAAATGATAGAATTATTCCCGACTGTGTCCGCGCTATAGAAGCAAAAAAAGAGATAGTTGTTCGCAATCCCTACTCAACCCGGCCATATCAACATGTTTTAGAACCCTTGTTTATTTATTTACAAATCGTTCGTAAACAATTTAATGACGGAAAATACCAAGGTTATTATAATGTCGGGCCGGATGATAGTGACTGTGTCACAACTGGAGAATTGGTAGAGAAATTTTGTTCAACATGGGGCGAAGGAATTACTTGGATAAGCAAGTATGATGGTGGTCCTCACGAGGCAACTTTTTTAAAACTTAATAATGGAAAAATTAAAAGAGTTTTCGGATGGAAACCTAAATGGCACATTGATGATGCCATAAAAATGGTTGTAAAATGGACAAAGGAGTATCTAAAAGATCAACATTCGGTTTCTAAAGAAATGGATGCGGAAATAGAATCTTTTTTTGGAAAAGAATAACATGAGATATATTGTAACGGGAGCCAGTGGCTTTGTCGGTAGTAGATTAGTAAAGGAACTATTATTGCATTCTGAAACAGAAAGCATTCTTTGTATTGACTTACAACGAAATGATGATCGTCTTCCTGACGATGCAAAAATTTCTTTTTTAAATTTGACAGTCGAAAACATTGATCAACTACGGAAGATTGTTAAGAAAAATGAATATGATGTGTTTTTCCATTTTGCATGGGTCGGCTCAGCCGGACCACTTAGAATGGATGAAAATGTTCAAGTTAAAAACGCCTTGTGGACAGTCAATTGTTTAAGAACCGCGAATGATTTAGGAATTAAAAAATTTGTAGTTGCTGGCTCTATAATGGAATTTGAAGCTTACTATGCTATTTATGATCAAGGGACTCAGCCAACTCTTTCTTATTTGTATGGAATCGGAAAGTCTCTCGCTCATGAATTATGTAAACCAATTGCTAATTCACTAAATATTGATTTAATTTGGGCATACATTACTAATACATATGGAGTCGGCGAGAAATCACCACGTTTCATTAACTCAACACTGAGAAAAATAATAAAAGGTGAAAGGCTTGAATTTACTTCAGGCACTCAAAACTACGATTTTATTTATATTGATGACGTAGTTAAAGCTTTCTATTTGCTTGGCATAAAGGGAAAAGCTAATAACAATTATATTATTGGCTCAGGTAGAGCGAGACCTTTAAGAGATTTTATACTTGATATGGTAAACGAAAATGCGCCAGGTACGTACCCAAACTTCGGGAACATAGAATACACAGGTGTTAATTTGCCTTTAGAAGTTTTCTCTACTAAACAAATTGAAATTGATTGTGGATTTTATGCTGAAGTCAGTTTTGCCGAAGGCACGAGAAGAACTATTGATTGGCTACGGAAGGAGGAAAGTACAATATGATACAAAAATGGGTTTTTGAAAAACTTCCTCTCGAAGGCGCATATAAAATTTCCCCATTTTGTGCGACTGATAACCGAGGACTACTTTGTAAAGATTACTCAAAGGAAATTTTTGAACAAAATGGTATTTCCTATGATTTGAAAGAAACATTTTACACAAAATCTTTTAAGGGAGTTATTAGAGCTTTACATTTTCAAGTTATCAAGGAGCAGCCAAAGCTGATGAGGTGCATCCAAGGCCACGTATTTCATGTAATTGTTGATTTAAGGCCAGATTCAAAAACATTTAAACAATGGATGAGTTTTGATTTATCGGGCGATAATTTTACGGAAATACTTGTTCCCGCCGGATTTGCTAATGGCTATTTAGCCTTGGAAGATTCGATTATGGCCTATAAATGTTCAGAAAAATTTTATGGTGAATATGACGGCGGAATAAAATGGGATGATCCAACTATTGGCGTTAGTTGGCCTTTGGAACAAATTGGTGGAAAGGATAGACTGATTTTGGCGGAAAAAGATATGCAATTGCCTTCGTTTTTGCAATTTTTTGAATCAAGCAATTTAAAGGATTAAAAAAATGCCTTCAATTTCAATTATTATGTCGGTGTTTAACACCGAGAGCTATCTAGAAAAATCCATTCAAAGCGTTTTAAACCAAACTTTTTCTGACTATGAATTTATTGTAATAAATAATGGCTCCACGGATGGTTCTGCGTCGATTATTTCAAAATATCAGAATTTAGATTCACGCATTGTCGTTATTGAAAATAAAAAAAATAAGTCTTTGGCTTGTGCAAGGAATCAGGCTCTAGATATTGCCAAAGGTAAATATATATATGTTATAGATTCAGATGATTATTTGGAAACTGAAGCTCTAGAAAGTATCTATAAGTTAGCCGACACAAAAAATGTTGATTTGGTTGTTTTTGGCTGGGTTATGGAGTACTACCAAGATGATAAGTTTCTTTCTTATCCAGTAATGCCAATTAATGCTGAGTATTTGTCAGCTTCAAGTTTTAGAGAAAACGCATATAGGTATTTGAACCAATCTATTTTGAGTGTCCCATGGAATAAATTATATCGAAATGAGATTATTAAAAAGTATAATATTAGGTACAAAGAAACAAAGCTAGAAGACCATCATTTTAATATGGATTTTATTATGAATATTTCTTCAGCCATTTTTATCGATAAACCTTATTATCATTATTTTCGCTCTCGCCCCGAAAGTGAACTTGAATTTGTGTACAAATTTGATTTATTTGCTAAAAAGAAAGAGCATTACTTGCATACAAAAAACGTTTTTGATAATTGGAATTTAAAAAACAAAAAGGCATGGAATGTTTTATATACATATTTTGCTGAACGTATTGTTCAATCCATTCAAGAATTATATGGCAATAATAGGCTATCTAAAAAAGAAAAAAAAGACAAAATTAAGGCTATTTTAAATGATCCAGAAGCAAGAGTAGCTATCGCTAAAGCACATCCTAAGGGCTTATTGATGCACTTTATGGTATTGCCACTTAAAACGCGGTCTTGCTCATTGTGCCTTGCTGAGGCAAAGTTTATTAATTCTTTTAAAAAAAGGCATCCGTCGTTTTTTGTTAAACTTAAGTCGGAGCATGTTAATATTGCAAAGGAGCATAAATGAAAATTTTAGTTATTTTTACTTGCCCCCTTGCAAATGATGGAATATCGAATAATGTCATGAACTACTTTTCATACATTGATCATCAACTTGTCAAGGCGGATTTTTTGTCTAGTAATTTGGATGTTCCGGAAAAATGGAAGAAAAAAATTTCTTCTTTTGGAGGAATGCTTTTTACGATTGCTGGCCGCAATAGGCATCCCTTTCGTTATGCGTCAAAACTGAAAAAAATAATTTCAAATGGCAAATATGATGCGGTTCATATCCATGGCAACAGTGCCACGATGGCTGTGGAGCTTTTTGCCGCTAAAAGAGCAAAATGCCCAATTAGAATAGTTCATAGTCGCAACACAAAGTGTGATCATAGGATAATTGATAAGATATTACGCCCATATTTTTATCATACGGCAACAGACTTTTTTGCTTGTGGCGAAAAAGCAGGACAATGGCTCTTTCCCAACAGAGAATTTACAGTTATAAATAACGGAAATGATATAGATAAAAACTCTTTTAGCTTACTTGATAGAAATAAGTATCGTGAAGATTTTTCAATTGCGGATAAAACGATTGTCTTGTTGAATATCGGCTTATTTGTCGATCAGAAGAATCATGTTTTTTTGGTAGAGGTTTTTAATAAGCTTTGCCAAGTAGATCAGCAAAATGACTATAAATTAGTCCTTGTGGGAACCGGACCTTTATTACCGATGATTAAAGAAAAAGTTATAACTTATGGTTTAAGTGATAAAGTTATCTTTTTACAAAATCGTGACGATATAGCTCAAATTTTATCGATGTCTGATATCTTTCTTTTTCCATCTTTATTTGAGGGGCTACCTAATGTTGTTGTTGAGGCGCAAATTTCCAATTTGCAGTGCTTAATTTCTAATCGTATTACCGGCGAAGTTAAACTCACGCCTAATGTTTATTTTCTTCCAATTGAAGCGTCGGATGTTTCAAAATGGGTTCAAGAAATAATTAAAAGCGCACCACTCATTAATCAACGGGAGGCTACCGAAGAAAAAAATCTAGCCATGATATCGGAAAAAGGTTTTGACATTAGAGATAATGCCAAAAGGCTGCAATCGATTTATTTAAGTTTACTTAATAAGGAACAGTTATGAAAAAGTTTGAACATATAAAAGATTTGAGAATGGGATTTGGAACAGCATTTGCATTTAAGTGTCTAACCACTAGACTTATGTCTAAAGAAAAATACAATCGCCTTATTTACAAAAGATTATGCGAAGATTATTCTTCAATTATTTCTTTGTACAAAAATAAGCAAAACGAAAAAAATATTGATGAAAATAAAAAGATCAATGTTTGGATTTTTTGGTGGCAAGGAGTGAATTCTGCTCCGGAAATAGTTAAAAAATGTGTAGATTCAATTTATAGAAATTTCTCTCCTTTATCATTTAACGTTTTTTTAATTACTAGCGAGAACATTAAAGAATATTGCGATTTTCCTTCATATATTTATTCTAAGTTAGCAAGTAAGAAAATAACTTTGACTCACTTTTCGGATTTAATAAGAGCAAATCTTTTGTCTAGACATGGTGGATTATGGATTGACGCTACGGTTTATGTGTCTTCAAAAGTTTCGCTAGAACCTATGCGCAGTTTGCCGTTTTTTACTATTAAAAATCAAACAAAGACAAATTTAATAATAAACAATCGTTGGACAGGATTTCTTCTATATGCACCTAAAGGGACAATTTTGTTTAAGTTTTTAAATGACTTTTTTATGGATTACTGGAAGAAAAATAGTTTCTTGATAGATTATTTATTAGTCGATTTTGGAATAGCTTTAGCTATTGAAAATATTCCGGTTTGTAAGGATGACTATAGTAGAATTCCAATAACAAACGAAAATATTAATGAACTTTTGCCTTTATTAAATCAGCCATATTCAGAAGATATATGGGAAAGTTTAAAAAGTAACACTCAGTTTTTTAAATTATCATACAAAAAAGAAATTGTTGGCAGTGAGTTTGTTTATCACGTAAAAAACAAGAAAACATTTTATGGTAAAATTATTGATGGAGAATTATTATGAGGCAAGTAACTTATAAGTATTTTCACTATTTAATAAATTTTTTCGTTTATATTAAAAATGTGTTTTCACTAAAATATTTTTATTTAAAAAAGAGAATCAAAAAAAAATCATCTATTAGTGAAGTCGATTATGACTGGAAACTTGTATTTAAGTCTTTTTTGAATTGTCGATATGACATTAAATACTTTGATAATTTTATCTCGGGTATTTATGATTCAAAACTTGAAAGTTTTAATTTAAAAATTATTGATAGTTCAAAACCTGTTTTAATTTGTGTAATAAAAAACGAAGTAACAAAATTAGAGAAGCTTCTTTATCACTATAAAAGTCTTGGGATTACCAATTTTGTATTTATTGATAATGATTCAAAGGATGGTACTTTTGAAAAATTGCTAAATGAGGGTTGCTGTGTTTTTGAGGCTAAAGATAGTTTCAATACGGCTCGCAAAGTTGGATGGATCAATCAAGTTATGCAACGAATAGGTAGAAATAAATGGTACTTAATTATCGATAGTGATGAGTTTTTGTATACCTATAATAAGGTCAGCATTGACTCGCTTACTTCATTAAAACCATTTAGATCCTATGGTGCAGTTATGGTTGATATGTATAAGGCAAATAATTCGGATGAATTTATTTCTTTCGATAATTTTTTTAGAACAAATTATCACCGAGATTTTAAGGCCATTTATGGCGGAATGCGTGAAAGAGTATTTAATTGCACTCCCTTAATAAAGAAGCATCCACTGTTTTTGTTTTCCAAAAATGTTGTAATGATTAATTGTCACTACTTATACCCATATTCACGCAATTTTAGGGCTCCACTTCAGCTCGTGCTTTTGCACTATAAGGATTATAATAGCGATATTGAAAAAATAAGAAAAATTGTAGCAGACGGATCATACGCAAATAATAGCAGCGAGTATAAAAGATATTTACAATACTTTGAACAACATGAAATTATCCCATCGGGCGAGCACACAGTGACGTTTTCTGGGCAGGATCAAATTAATGAAATATTAAATAAATTGCATGATAAATAGATTTATAAGAAATGTTAGTTTTTTTTTGATATAATTTATACGTTAATTTATGGGCAAGAAAAGAGAATTGTCTAGTTATATTTATATCACAGCATTGTTGATTTTTTTATTAGCAATGTATGTTTTTAATTTATCCAATTTATATGATTCTTTTTTTTCAAGCAATGGCGATATTCTATTTGAAGGATTTAGACTTCTCTCCTTTTCTATGATTCTATTAAAAATCATTCTATGCGATCGTTATAAGGGGAGAGAATTCGCTATTTTATTTATTGCTTTTGCGGGTATTATGTCAGTTTATTTTTCAAAAAGTACATTTATACTAGATACGTTGGTATTTGGATTGGGTGCGAAAGGCCAAGATTTTAAAGAAATTCTGGCTATATATTGTAAAGTTTTTCTGCCCTTAACCTTGCTTGTTTTTATTCTGTCAAGAATAGGATTTATAGAAAGCGGAATTTCCTTTCGCGGTAGTCAATCTCGTAACCATTTGGGCTTTGTTCATGCCAATATGCCTGGTATATTGCTTTTTTCAATTGGGCTGAGTTTATATTACCTTTGGACTATTTGTTCTAGGAAAAGAACACTTTTACTTTTGCTTTTTTACGCCTTTTCCTTCTTTATAATATATTATGTGACACTATCTAGAACAACTTCCTTGCTATTTGTTGTCTTATCCATCTTTGTGATTATGGATCCAGTAATAAGAGAGATTAAAATCGAATCTCTTCGAAACTGGGTTTTATTAATCTTTTTCTCGCTTGCCGGTTTAAGCATATTATTTTCCTACATATATGATAAAAGTGATTTGGTAAAGTACCTAAATACTTTAGTATCAAATAGAATCTATTTTACATATTATGTTCAAGAGCATTTTTCGCTTAGCCTTTTTGGTATCTATATTCCATATGTTTCCAGTTCACAGTCATTATCAACTTCGACACAAGCGCTTATTCTTGATAATGCATACTGTCGTATGTTGTATAACTATGGGATATTAGTTTTTCTATTGGTTGGCTATATGATTATTCATTCTATTGATATTGCATCTAGTAGAAATGAGTATGGGCTACTTGTATGCTTTATATTTGTATTTGTCTTGGGAATAATGGAATCAACCATTATTCAAGTTTTTACTAATATTTTTGCTATTGTTCCATTCATTTATTTTTTTCAAAACAGTAAAACTGCAAAGACCAATATAAATTTTTTAAATTTTAAACGTATTTAAACTATATGTCTACATAATAAAAATAAGCACTCGTAAATAATTGGCCAAAATTATTAACGAAAAAAATATATTAAAAATCACAGTTGTACATTGCTATCGGAGCAATGTTTTATAGGCGGGTTTAATTGCAAACAATGTCATTTGGTGATAATGTTATTCTTGCTATTTTTACAAGATTAGATGTTTAGACTCTTTTAGTTTATAATCGGTTATTATTCAATAAATTGTGCTTTAAATAAAGGAGAAATTATGAAGAAAGGGACGACAAAAGTAAATATTGTTTTTCAGGCTATTTATCAGATTGTTATTTTTGTAACACCGCTTGTTATCTCACCATATCTCTCCCGTGTTTTAGGTGCGACCCAACTTGGCATTTATGCTTTTTCGAATTCTATCGCTTATTATTTTTTGATTGCTTCAAATCTTGGAATTTCTAAATATGGACAGAGGATGATAGCTCAAACAAGGGATGATAAGGAAAAGTTGCGTGTAAATTTTTGGTCATTGTATACTCTACATGCTTTTGCATCTTTTTTTTCTCAGGCGGTTTATGTAATTTTACTTTTTACTGTATTTAAATCGCAAATAACAATTTATTCAATTACATTCATATATGTTTTATCTGCTACTTTTGATATTACTTGGCTCTTCTATGGAAGACAAAATTTTAAATTTGTTACGACAGTTGGGACATTTTTAGCCATTTTGAAATTATCTTTAATTTTTGTTTTTGTTAAATCGGAGAATAATCTTACGACTTATATGGAAATTACTTATTTGACAACATTTTTATCACAAGTAATTCTATTTATTGCGGCCATAAGAGAAGTAAAGCCAATCAAATTAACTTTTTCTGACATAAAGCCACATATAGCGCCAATCTTGTATTTTGCTTTAGCTGTAATAGCAGTTAGTTTATATAATGTTTTCGATAAAACTTTGCTTGGTCTTATGTCTACAAAGGAAAATGTGGCATATTATGAGTTTGCGAGCAGAATTGTGAATGTACCAATGGTGTTGTGTGGCGTTTTAGGAACAGTTTTATTTCCAAAAATATGCGAATTGAACGCGGAAGGAAAAATAGAGCAAGCAAAAAATTATTCATTGGTTTCACTAATGCTAATTACCTTCTTTTCTGTTGGGGCTACATTTGGAATATTGGCTGTTGGGAAGCCCTTTTCGATTTATTATTATGGAAGTGATTTTGTTACATCTGGCTATTGTATGATGGCGTTGAGTCCAATAATATATTTTGTTAGCATCGGTGATTTGTTTAGAACGCAATACCTAATTCCGCAGAAAAAGGATAAGAAGTATGTTTTTAGCATAATTATTGCAGCAATAACTAATATTGTCATTTCGCTTGCCTTGATTCCTATTTTGGATATTTATGGAGCTATAATTGGTACTATAGCTGCAGAAATTGTCGGACAAATTATGCAAATATTTTTTGCGAGGAAATACATTTCTCCAAGAATTGTCATTGGTAATTTGATTCCTTTCTTGGTTATTGGTAGCATAATGTATGGAAGTATTGTTCTTATCGGAAATTATATGGGTGATAGTTTGCTAAATTTGGTTTTTGAAATCTTATTGGGAATTGTTGTTTATTCTGCCTTAGGCTCAATTTATATTTTTCGCATTTCTCCTAGTCGCGAATTTTACAAAGTCTTTTTTCATTTAAAAAAAGGTATTGAAAAGGAAAAATAAAAATGATTATAAAAGAGATGGCTAAGAAAATCTTATTTGGGCACAAATCAAACTCACAATCTTTATGTAGGTTTTTGCGGAAAAAAGGAGTGATTATTGGCAATGGAGTTTTTTTCTTTAATCCAAGACAAACACATATTGACTTAACTAGACCATATTTAGTCTCGTTTGGAAACAATGTAAAAATATCTACGGGTTTTGTTCTTCTAACACGTGATTTTGGTTGGTCAGTTATCAAAGGTATTAATGGATCAATTGTTGGCAACGCGAAACCGGTAAGCATTGGTAGTAATGTTTTTTTTGGTTTTAATGTTCTTGTTCTTGGCGGAGTAACAGTTGGTGATAATGTTGTTATTGGCGCGGGATCAGTCGTAACAAAAAGTATCCCCAGTAATGAAGTATGGGCTGGAAATCCTGCACACTTTATCTGCAGCATAGAGCAATACATATCCAAACGGGAATCACTTTTACTTCATGACGCTGAGGTTCAATTCATATACTATTATCAACGTTTTAAACGCATTCCAAAAGAAGAAGAATTTCATGAATTTTTTACTTTGTGGCATAATCCAAATGAGCAGAATCTTAATAAGGCTTTTTCAAAAAAATTATATGTAAATGGATATAATAGTGCATTAACTGATTGCTATTATAATAATCACTCAACAAAAATATTTTCATCATATCAAGAATTCATTGATCATTGTTTTAAGATTATTTCCCAGAAACAGAAATAAATTTCTAGTTCAGTTTTATGTAATAGTTACAAAGCATAAATAAAAAGGCAATAAATGCAAGAGGTAATGGTTTATGAGGAAACTAATTAAAGCATTGAAAGGACTATATGCAAAATTTTACATTTTTTGTCTTAAGCATCGAGAAATAAAGAAATTTAGAAGTAAGAAAAGAAAAAAGATTTTTAAAACAATCACCTTAACAAAAGATCAAAAAAAGCAAATAGATTTTTATTTTAAGAAGTATTATGGGAAAAAAATTCCTTATACTTGGCATAGACATTACACTGCTTTTACTGGTAATTTTGATTATAGATATATGCCGGAATTATTGTGTATACCACTTTTAGAAAATGTGATTTCAAGAGAATATTATCAGAAGGCAATGGAAGATAAAAACAATTTATTTTTCTTGACGCAAGGAACAGATTCTATTAGAACGCCAAAAACGTTTTTGTCGAAGATAAACGGAATTTATCGAAATGGAAACTTGCAGTTGATTTCTTATCAAGAAGCACTTTCAATCTTAAAGAATGCTGAAAAGTGTTTTATTAAACCCTCTATCGACTCAAGTTCTGGACGCGGATGTGCGATTCTCGATATTAAAGATGGAGTCGATTTAGTATCGAAATCAAATATTGAATCAATTTTTAAAAAATATGGCAACGATTTTATTGTTCAAGAGCAGATTGTTCCCAATAAAGTAATTAGTATTTTTAATCCATCAAGCGTTAATACATTTAGAGTAATTACTTACATTTTAAAAGATGGAACAATAAAAAACACGCCCACGACATTTAGAATGGGACGAAACAATTCTTTTTTAGATAATGCTCACGCTGGTGGTATATTTCTCTCCGTAGATGATGAGGGAAATTTTGGGCCGATTGCCTTTACTGAATTTAACCAAAAATTTTCCGAGCATCCGGATTCACATGTTAAATTTGAAGGTTATAAAGTTGAGCAATTTCCTTCTGTTCTCTTGGCAGCAAAATCCATGCACGCTTTGATTCCTCAAATAAGAATAGTAAACTGGGATATTACAATTAATGAAAATGGAGAATTAATTCTCTTGGAAGCTAATATGAGAGGTGGTAGCGCTTGGTTGCCACAAATGTCATCTGGAAAAGGAATGTTTGGAGACGATATTTGGGAGCTCCTTTCAGAAGTTAGAAAAAAGTAATTATAGTTTTACCATATGACAAATTTTCATCAATAATTTACTCAACTATACTATTAAATATCAATTAGGCTTTTACAAAATTAAGTTTAATCATTTATTGTTATAGATAGTTTGATTTTTGTATGTTCGTAGACTAAAATACATTCAAAGGAAAACGTAAGTGATCTTTATGGGAATGCTTAAAGTTATTAACAAAAAAATAAATAGAGCGAAATATTTAAAAAAAACAGGAAGATTACTTCCGTACATAAACAATTATTTTAAAATACGTAAACTAATAAAGAAGTCGTCGAAAATGGACGATAGACAATATGTTGAAGAGATGTTTTTTCTTAAAAACGGCTATCACTTAAATCTTGATAACCCAAGTTCTTTTAACGACTATATTCAAATATTGAAATTAAAATGGAGAAATGATTTAGCTAAAATTTGTGCTGATAAATACCTTGTTCGTAATTATGTGATTTCACTCGGATTTGAAGATTCCTTGCCAAAACTATATGGGGTTTACGACTCCTTTAGTCAAATTGATTTCGACACGCTTCCCAATTCTTTTGTTGTTAAAACAAATAATGATTCTGGTGGAGTTTTTTTGGTACAAGATAAAAGTAAATTGAATATTAAAAAAGCTGATAAACTAATTAGTAAGCATATGAAGTCAAATGGTTTTTCTAATATTTATAAAGAGTGGGTCTATTCTGGAATTAAGAAAAAGATTATTGTCGAAGAATACATTAAGACAGTTGATGGATGCGCACCAAAGGACTATAAGTTTTTTTGCTTTGATGGCGAGCCAAGATTCTTGTTCGTTGCGGCCAATCGCGACAAAAATGTCACTTTTGATTTTTTTGATTTGGAATGGAATCATCTACCAGTCATGAATGAACATTTTAACTCAAAACAACCTTTGCTTAAACCAAGCAATTTTGACGAAATGGTTGAATTATCCAGGAAATTATCCGCCAATTTTCCGGCTGTAAGAATTGATTTATACTCGGAAAACAACAAGATATATTTTGGAGAGTTTACTTTTTTCCATTTTGGAGGAGTCTCATCCTTTTATCCATTAAAGTATAATGAAATATTTGGAAAGTACTTTGAAGGAATAATGGAGAAATATAATATTAAATAATTTTTTCTTAAATGTTTTTTTTCTAAATATATATGTATTCTCAAATAAAAAAATTACGTTTTCTTTCTTTTTTTCAAATAATAAATAACTTAAATAATTTATTAATTTCAGAATCGAATATAACTTTCATGTTATAATAGCAAAGAAAAAAATATATATATGAAATATTTAGAATTAAGTAAATTGAATATTCTTGTCACGGGGGCTGCTGGATTTATCGGTGCCAATTTGGTTATGGAACTGATCAAAAGATTTGAAGATATTTCAATCGTGGGCATCGACAATATGAACGATTATTATGATGTTTCCATAAAAGAGGAAAGATTAAACTTAATATCCAGTCTTGTTGCCAATCATCCGAGCACTCATTGGAATTTTATCAAGGGGAATATTGCCAACAAGGACTTAATTGATAAATTATTCTTAGATAATAAGTTTAATATTGTTGTAAATTTAGCAGCTCAGGCGGGAGTGCGATATTCCATAACTAATCCTGGAGCCTACATAGAGGCAAACCTAATTGGCTTCTATAATATTTTAGAAGCTTGCCGGCATTCATATGACGATGGCAGACCGGGAATAAAGCATTTTATTTATGCCTCCTCCTCCTCGGTTTATGGGACCAATAAAAAAGTTCCATACTCGACGGATGATCAGGTTGATAATCCGGTTTCACTATACGCGGCGACTAAAAAATCGGATGAACTTATCGCTCATGCCTATGCAAAACTATATAATATTCCTTCAACGGGGCTTAGATTTTTCACTGTCTATGGACCGGCCGGCCGGCCGGATATGGCCTATTTTGGCTTTACAAATAAGTTTGTTCAAGATAAGCCGGTTGAGATCTTTAATTTTGGGAAATGCAAACGTGATTTTACTTATATTGATGATATCGTTGAGGGCATTATCCGCGTTATGCAAAAAGCGCCTGAAAAGAAAAATGGCGAGGATGGTCTACCAATACCCCCTTATAAAATTTATAACATAGGTAATTCTCATCCGGAGGATTTGCTTGAGTTTGTGCAAATCTTGGCCGAGGAGTTGATAAAAGCTGAGGTTTTACCACCGGACTTTGATTTGAAAAAGCATATGCATTTAGTCCCAATGCAACCGGGAGATGTACCTATTACCTATGCGGATACAAAGCCATTAGAAGATGACTTTGGTTTTAAGCCATCTACTTCGTTAAGAGATGGACTTCGTAAGTTTGCTCAATGGTACAAGGCTTTTTATTCAAAATAGAATTTTGAAGAATGTCACTTTTTTTGAGGCGGGTCGCCAAGTATAGATTTATTAGATACAAAGTTATAAGATTATAAATGGTTACGGATAAAGGAGAATTTTATGAGTGTATTAGTTACCGGTGGAACAGGCTATATTGGCTCGCACACTGTCGTCGAATTGATAAATGCCGGATATGAGGTTGTTATTGTTGATAACTATATTAACTCTAAACCAGAAGTGCTTGATGCAATTCAGACGATAACGGGTAAAAAACCTCGTTTTTATAATTTAGATGTCATTGATAAAGCGGGGTTAAAAAAGGTTTTTCAGGAAAACAAAATTGACCAAGTCATTCATTTTGCAGGCCTTAAGGCCGTGGGAGAATCGGTTTCAAAACCGTTAGAGTATTACCGGAACAACATTGATTCTACTTTATCGCTGCTTGAGGTAATGCGCCAATTTAAGGTTAACAACCTCGTATTTAGTAGCAGCGCTACTGTTTATGGCGAGGAAAATGATTTTCCTTATGTTGAAACCATGCGGTTAGGAACCCCGACAAGTCCTTATGGGAAAACTAAGCTTTTTATTGAAATGATTTTAAAAGATGTCAACCACGCCAACCCAGGACTTAACGTTGCCGTTTTAAGATATTTCAACCCTATCGGCGCTCATCCTTCGGGACTGATCGGCGAGGATCCTCAGGGATTACCCAATAACCTCATGCCTTATATCACGCGTGTAGCCGCCGGCAAACTGGATACGCTTCATGTTTTTGGCAACGACTATCCAACCCAAGATGGAACATGTGAACGTGATTACATTCACGTTGTCGATCTTGCCTTAGGCCATTTGGCGGCCTTGAAAAAATTGGAAAGCCATCCGGGATTTGTCGTTTATAATCTCGGTACAGGTAAGGGAATTTCTGTTCTTGAACTTATTCACGATTTTGAGGGCGTCAACCACTTGAAGTTAAATTATGTGATTGACAAAAGACGGCCAGGAGATCTACCAGCCTACTGGGCGGACGCGAGCAAGGCGAAACGAGAACTTAATTGGGAAACAAAACTGACAGCTAAAGATGCTTGCCGCGATTCGTGGAATTGGGAAAAGCACAAGAGTGGAAAATAACTTTATTTTCCGTATTAAATTGTAAAATTAATCATATTTCTCTATCATATTAGTAAACGATGGGTAGGGATATGAAAGTAAAGAGCACCAAAAAAAATAAATACTTCAAATATTGGATTTTTTGCGGTGTTTTTTTGTTATCTAGTTGCAACTATTATGCGCATACACCGATAGGTAAATATTCTTTCATAAGTGAATTAATAATCCAGTCTTTAGAATTAAAAGCCAACAATCAGTTCGTTATTTTTGACCAAAACACTTCAACTAGTCTGACGGGAACTTGGGGGCGAAGTGTTGATTTTGTCTATGATGACCGAGGTAACAAAACTTACGATGAAAGTGGAAATGAAATCCACGAAGATCAAATTCATCTTATTTATTTAGACGACAACAATCAGAGCGCTAAAACAGATTTTTACTTTGATAGCCAAGAAAGAATCTTAACCGAAACCGAAATTAATAGCGGGTATGGGGAGAAGAGAGTGTTTGTTTATGTCGCTTAAAACTATAGCAAGTAACTACTCGCCATACTTTCCAAAAATTAAAAAGGCGATAATCATCATTGAAACTTTGCTGGCTTTTTTAATCGGCATTAACTTTTTTAATTATGATAGCTATTTAATGGGACTTCTGGCGGTACTGCTTTTCTCGCGTTTCTTTTTAACCCGCGACCTTAGATTAACATTCGGTGCGCTTTTGGTGTTCTTCTTTTCTATTTTCATATTCTCCTTTTATACATATCATTATGGGCTTGGTTTCTATCCCTTCTTAGCCTATCTAATACTACCCAATCTGCTCTATCAAATTGGTGGAGCCTTTGGTAGAAAAAAACTTCAAAAAGAATTGATGTATCTTTTGGTTGCTTATGCGCTTGGAACGCTCTTATTTCTCGGCCTGCAATTTAGTAAATACTTATCTGATTATGGACTAAATCCCTACCTTTATAGTTCACGCCGATTGTTGGACTTTTGGAGTAAAGGTGCAATTCTCTTATCGCCCACGATGGTCGTTTCCTATATGTTCCCGCTATGCGCTTTACTACTCGCATCTCTGTTCAAAGTTAAAAAGAACTTAGTTCCGCTTATCGTTGGATTATTAGGAGTGATCTTATCAATCGCTATGTCGCTAGTATTAAGAACGCGAACCTTATTCTTCGTTTTACCGTTAGCGATTGCTCTCTATCTGCTTTACTATTTTTACGGTTACGGAAAAACCAGAGTTTTCCGCTTTTTAGCTAGTAGTTTTCTTGTGTTAATTATATTAGGGTTATTTTTGATTTTGACTATTCACTATAATCTATTTTCGATGCGTGACTATTTAAGCACCCACCCCTTGTTCTCCCGCTTTATTGCCCTTAACGAATCGAACAGTGAGCGGATTTCTTTCTATCGTATTTTCTTTAACAATTTCCTTTATTATCCATTTGGCGGAATGTCGGGAGTGGCATTCATCGATAATGGTCATTCAGTACTCTTTCTTTACGCCCATAACGTTTGGTTGGACTTTTATGCTCTAGGGGGCTTTTTGCCCGCATTAGCTTTTCTTGCCATAACAATATATAGCATCCGTAACGCAGTGCTTGTTATAAAGACTCATAATAAATCCCTTGATCACATTATGGCTTTTCTTTTTGTATCAGGTTTTTATTTCTTGCTCGAGCCGGTTTTTGAAGGTAATCTCATTTATTTTCTTTGGGTGATGATGGGCCTTGGATTTCTCGAAAGAATGAAGATTATTGCTCAAAGCCAGCGTGATAAAACTATTTCTATCACTGGTGATTATAAAGTTTTATTTGCCACTAATTTTATATCTGCGCACAATAACTCCTTTCATCAAGAAATGATCAGCCAATTTAAGGAGCGCTATCAAGCCATTACTTTCGCTAAATTAGGCTTAGGGCATGAGAATTATGAGCAAGAAAAGGAATATCCGCAAACGACTTTAATTCATACCAAGGAAGATTTTGCTGCTGCTAAGAAAAAAATATCTGCCGCTCAGGTAATAATATACGGCAACATGCCCTATCGACTAGTGTTTTATTTAATCCGTCATCATAAGGGCAAACAAATATATCGTTTAGCGGAAAGACGTTACAAAAAAGGCGACTACGAAGTTTACTCTCCCCTACGAGTAGCAGTTGATTATCTGATAAATAAATGGCTTGATTTAGCTCAAGTTCGAGTGTTGTCTTTATCCGCCTATACGGCCTTTGATAATGACTTAAATGACTTTGCTCTTAATCGAACTTATCAATGGACATATTTTGCTCCGCTGGCTTCAGAAGATGTCGTCCAGCGTCATTGGAATGAAAAAGAAAAGCCCCACACCTTTAAATTAGTTTGGGTTTCACGTTTGGTTGATTTTAAGCATCCGCAACTGGCCATTGAGTTAGCTCATGCCCTAAAGTTGAAAAAATATAATTTTTCACTGACCATTATCGGCGGAGGCAACGAAGAAGAGCAGAGGAATTTAAATCAGTTAATCGACCAATATCACTTAGGTGCCCAAGTGGAATTAACCGGATTCTTAAATCACGATGAAACGATTGAGCGCATTCGTAAAAGTGATATTCTTCTTTCTACATCTGATCGCGAGGAAGGATTTGGAGTATCAATAGCGGAAGCGATGGCTAATGGAGCGATGGTGGTCAGTTCCTATCTTTCAGGAGCGGCCCCCTTTCTTATTGAGCATAAAAACCAGGGACTGCTATTTGACTACCCAAGAACTGATGATCTTATAAATAAAGTAACATACCTGCTAGACAATCCCAATCTCATATTGGATATGAGCAAGCGAAGTTATGCTTTTTATAAAGAAAACTACGACGTAGGTTTAGGAGTAAGAAAGCTTAAGGGATTAATTGAACATAAAGAAAATTTATCTTCTGGTGAAAGCCACCTTTTATCCCAATGCCAAATCATAAGTGAAGTTGAAGTTCGTAACAAAATGATCGAAGGCGACCAAGAGCTTATTTCACCCCCAAAAGTAACGGCTTTTAATAAAAAAGCGCATACTCTACGTTTTCATGGTTTGGTTTCTTATCTTTCGGTTTTATTGATTGCACTGATCAGTTTTTTCTACACCCCATGGTTAATCAATACACTCGGTCAATCATCCTATGCGATATACTCACTGTCATTTTCGCTTGTTGCTATCTTTACCTTTGATTTTGGCATCGGAACTACCGTATCCACGTTGATTGCAAAATTTAGAGCAACACGCAGTGAAAAGGAGGCGAACGAGGTAACTGGATTGGCCATAAAAATCACTTTAATTTTAGCCCTAGTATTTACAGTGCTTTTACTAGGTTTATATTTTTCGCTCGAATATTTATTTACTAGTCTCGCATACGATGAGTTGGTGGCTTTAAGGATGGTCTATGTAATCTTTGCCATTTATTCTTTGATTACCCTTCAATTTATCCCTTTTAATGGAGTCATTATTGGTAACGAAGAATATGCCAGTCTAAAGACTATAGCCCTTTTCTTTAAGGCGCTTAGTGTTGTTGGTATTGTTATAGCCTTATCAATAAAAGTAGATCTTTATCTTTTCGCCCTAATTTTTGCTCTTGGCAATGTGGCGGAAGCGATTACTAAATATTTATATGCAAAACGAAAAAAACTATTGGGGATACATCCACGTTTTAAAATTGAAGCAAAATTAAAACGTAAATTTTTATCATTAATGGCGTTGGCAGCAATTGAAGGCTTAGCGGCTCGCTTGATTCTTAACCTTGAGCCGACCATATTAGCCTATTTTGGAGGGACGATTCCGGTCGCCGTCTTCGCCCTTGCCTCGGCAATTGAAGGCTATGTCTATTATTTCTCGGATGCGCTTAATGGTCTCTTTCTCCCTCATCTGGCCAAAATGAATAGAAATAAAGCCAGCAGTGAAGACAAAACTAATTTAATGATTAAAGTTGGCCGGTATGAGTTAATTGTTATGGGGTTAATAATTTTTGGTATAACGGTTTTTGGAAATGATTTTATTCTCCATATTTGGAAAATCGGCGCTTCCAATGGGGAAGATTATTCGCAAGCGACGCTTGTACTGATTCTTCTAATCCTACCGGGGCTTATAACTTACACGCAGGAAATCGGTAATTCGCTCTTGCTCATTGAAAACAAAACAAAGTACTTTGCTTACTCTTCCATTGTTGCGGCCAGTATTTCAATTGGCTTATCTATTATTCTTGGGGCACTTTTCCCAAATTATGTTCTCTTATTAGGGGCAATTTCGATTTTTGTTGGTAAGATTGTAGGCTATGGGATAGTGCGTAATTATTACTTTCATAAACATCTTGGACTTGATGTTAAAATGTTTTTTAAAAAGACTCATTTAGCAATTTTGCCGGGTCAGATAATCTTCTTGGGTGTGTCGGTATTTATCTTCTTTTTACTTCCCCAGGCCGATACAATATGGTTTTTAGCCAAAGTGTTTTTTGCCATCATTGCGTATTTACTAATCACCTACAATCTACTTATGAATAAAGCAGAAAAAGCGATTTTTATTCCAATAATAAATAGAATTAATCAATATAGCGACTATGAAAAAATGATAGCGAAGGATAAAATAGCATTATGAAAATAGCTTTCATCAATTCTTTTTATCATAGCGGAAGCACCGGCGATATTGTTTTTGAATTGGCGCAGTATTGTCGTCAGCAAGGACATGAAGTCAAGGTTTTCTATGGACGCGGCCAAAAGGTTGATAAGCAAGAGGCCATTAAAATTGAAGGAATTACTTCACTGTTATGGCATAAGACTATGGCTTTTCTGTTTGACAAAGAAGGGGCTTATTCGCGTTTAGCCACAAAGCGCTTAGTTAACGAGTTAAAGGTTTTCCATCCCGACGTGGTTAATATTCATAATCTTCACGGTCATTATTTATCATATTCATTACTATTTGCTTACTTTCAAGAAGAAAAGATTAAAGTTATTTGGACGCTTCATGATAGTTGGGCTTTTACTGGTCATTGCCCTTTTCCTGATACTTATCAATGTGCGAAGTATAAAACCGCCTGTTATCAATGCCCGGGACGCAGGGATTACCCGGCATCTTTCATCGACCGTTCAAAGCAGAATTATCTTTTAAAAAAACAAATATTTACGCGTGCGCTGCGACTTCATTTCATCTGCCCTTCAAATTATATGCAAGGACAACTAAAGTCATCATTTTTAAGCGCATATCCGAGTTCGGTCATCCATAACGGCATAAGTAGTCAGGTCCCGTTGCTTCATAAAAAGGAAGTTTCTTTCGAGAAGCCCATTACAACCATCCTCGCTATTGCCAATGTCTGGGATTTTCGCAAGAACATAAAGGACATCAATCATCTGGCGAGCCTTTTAAATGCGGACCAAGAAATTATTTTAGTCGGAAAAATTAAGGGCAATATTAATATTGATCGGCGGGTAAAAACGATTGGCTTTATCGCCGATAAGGAAGAAATAAAGCATTTATATCGTTCATCTAGCGTAGTTTTTAACCCCAGTATCGGTGACAACTTCCCCTCGATAAATCTAGAGGCCCTCGCAAATGGAACCCCGATAATTGCTTATGATGTGGGAGGCAATAAGGAAATTATAAATGAGCATAATGGCCTTTTGCTTCAAAGTAGTGATCCACTTCGTTTTGAAAAAATGCTAACTTTTATAAGCAATCAACTTTTTTTAATGCGTGATCATATATCCCTTGATACCAAATTTAGTGTTGATAATTTTTGCAAAAACTATCTAGCCTATTTTAATCAAGTTATGGAGGAAAAAAGATGAGCAAATATCTTCTTATTGGCGGCGGTGGATTTATCGGAATTAATTTTGCTGCCTATCTCAAAGGAAAAGGGCATCAAGTTTTTGTTTTTCACCATAACGATGATTTAACAAAGCTTCCTCTTTTAATTGATAAAAGTGATTTTATCTTTTTACTGGCAGGGGTTAATCGACCGGAGCAAGGAAATTTTAGCGACAATAAAACCTTTGCCGAATCAGTGGTTAAGGCGCTAAAACAGACATCGATGAGGATTCCACTTTTGTTTGCTTCCTCTTTACAGGCGGATGATATCCATAGTGAATATGGAAAGAGCAAGAAAGAAGCGGAAGATGTTCTAAAAAGTTTCTTTGAAATGAGTGGCTATCCAATCTATATTTTGCGCTTGCCAAATATTTTTGGAAAATGGGCAAAGATAAATCATCATTCAGTTGTCGCTACTTTTTCCGATTGCATTATCCGTGAAATAAAGCCGCCTTTTATCAATAAACAAGAAGTTAAAACTTACCTTTATATTGATGATTTAATAGATTTATTTATGGAATATAGTGAAAACAAACATCGTGATGAATTAGGAAAGACTAGCTCAATCGAAAAGGGTGTACCTTTAACCGCAGATGAACTGTTTTCCCGTCTAGAAAACATATATAAAATGTATAAACTTAACACGTTGATTGGGGATTATAGTAACCATTTTGATGTAAGCCTCTTAGCTACTTTGTTAAGTTATATTCCTTTTGCAATGTGGGAGCATTCTATCCAAACACATAGCGATAATCGGGGTAGTTTCATGGAACTAGTTAAAGCTCCGATTGGTGGACAGTTCGCTCTTAATGTCGTTAATCCGTATCAAACTAAAGGCAATCACTACCATATGAGCAAGTGGGAACGTTTTATTATTCTTAAAGGAAAAGGGAGAATAGAAGTTAAAAATGTTATAAATAATGCCTTTTTTTCTTTCAATCTAGATGAAAGCAAGAAGCAGATGATCGATATTATGCCTGGCTTTTCCCATAGATTAATTAACGATTCTTCATCGCCGCTTATGGTTCTTATTTATGCCAGCAGATTGTACGATGAGAGCAATCTAGACACTTATATAGATAATGAATGAAAGAATGCTTTATAGAAAAAGTTAGATTTGTTGTGCAAATGATAAAATATCTTAATGTTTTTAAGTATAAATGGTAAAATACCTTTGGTATAGTTTTTATAACGGGAGAATAATATGATGGAAAACGGGCTTATTGGCGAAGAAAATAGAGGCCTTTCGGTAGGCGAACTTTTTCGTATTTTTTGGCGTAATTTATGGAAGATAATTGTCGTAACCTTAATTGGCGTTATAGCTGGAGTTACTTACTCAAGTGGGGTTATGACTCCAAGGTATACTGCGACAGGATATTTGACATACAAAAATACAATCAGTGCGGAAATTGCGAGTACTTTGAATTCAACATTTAAATCTTCGGTTGTAGCTGAACGAGTGGTGGAAAATTTAGAAATAACATTTGCCAGCGGAAAAGCCATTACCGCACAAGATATAACTGGTGGTATTTCTTCAAATGCTGTGGCAAGTAGTTCACGTACTTATGCGGTTACTTTTTCGTCAAGTGACCCTTCAATTGTTGTCAAAGTTATTAATGAGACGATGGATACGTATACCGATTTTCTTTCCAATAATGATTCCTTTAGTGCAATTGCTCCTAATGTTTCCATTTATCAAAGAGCTTCATCCTATGCTTACACGGGAACTTCCAAGAAAATTGTTGTGCTGGCTTTTACTTTGGCGTTTTTTGTGATATCAACATTTATCTTTGCCTACATTGATATTGATAAAGGCGTTATTCGTAGTAAAAGTGACGTTTTTGATTTTGGTCTACGAGAAATTTTCTTATTAAAGAGCGATGAGAAAAAGCAATCGCTTAAAGAGTTCTTTTCTCTTCAAACACTAAAAGATTTATTTAAACCGAAAACAAAGGGACCTTATCAAGCTGATTCTGTTCTTGAACTTCAAAATTTTATTGATGGATCAATTCTTTCTAAACAAGTAAGAACGATTTTG
The DNA here is from genome assembly GCA_035326105.1 of Bacilli bacterium. Classification (NCBI taxonomy): domain Bacteria; kingdom Bacillati; phylum Bacillota; class Bacilli; species Bacilli bacterium. The sequence goes on from DAOKYO010000001.1 coordinate 661,887, forward strand.
CTCTCGCAGATAAAACCTAATTACTTGGGAGTTCATTTAGCCAGCGATTTAGCAAAAGTTTATGCTTTAAATGGAAAGAAAACTCTTATTATTGATACCGCCAATGAAGTTAAAAATCATTCTTCCGATATCGTTAGCCTGGCTGAAGGAAGTGCAAAAGAGATTGCAAGTGAAAATGGAGTTGCGTACATTAGTATGCCGGATAGCCCTTATTTGATTGACAGTCTTAAATCGCAAAAAGTTGACAGTTACATTATCAAACTGATTTCGGAATTTGATTATATAATTATTAATACGAACAACGTAGTTAATGATAGTATTCCTCTTCTTCTTGGCAAATATGCTGATGCGATTGTTTTACCGGTTGTTGCTGGAGTTGATAATAAAAAGCAGTTTACTGAATCATTTAACCGGCTGGCAACGATTAAGGAAAATGCATTGCCGATTACAGTTTTAGTTAAATAGGGGTAATTTAAAAAATAATAACGACAGACTGCAGGGATAGATAAAGTGCGGTCTGTTTTTATTAAAAAAGCATATTTGTCTGTATTTTTAATAAAATTAAGACAATTCACGATTTTATGCTTATAATTTAGATGTATTTTCTAAGGAGCAAAAGTAATGCCCAAAAAATTTAAATTAATGACTATCATCGGAACTCGTCCGGAGATAATTCGCCTTTCCCAAATAATTAAAAAAGCGGATATGTTTTTTGACCATATTTTGGTTCATACCGGACAAAACTATGATCATCGTTTAAAAGATATCTTTTTTGAGGATTTGAATTTAAGAACGCCCGATTATTTTCTGGAAATTAATAAAGAAAACTTGGGTACGAATATTGGAAGCATCATCGCTTCAGCTTATGAGGTTATGGAAAAAGAAAAGCCAGATGCAGTGCTGATTTTAGGTGATACGAATAGTGCTCTTTCCTCCATAATTGCTAAAAGACTGCACATCCCCCTTTTTCATATGGAAGCGGGAAATAGAACGGTGGATTGGAATGTCCCGGAAATGACTAATCGAATGATTGTAGATCATATTAGTGACATAAATCTTCCATACACAGAAAGAGCACGGAGAAACCTAATCCACGAAGGAATAGATGATCGTTATATTTTCGTTGTTGGTTCGCCAATGGCGGAGGTCATAAATTCCATGCGGGATAAAATCTCTCATAGTGCTGTTTTATCTTCCTTAAATATAGAAAAAGGCGCGTATTTTCTTTTTGACTTTCATCGGGAAGAAAATGTTGATGATGCTAAAACTCTTGATGGAGTTGTCGCTTCAATCGAGGCGGTTGCTACAAAATATCAACTACCCATTATTGTTTCTCTTCACCCTCGAACGCGGAAAAAAATTGATTTAACCGCAAAAGTGTTTTCTAATCCTTTAATAAAAATTATCGAACCATTATCTTTTAGCGATTATACCTCTCTTGAAATGGATGCCAAAGCGGTTATTAGTGATAGTGGTACTTTGGCAGAAGAAGCTGGTCTACTGCATTTTCGGGGAGTATTAATGCGGACCAGTAATGAGCGACAAGAAGCGGAAGAAGCCGGGACAATTGTATTGGGTGGAAATACTCCAGATTCAATACTTTTGGCACTGGATATGATATTGCATAAGGAGTCGGATTTTGATTTACCAAATGAATACGATTATAAAGATGTATCTTCACGAGTTATAAGTTTAATACCGCATTATACGCGAGTAATCAACAAGCATATATATCATAAATAGAAGCGAGGTCCTATATGGAAAATAGCAAGCAAGTTTTAACGGGAAAAATTGTACTTATAACTGGTGGCACCGGGAGTTTTGGCCACGCTGCAACAAGTAAATTTTTAAAGCTCGGAGTCAAGGAAATAAGAATTCTTTCTCGCGATGAAAAAAAGCAAGATGATATGCGGAAGGAATTTGATGATGATCGATTAAAATTTTACATTGGTGATATTCGTGACTATGCCTCAATTCATGGTGCTTTTCGTGGCGTGGATTACGTGTTTAATGCCGCGGCGTTAAAGCAGGTACCTTCTTGTGAATTTTATCCTTTAGAAGCGGTTAAGACCAATATAATAGGCAGTGATAATGTTGTTACGGCATGTGTCGAAAACAAAGTAAAAAAAGCGGTTTTTCTTTCAACAGACAAAGCTGCTTATCCGATCAATGCGATGGGAATGAGTAAAGCTTTGATGGAAAAAAACATTATTGCGCGTTCGCGGCAAATGATAGCAGGCGATACTATTTTTTGTTTAACAAGATATGGAAATGTTATGGGCAGTCGAGGAAGCGTTATTCCGCTTTTTGTTGAGCAAGCGCATAATCATCGTCCGCTTACGATTACCAATCCACGCATGACGCGATTCATGATGAGCTTAGATGATGCGGTCGAGTTGGTCTTATATGCTTTTGAAAATGGAGAGCAGGGCGATACTTTTATTAAAAAGGGTCCGGCCGTGGATATTGAAACTTTGGCGGACGCAATATTAGATTTAACCAAAAGCAAGGGCGGAAAAACCTATATCGGAACTCGTCACGGGGAAAAAGTTGATGAGGTTCTTATTACATCGGAAGAAATGCTTCGCGCAGAAGAGTACCCGGATTTTTTCTGTATTAAAGCCGACAATCGTGATTTAAATTATGATAAATATGTTTCGCAAGGATATGATAATAATGAATTGGAGAAGATGTATACGTCACAGAATACGAAACAATTGAGTTTTGCGGAAATTAAAAGTCTTCTTCAAGAATTGCATTTGCTTTGATGGAAAGCGGGGATGATGATGAGGGTTGTTTTTTTATCACAGTATTTTATTCCAGAAATATTTTCAAGCACTTATCTTTTTTATGATTTGCTTTTGGCCAGCAAAGAAAACAATAATGAGAATATCATTATCGCTCCTTTTCCGGTTCGTGGGGTTAGCAAAAGTCAAATTGAGAAGTTTTCCATTGCTTATGAAGAAAATGAATATGGAAAAATATATCGTTTCCAATGCTTTACCGGCTTTAAAAATTCGTTTTTTGGGCGTTTCTTAAGGATGCTGTCGCTTGTTCATAAAGAGGTAAAGGCGTTAAAAAAACTTGGTCAAATTGATAAAATTGTTATTCCTTCCACCCCACCGCTTTTTTTGCTTCATGCAGTGAGTCGCTTTGCTAAAAAAAGAAATATTGAATTGATATATCATATTCATGACTTATACCCAGATATTCTTTTTAAATCCAGAAGTCCTTTTTATCATCCCTTAAACCATATTTTGGTGCGAGCCTTAAAAAGAGTAAACAAAATTGTTGTTATATCCACGGATATAAAAGATTCATTGCTAAAAAAAGGAGTTCCCTCCGATAAAATACATGTTATTCCCAATTGGCCACGAGTTAAGTCAAAATTACCTGACTCAACCAATCATGATTTAGAGGCCTTAAAAAGAAATATTGAGTTTGATGGTTCCAAAGTAAATGCTTTTTATATCGGTAATCTTGGCGTATTTCAGGACATGGATGTTATTGTTAAGGCAGCGAAAAAAATAAATGAAACTAATCATCAAGTAAAAATTTCAATTGTCGGTTCAGGATCAAAGCAAAAGCACCTTTTTAAGTTATTAAAGAAATATCAACTGCGGAATATTGCTTTTTATCCGCGGGTTAGTCAGGAAGAAGCGGAATGGCTCTACCTTTTAGCGGATTATAACCTTATCTCTTTAAAACCAGGGGCGATTTTTTCCGCTTGCCCTTCCAAAACATCAATGTGTGTTATGGCTCAAAAACCAATGATTTTAATTGTTGACGAAAACTCGAAGTATGCCGAATCCTTCAAGCAAGGGAATTATATCGTTAATTGTGGTGACTACATGAAATTAGCCGCCGTATTATCTGATTTACAAAAAAGACCCGCGTTTCAAGGCGATTCAGCTTTAGAAGAATACTATGCTAAAGAAAGAAATATTGCATTATGGAAAAAACTACTCTAAGTAACAGACAATCAATTAGGGTTGGGAATTATTTTTATAATTACGTTATAAAAAGGTTATTTGATTTTATTTTTTCTTTATTGTCACTGATATTCTTATCCCCCCTATTTATACTTATCACGATTGTTTTACTTTTCCAAAACAAAGGACATCCTTGTTTTGCTCAAACAAGAGTAGGCGCTAACGAAAAAAACTTTACGCTTTTTAAATTTCGCACCCTACCAATCTCCATGCCAAGTTATGTAACTTCCGAGGAGTTGATTATCGACAAAAAAGCTATTGGAGGATTTCGCTATTTTCTTCGTAAAAGCGGTTTGGATGAACTCCCGCAATTGCTTAATATCGTAAAAGGGGATATGTCATTTATTGGACCACGCCCCGCGATATCGGTTGATAAGGATTTGTTAAAACTTAGAAAAACAAATGGCTCCTACTTATTAAGGCCTGGTTTGACCGGTTTAGCGCAAATAAATTCTCTTCGGTATTTTCGAATTGAAGAAAAAGCAAAGTTTGATGGTGAGTATAATAAAAAGATATCGTTTTTGATGGATCTGAAACTCCTTCTTAAAACGATATCATTTGTCGTTCGCCGCTAGATTAAAGTCAATTTATTTTTGTTTCTTTATGTATTCTTTATAACCGACTGTAGTGCTGACCCCGCTATGATAATGATGGCCATAGCGTTTATTTTCGGGTGGCAATTGCATATAATTTCCATAGACTTGAGTTAAATAGGTGTCATACATTGAAGGAAGTTTTATTTTCAAACCTTCAAATTCGCCTTCCACGCCGTCGCCAAACCATTCCTTTGGATAGGTTTCATGATGAAAGTGCATCGTATGATAGGTGCCAATTACCGTCGCCTTGTCATATGGAATATGCTTGGCCCAAAGTTCTAACAGCCGTGGTGACCAATTGCCAATTATAAATGGGGAAAAAGCAAGAGCAACAATGGTAGCGGGTATATCAAGCCAAAGTTTTTTCCATTTCCAAGGAAACCATTGATGCCCCAAATAAGGGAAATACCAAAAGAACCACATCAGATAAGGTTTAGGACCTCGACCTTGTGTTCGACCTTTCTTTTTGGTGATTCCATCCAAAGGAAAAATATCAATATAAATACCATGATTAAAATTTGTGTGCGCAAATGTTTTTTCAATAAATGTCGTATTGCTATCACGAACTTTGGCAAATAAATATGAATAATTAAAGTCCGATTTGTAAGTTTGAATAAAGTAACCATCCTTAAAATCTTTTTGTAATTTTATAAATTTATCGAAGTCAGGCCGGGGCATACAGACATCGACATCATCGTCCCAAGGAATAAAGCCTTTGTGGCGGACGGCGCCAATGCAAGTTCCGCCATAAAGAAAATACTTTAGATGATGCTTTTCACACACCCCGACAAAAGCTTTTAAAAGTTCGAATTGTTTGGCTTGTAATTCATTCATAGTGTTTTACTTTTCCTGGTCATGAAGCGTCTTCTTTATTTCAGTTGTGGAAATTTCGGGAGTTCGTGGAAGGTAAACCACTTCGCAACAATCTTTCAATTCGTCAAATTTACCTTTCCAATCATCCCCCATTACAAAAAGATCGATATGATACTCTTTTATATCCGATTTTTTTTGATTCCAATTTTCTTCGGGAATGACTAGATCAACATAGCGAATCGCTTCAAGTAACAACTTTCTTTTTTCATAAGGAAAAAATGATTTTTTACCCTTTAAGGCATTAAATTCGTCGGTGGACAAAGCGACAATCAGATAATCGCCGAGAGCCTTAGCTCTTCTAAGCAAGTTAATATGACCATAATGAAGTAAATCAAAGGTCCCGTAAGTAATAACTCTTCGCATACAGGTGCCTCCTTAATGTGCTTGATTTCTATTGAATATTATAAATGGTTTTTGTAAATATTCATCAAAGAAATCGAAAATTAATCGCGAGCAAATAAGTCGCGCGAATAGACGTGCTCAATTACATCGGCTAAATCCTTATTATTTATTCGATTAGCGACGATTACTTTTGACAGCAATTTAAACTTTGCCAAATCATTAACAACCACACTGCCGAAAAAATCGGAACCATCGGGAAGGGTTGGTTCATAAACGATGACTTCAACTCCTTTAGCCTTTAAACGTTTCATAATCCCTTGGATAGAACTCGCCCGAAAATTGTCGGATTCAGATTTCATAGTTAAACGATAAATACCAACTCTGACTTTTTCTTCAGGAGCAACGTAATAGCCTTTATCCCGATCAAAAAAGTAACCGGCCTTTTCCATTATTCGATCGGCGATAAAGTCTTTTCTTGTGCTGTTGCTTTGTACGATGGCTTCAATTAAATTCTGAGGCACATCTTCATAGTTGGCTAATAGTTGCTTAGTGTCTTTGGGCAGGCAATATCCGCCATAACCAAAAGATGGATTGTTGTAATGGGAACCAATACGCGGATCCAATGATACACCATCGATAATATCCTTTGGATTTAGTCCTTTCGATTCCGCATAGGTATCTAATTCGTTAAAAAAAGCTACACGCAAAGCAAGATAGGTGTTGGCAAAAAGTTTTATTGCTTCAGCTTCGGTGGTTCCGGTAAAGATTACATCGATTTCCTCTTTTGTTGCGCCTTCTTTTAAGAGTTTGGCAAATGCTTCAGCTTCTATTTTTTGCTGTTGGTTATTTCGATCATAACCAACTACGATCCGGCTGGGAGAGAGATTGTCTGACAAAGCCTTACCTTCCCGCAAAAATTCAGGGCTAAAAAGTATATTGTCATAGTTAAGTTTCTTCCGTATTTTTTCGGTATAGCCAACGGGAATAGTTGACTTAATTACAATTATGGCCTGAGGGTTGATAGCCTTAGTTTCCTCGATTATGGCTTCGACGGAAGAAGTATCAAAGTAATTTTTCACGGGATCATAATTTGTCGGAGTTGAAATAATTACAAAGTGTGCTCCTTTAATTGCTTCTTGGGGATTTAACGAGGCGGTTAAATTCAAATTTTTAGTGGCAAAAAATTCACTTATTTCTTTATCTAGAATCGGTGAAATCCGATTATTGATTTTATCTACTTTCTCTTGAATAATATCCAAGGCAATGACGTCATTTTTTTGTGCCAGCAAAGTTGCTAACGAAAGGCCGACATATCCTGTACCGGCGACTGCAATTTTCATATTGTACCTCTCTCTTCCTTTTTTACAATTATAAGCAAAAATAAAGAGTTTATAAACAAAACAATGTAAAATTTGATACACTTATGATAGACTACATTTTGCTTTCAGGGGGACTTTTTTGATGAAGGCCGAAAAAAAACTTGCGCACGTATTTGATAATATTCTTTTTTGGGCATTGTTATTAGCGACAATATTGTTGTTTGAGAATAGTTTTATAGTGCCTGGAGTTGATTTATATAGTTTTGACTTTGTGTACTTTTTGATCATCTCAATTTTTGCTGTGGCTTTCAACATTCGCTTTATTTTATCTGATGTAATGTATCGCCTAAGCACTTTTGGAACTATAGTTTTAATATATTTGATTGTTCTATTTGGTGCGCATGCGCTTAATGTTCTTTCTTTTTCCAACTCTTTTTCGCATTCTTTTCTATTGAGCTCGGGATCCATTCAAACGATTGATATTCCGGTTGACACCCTGGATAGGTTAAGATCAATCCTTTATATGTTTACGAATGCCCTATTTATTTTTTCGGTTTTAATTGCTTTGCCAAGGAGAAAAAAAGCGATTTTTTATGTCAGGCAAGTTGGGTATATTGGCGTGATTATGGGATTCGCTTTCATAGTCTATAGTTTGATTACTGAATGGACTGCGTATGTTGGATTTGTACAAGGCGATGTAATTAATATGTCTTGGAAAATTAACAGTGCCTTTGTCCACCGGAATCAGTTTGCTAGTTTTCTTTTCTTTTCCTTTATATTTTTGTTGTATTTCTTTGCCACTGCCAAGCGACATGGCTGGATTTACATATTGCTTTCTATACCATTCTATATTGTGATATTTTTCACTTTATCAAAGACAAATATTATCATTTCTACAATAGCTTATGCAGGGATATATTTTTATTGGCTGATAGCAAAATTTAAAGTGCACAAAGCTTTATCAATATCGACATTTGTATTTCTTTTGGCAATTGGCGCTAGTGTTTTGGCGTTTAGATTTTCAGCTCAACTAAAAGACACGACTATCGGTTTAATATTGGTTAAATATCTTCCCGATTCAATGTTTACTGGAGGGACTATAAAGGCGCGATATGTCATATGGCGAGTTTCGATTTCTTTTATTGATAGTTTAAAATCGCTGATTCTTGGAAAAGGATTCTTTTTATCCAAGACATTTTTAGGGTACGCACTCAGTTATGAGCCGTCAGCCCATTTTGCCTATGTTCTTGGCAATTTCCACAGCGGATATATCGAAACACTTGTGACTGGAGGATTAATTCTTTTTATTCCCTATATGGCGTTTATTGTTTTTATGTTCTATGTCGATTTTAGAATTTTCCGCACTGATAAGAAATATGGTGTTTTTGCCTTTATTGCCCTTATCACCTTCTTGCTTCATTCTAGCGATGAGGCGATATCCCTTTTCCTTTTCTCGGGTGAAGGCGTTCTCCACTCAATACCCGTTATTCTTCCTCAACTAATCTACTATCATAAGTACATAAAAAAAGATCCCGTAATCGAGTTTGGCATCGGCCATACGAGCCTTATTGCTGTGAACGATAATAAGTAACGATTGTTAAAATTTAAAATGCCTATTGGAATGGCTTGCCAATAGGCTTTTTTTAACTTAATTAAACTTAATTTTTATGAAAATAATCGTATAGGAAAAAATAGGAAATCAATTCACGATTTAAGTATTTTTATGGTGAATACTGATTAGTTAGAAAAAGAAAATAAATGGCATATCAGTGGATAATTATGGTTTTTCGTGTGTTATATTACCTGATAATTGATATATAAAAATCTAATATTTTATGTAAAAAAGGGCTTACATCGACCAAAAGTATAATTTTTTTGCATAAAAATATATTGAAAACTCATTAAAACTCCATATACTGAAATTGTAGATTAAAGGAAAATAAGCAAAATATGAACGCATTCATCAACACTAATGACGGTTTTAGCGACCTTGAACTTAAGGAATGTGGTCGCGAAATATGTATCCCCAATAAGGTTTTTCATTTTACTTCAAAGACCTATTACCTTGTCCACTACATAATTGATGGCGAAGGATCATTATCGTTAAATGGCAAGAATTATCATCTAAAGAAAGGAATGGCCTTTTTCTTTGAACCATTTAGTGAACCTGAATACCATCCCGATCAAAAGAATCCTTGGACGTATGTTTGGATTGGTTTTACAGGCAATCAAGTTAAGGGGATGCTTGATTCGCTCGGTATCGATGGATTTAATCCGATTTATTTTGATGGCGAGGGAACGTTGGCCAATTACTTTGAAATGATATATCACCGTTTCCAAGAACGAGGCATTATCGATATTAGTTGCATAGGCATTTTTTACCAGGTGTTGGGCGATATGCTTTATCGCAAGGAGCGTCTATTGGAAGAAGTAAGTAAACCAAAAAGACACATTGTCGCGGCGATAACTTTTATCGCAAACAATTATCAATTTAAAATCAGTATTGAAGATATTGCCAACAATGTCGGTGTCACACCGAACTATTTGGCCGGACTTTTCAAGGATACTTACGGAATATCGGTAAAGCGGTTTTTGACTGAGTATCGCATGGATAAAGCTAAATTACTTTTACGCAATGGAGCTTACAACGTCAAAGCCGTAGCCAAACTGGTCGGATACGATAATCAGCTTCATTTTTCCGGTGAGTTTAAAAAGAACGTCGGAGTGGCTCCGATGGAATACATCAAGGAGAACCTTTCATGAAAAAAAACAAGGAGTTGACGCTTGCCATTCTAAGCCTTTCATTATTAGCCGGTTGCGGAGGAGGCAATAATTCCAGCAACGTTAAATTCACCTATCAAGATGTCGATTTTACTCCCATAATTGGGAGTGCGACCAATGATGAAATGTATGATTATAATGCCCTGAAAGTTAACCCGATAAGCAATCTGCGCGATGATTTTGCTATGGGAGTGGATGCATCGATGGTGCAAGAGATTGAATCGCTTGGAGGGAAGTATTTTAACTCCAGCGGTCAAGAGCAAGACGTATTTCAAATTTTGGCCGACAATGGGGTAAATTTTTTCCGAGTCCGCCTTTGGAATAACCCGATGAATGCGGTTGGCGATGGATATGGGGGTGGCGATACGGATGCAAGAAGTGCTATTGCGATGAGTAAACGGGCTCAAGCCGCCGGACTAAATGTTCTTGTCGATTTCCACTATAGTGATTTTTGGGCTGATCCCGATCAACAACGGACACCGACAAAATGGATGAGTTACGACGCGAGCGAGGTGGAAGAAGCGGTTAAGAATTTTACCAAAACAACGCTTAATCAATTTCATAATGCGGGAGTGAAGGTCAATGCCATTCAAATTGGTAATGAGATAAACAACGGAATGTTATATCCATATGGCAAAATCGATTGGAACGATTCCAAGGCCGGTTTTGACCAAGTGGCAAATTTCTTAAAAGCAGGAATAACTGGAGCCAAAGAAGTAAATCCGGATATTTATACGGTAATTCACTTGGCTAATGGGGGCGCAAAAGATGAGTTTGATGTTTATTTTAGTGCTTTAACTGAACGTAAGGTACCATACGATATAATTGGAGTTAGTTACTATCCTTATTACCATGGAACACTAGAGGCATTAAAGTCTAATCTCGATAATCTGGCGACCAAATTTAAAAAGCCAATTATGATTATGGAAATGAGTTATGGGTATACGACGGAAAGTAATGCCTATACGGCCAACACCTATAATAGCGCGATGGAAGATGCCGGAAAGTATTTAACCTCAATTCAGGGACAGGCCACCGCCATTCACGATGTCAGTGAAATATTGGCTGATGTCCCCAATAATCTTGGATTAGGAATATTCTATTGGGAACCGGGATGGCTGCCGATCGAAGGCGCCTGTTGGGCGACAGCAGAGGGGCAAGCCTGGGCCGAATACGGAGATGGATATTCCGCGACCTATGTGAGCAAGTTTAACGATGGGCTGGCTACTTGGAGTAATCAGGGTTTATTCTCCTACACGGGGAAGGTTCTACCGAGTTTAGCAACTTTTAAATTAATGCGGGGTCCGCAAAACCCGATTGAAGAAACGGTTAGTCAAGTTCGAAGCTCCTCAATTAGTGTTACTTTAAATATCGCCGAGCACGAACAGATGCCTACCACTTATGGTGTGGAGACGAATTTTGATGCTATTCGGCAAGCGCCAGTAAGTTGGAACACCATTGATTTAGCTCAGTTAGAAGTCCCGGGCAATTATGTTGTCCGCGGAACGGTCAATAATTCTTATTCGGTTACGGCTAACGTTAACGTAATTGAAAATTATATTCGCGACGGAGGATTTGAAAATCAAGGCGATACGGATCAGTTACTGTTGCCATGGGTTATTGCCAGTTCGACACCTGATGATGCGGTTGTGGTGAAACTGAATCGAAAGCCACAGGATGTCCGTTCGGGAATCAGCGATTTAAATTGGTACCATTCATCAGCCGTTTTTACTTTTGATGTCAAACAAGAAATCAACTCTTTACCCAGTGGAACTTACAGTTTAAAAACGTATATTATGGCCATAGCTGAAAGCGATATTGCGCATGATTATCTTGATGTTTATGTAGAGATAAATGGAGTTAAGACGCTTTTATCAATGAAGGATAAAGTCATCGGTTGGGGAACACCGGAAAATTACTATATTTTAGCGCAAATTGATAATATTTCTATTCAAGAAGGAGATCAGGTTAGTATTGGAATTCAAGGTCAAGGTCAGCCTGGAGCTTGGGGCCATGCTGATGACTGGTCACTGGTAAAGGTGGATTAATATGCTGATGCTTAATCTTATTCACCGACCGGAACTAGCTCCCGAATATGCGATAAACGGAGCCCTTTCTTCTCGCGACCAACTAGAGAAAGAATCGCTGGAAATTTTCTTTCTTCAACAGGAAATCGCTCATAGGAATGGGCTTAAAACAACGATTCAAATGACTTATGCTTCCTTGTTTTCTCCGTTGGCGGTTAAGACCGCGAAAGAGCATCATGCCAAGTATGGTGACGAGATAGCTCTTACCTTTCTCGGACTTGACTGCCCATCTTTTAAGCAAAAATATCAGACTCGGGATTTTTGTATTTGGATGTTTTCATTTGCGGATAAAATGCGGATTGTTGATGATGTTTTTAATAAATTTTTCGAAGTGTTTGGATTCTATCCGACGGCAACCGGATCGTATTTTATGGATGCCGATTTAATAAACTACATCAAAGAAAAATACCCGATGGTGGTGGCGGCGGTTGCAACTTGCTTTGAAGAGGGCCCAAAAGCTTATCACACGACGAATAATTCCTGGTATACATTTATGGACGGCGGGCCATGGAATCCGTGGATTCCAAGTAAGATTAATTCGCACATTCCGGCAGCCTCACTCGATGATGATAGCGGAATTGTGGCCATACCTCATCTCAGTCGAGACTTAAATGCCTGCTATGATGGTAATGGCTCAAACTTCGGAACTCATCCTCAGAACGTTCTCCGGGGAATGATTTATCGGGATGGTAAATATCCTTATTTATATAAACTGATTGATCAATATCGTCATCTAGGAAAGTATAATAATGGTTTTTCCTACAATATGATGTTTGTCGGACCGGGATGGCTAAATAAGCAAGGTCGCTGGGAAGCTCCATTTTCACTTCTTAAGAAAAGTTATGAAGATGGACTAAACTATTATGGTGAATTAAAAAAGAAAGGTGAATTAATCGATATGGGAATGAGTGAATTTGCTCATTACTATCGCTCTACTCATCATTATCATCAGCCGGAGATTGCCCTTTGGAATGATATTCTCTATGGCGGAGACAAACAATATTTTTGGTATATTGATAGCAATATGCGTCTTTTGGCGGATTTAAACCAGGGCGGAGCCATTGTCGATTTACGGCCTTATGCGGGCAAACTCTATTGGCCGGTTGGAATCGGAACTAAACATATAGTCGATGCCTCCTATCCGTTTTTAATCCAAGCCAATTATCGGGCGGGTTTTTTTACCCATTATGCGGGTGAAGGAACGCTTAAATCCGTTCGCTTTTATCATCGTGAGGAAAAAATCGACTTAGCCCTATGTCGAACTAAAGGCCACTACCGGCAAGAAGGAACCATCCGATCATTAATTGTTGAACCGGTGGAAATTATCTTTAAGGACGGCTTAAAAGTTAAAATCGCCTCGCGTATTGTTTTTAAAGAAAATGAAAGTCGAATATTTTTTGAAAGAGAAATTTTGGCGATGTCTGATCCAAAGGCGGATTTAATGGCCGAGGAATATATTACGGCGAGTTATGGTACGACCGAATATCCGGAAGATATGACTTCGATTGTTTTATCCGTAAGTGATGGCGAGCGCCGCCAAACGCTCGATTATGCTTATCAAGACCGGGAAATAGTTTTGAACGGGGGACAAGCCAGCGCTGATATTCCGCCTTTAAATATTCAATTGGTGGCGTCCGGCCAACAAATTGATCAAGCAATGGCGCACGAAGGTTATGCTTTTTCACCGATGTTTACCTTGTCATTAAGAAAAAAACTGTGCGAAAAGGAGACGATGGTAACATGGCTCAATCTCGAAAAGAAAAATTAAATTACCGCTGCCCAAGTTGCTTCATGCGCGATTTGGACGTCGATTTATTTTACGACCCAAATAAAGAGGAGTATTACTGCCTCCGGTGTAACTTTCATGGCGACGAAAAAAGAATCCTAGAGTTAAACGAAATGGCAAAGTTTCGCTATGGTCTGATGGAAAAAAGAATAACTTCCTATCCGGATGACGGCGATGAAAAGGAAAGTAATCATGATTAAAGGAATAGATATATCTTCCCTTTTAGAAATGGAAGCCAGCAATCAAAAATATTACTATCAGCATGTTTTGATTACGGATATGTTCCAGTTTTTAAGAGAGCAAGGTATCAACTCTATTCGTCTTCGGCTGTGGGTTGATCCCTATGATGCCGAGGGTGAACCGTATCTTGGAGGAACCTGCGATTTAAATCGGGTTCTGCTTATGGCCAAGCGCTTGGCCAAAGCAGGATTTACGCTTCTCCTTGATTTTCATTTCTCGGATTTTTGGACCGATCCGGGCAAGCAAATTAAACCGAAGGCCTGGAAAAACTTTTCTTTTGATGAATTGAATACCACTATACGGACATATACCGAAAAGACGATTCGCGCTTTTAAAGACCATGCAATTAAATTGAGTTATATTCAAATCGGAAATGAAATTACCAATGGCTTTTTGTGGCCGGACGGAAAGCTTTATAATCAGAACGAACTTATTGCTGGCGGTTATGAAAGAATGTCTATGCTTTTAAAGAGTGCAATTAAAGGCGTAAAAAAAGTTGACACCGAGGCCAAGATTATTCTTCATTTAGAACGGAGCGGAGATCAAAAGATTTATCGTGAATGGTTTACTAATGTTATAAAGAACGGGGTTGTCTTCGATATTATCGGCTTAAGTTACTATCCCTTCTATCATGGGGCGATTGTCAACCTTAAGCAAACGATCGAATTGTGCCATCATGAACTGCACCATCCGACTTTGATTGTCGAAACCGGTTATGTGCATACATTGCTCCCGGCACCGGGAGCCAAGATGGTGGTTGAAGATTATGAATCCGGCCATGTCCCCTATCCCTATAGCGAGGAAGGACAGGCTTTATTTATGCGTGATTTGATTAAGTTTATTAAAGAACAACAAATTTTAGGCTTCTATTACTGGGAACCACTTTGGTTGCCGGCTAAAAATATCAGTTGGAGCAGTGCTTCAGGAAGAGTGTATATCCACGAGGAAGAAAAAAGCGATGGCAATGAATGGAGCAATCATGCACTTTTTGATTATGAAGGTGAGTCTTTACTAGCTTGGCAGGAAATAAAAAAGGGATAAAGGAGCCAAAAAAATGAAAAAGAAAATTATTCTTGGACTATCAAGTATCTTATTGCTATCCGGCTGCGGAGGAAGTGGCACCAGTGAAAGTAAAATCACCCTCACAGTTTGGGAAGATGTCAATAATCACGAAATGCTTCAAACGGTCGCGGAAAACTTTATAGCCAATTACAAAACCAAGTATCCTTCCGCCGCCGATATTGCCATCAATTTTGTCGAGGAGACCGAAGGTGCGGCGACCGACGATCTGTCACGCGATGGTCCTGCCGGCAACGGACCGGATGTTTTTGCCTTTGTCCACGACACATTAAGCAGTGCGGTCAACAATGATTTGATTGCACCGGTAAGCGATTCCGACTATCTATTAAATCACCATAGTGCGGAAGCGGTGAAAGCTTTTACCTATGAAGATATTGTCTATGGCTATCCGATAACGAGTGAATCGCTGGTATTAATGTACGATGGCAACAAACTTACGGCCAACGATGTGACCAGTTATGAAAATATCAAGGCCAGTGGCCAAAAAATAGTGCAGGACGTCGCTAACTCATCCTCTTGCGCTTACTATACATTTAATTTTTTAAATGATGTAAACCTATTTGGTGAAAATGGAGTGGACAAAAATCAATTAAATCTTGCTACCACCCAGGCGGTCAATAACCTCACGACATTAACTAAAGAATATCAAAATGTAATCGTTAACGGGACTCCGGATGAAGCGTTGACGATTATCGGCGTGGGCGATGCCGGCGGGGTTATTTCCTCACCCTATCTTTGGTCCACATTTAAAGACAGAATTGGAGCTTCGGCTAAAATGGCGGTTGTTCCCAGTATTAACGGTCTCACCGCGCGCCCGTTCAGCGGATATAAAGGATATGGCGTTTCCCGATATTCTAAACACCCCGAACTGGCACAGATGTTAGCCAAATACTTAGTCGGTGATTTGGCGCAAGAAATAAGGTTTGTTCAAAAAGGACTGATACCGACCCTAGTTGACAATACTTCGCTCAATTCGCGGGTAGCCTCTTCTAGCGAAGCAACGACTTTTATTGA
The DNA here is from genome assembly GCA_035326105.1 of Bacilli bacterium. Classification (NCBI taxonomy): domain Bacteria; kingdom Bacillati; phylum Bacillota; class Bacilli; species Bacilli bacterium. The sequence continues at coordinate 677,997 of DAOKYO010000001.1, forward strand.
ATCATTAAATAATTCCTTAACAATGCCGAATATTGTTGCCATGGGAAGTTATTGGGCCGATATGCAAGATGCCATTACGGAGATATGGAATCTAGGCGCAAGTGCGACCGATTCAGCCGTAGCGACGATTTTATCGACGACGACAGGCTCAATCAAAAATAAAATTGCCTGATTCCGAGGAGAAAAAAATGGAGTTTAACGTAGATTCTTCCTTACCACCGAACCGTTTGGAGCGAATAGCACACTACATCAAGTGGCCCTTCACTCATTTTCGGTCAGTTTGGAATGAAAGTCTTAAAAAAGAAAGAATCGCGCTTTTAATTAATTTTTTCCTTCCCGGTATGGGAGAAATTATCTTCGGGCAATGGGAAAAAGGTGGCTTTAGATTGCTTTTGACCGCGCTCTTTGTCTATTTTATGCGTACAAGCGGAATAAGCTTTCTTAATGGAAGCATTACTCTTTCATATTTATCGCTTCCATTAGTTGCCGTTATCATTATCGTTCTTTACCTTTTTGTCTATTTCTCTTCATTTCGAATGACAACTTATTATGCGCTTCAAAAGATTAATCACGGGCAACTGCCATTGCCTTATTTAAAGCGCGCGCAAAAGTATCTTAATAAAACGCTGGCGAATTACTTCCGTAATCTTGGATACTTATATGACAAAGTGGATGTTAAAGAGCGAAGGATGCTTTCGCTTAATTACTTATTGATGGGTGCCAATCAGATCTATCATCGCCAGTTTTTATCAGGGGTATTTTATCTATTAAGCGAAGTCGGTTTCGTCATATATATGATTGTTTTTGGCGGCCGCAGTTTGATTCATTTCTTTAACATGAATACCTATGTTGGAGATCACCGGCAAGTGTTAATTTATGGAGTGATCACTTTGCTATTGATAATCTTTTTCATAATCTACTATTTTCTAGCTCAAAAAGGAGCCTTAAGCAATGCGCAATTGCGTTATGAAAAGAAATCACTTATCAGCTTTCACGGAGAAATAAAAGCGATAAATAATGAGAAATTTTATCGGCAAAGCCTCCTTGTCCCGGTTTTAGGCGCAATGCTTTTCACGGTTATTCCCTTGCTGTTTATGATTCTTCTCGCCTTTACAAATTACAATATGGCGCAGGCAATCGGCATCAATCGTTTTGCGTGGACGGGACTTGACAGTTTCCGTCAACTCTTTGATTCTTCAACAAATTTAAAAGCGCTGGTCAATGTTATTGAATGGACTTTTATATGGGCCGTTCTTGCTACTTTTACCTGTTATTTTGGAGGTTTGTTTTTAGCGATGCTCCTGCAAAAAAAGGTTATAAAACTTAAAACTTTGTGGCGGTCCCTGTTCGTTATTTCCCTAGCGGTACCCCAATTTGTTTCTTTGCGCGTGATGTATTCCATGTTCGCGGAATATGGACCTATTAATACGCTGTTGCTCAATTGGGGATGGATCAGCAGTCGAATTGATTTTTGGGGTTCGGTTTTCGCTTCTAAAACCTTAATTATTTTCATCAATATGTGGGTAGGCATTCCGTATAATATGCTTCTTATGAGTGGACTCCTGCTGAATATCCCCAACGATTATTATGAGGCGGCGGCGATTGCCGGGGCTAATCGTGGCCAGATGTTTAGGAAAATAACTTTTCCGTATATTTGGTATATGACTACGCCGGTAATTATTACCAGCTTTGTGAGCAATATCAATAACTTCAACGTCATTTGGCTGCTTAATCAAGGCGGACCAAGCGGACAGGGAACAGGTGGAGTGGCGGGAGGAACCGATATTTTAATTACCTGGCTCTATCGTTTAACGATGTATAACCAAAACACCGCTCAGTACAATATTGGGTCGGCCATAGGCATTTTGATGTTTATTATTTCGGCGACGGTCAGTTTAACGGTCTATCGTCGCTCAAATGCCTATAAGCATGAAGAGGAGTTTCGAAAATGAAAAAAATCACATCTCTTCGTCGGCAGCGTTTCTTTACTGGCGTTTGGTCTCATGCGCTCATTATATTTTTGGCAACCGTCTGGATTTTGCCCATTATTTGGGTCGGAATCAGTTCTTTTAAAAATGACCCCGGTCTAGCTTCGGCCACTTTCTTCCCTTCTTCCTTTACGCTCGATTACTATATAAAACTTTTTACCGTAACAAGCAGCCGCAAATATGTAACCTGGGTCATTAATACGATTGAAATTGCGGTGCTAAATACAATATTAACGACATTTTTTACCATCATAACCGCCTATACTCTGAGTCGCTTAAGATTTAAAATGCGCCGTCCATTGATGAATATATCGCTCATTTTGGGAATGTTTCCGGGTTTTATGGCTATGGTTGCGGTTTACTTTATCATCAATTTAATGGGACTTATCAACAACAAATTTGCGCTATTGCTAGTTTATGTTTGCGGAGCGGGACTCGGTTTCTTTATGTCGAAGGGCTACTTTGACACTATCAGTTCAGATATTGACGATGCAGCTAAAATTGACGGCGCAAACCAATGGACTATCTTCTTCAAAATATTCTTGCCATTAGCTAAACCCATCATTATATATACGGCACTTATGGCATTTATGGCCCCGTGGAATGACTTTATTTTGGCCGGGCTTATTCTTCGCGACCCCAATGAGATGACGGTGGCGGTTGGTCTTTATGCTATGGTGGAAACTCCGCGGGGCATCGTGGAAAATTTCACAATGTTTGCCGGAGGCTGCATTCTTATCGCGATTCCGATTATTATCTTATATTTGGCTTTACAACGCTTCATGGTAGAAGGAATTTCGGCCGGAGCGGTTAAAGGATAATTCAAAGGAGGTACACCAAGATGAAATTATCCCACAAACATACTCGATTATTGCCGTTTGTCGCGACACTGTTGATTCTGCCGTTAGCTGCCTGCGGAGAGGGAAATAGCTCTAGTGAAAGTAGCAGTCCTTCGCCCTCAATCGTAATTGCGGATATTACGATTGAAGAAAAAGAAAGTGTTGATTTATATGATTATGTGGACTTTTATCCCGAAGGATCGGAGGATACGATTAATTTTGTCATCACCAGCGGCGACGATGTCGTAACGATCACTGAATCCGGATATTTAACCGGTTTAAAGCCGGGGGTGGCGAATGTAACTGGAACTACTGACTCCACCGATTTGAGCGATTCGTTTACGGTTAATGTCACCGCCGCTCCCGAACCGGAGATAACTCCATGGGAACAATTTAACGACGACGGTGGTTTTGAAGCCGAAGATGCGCTGGATCGGTTTAATCTTACGGGCACGACCGCCGCATTACAAACTGTAGAGGCTGACTCTGACAGCAGTCGCAATCATGAGGGATTAGCTTTAAAACTATGGACAGGCGACTATCAAGCGGCGACAAACGAGACGCCGGAAGTTAGCAGCCTAGTTGATTTTTCTTTGGGCTATACATTTACCGATGATACTTTAGTGGCTGGAACTTATACGTTGGAATTTGATATTGTTGGCGCCCTATCCACGCTAGAAGCAGAAGTCAATGGCATAGCCTATTCTTGGGCCGACGGAGACTTAACTTTAAATGGTTCCAAATATGTCACAAACTATGTCGTCTTTGAGCAAACAAGTGAAACCTTTGAGGTGAAACTTAAATTCTTTGGAGCGAATGGCGACGTCAACTGGGGTTATGTGGATGACATCAAACTGGTGAGTGGCGATAAAAAACCGGAAATTCCCGAAGTCACCAATTTATTAAGCGATGGCAGCTTTGAAGAACTCGGGGCTGTCGGTGGTGATTTCTCAATGCAAAGTGTTTGGTCACTGACTGGAACTCCCGGCACCAATGATTGGGGAGCCAATTTAAAGGTTGATAGCAGTGGGGCCAATGACGGAAGTTACGGAATCAACTACTGGCATGGGTCCTCAACCGAAGATGATTTTACTATTTCACAAACAATCAGTGTTAGCGCCGGCACCTATGTTCTTTCCTACGATATCTATGGCGGAGACTATAGCCAAGAAAATTCGGCAAATACAACCATTAGTGTGATTCAGTCCGATTCCGTGGTGGCAAGTGAGTTTATCAGCCCAAGCGGAACGTATGCGACAATAAATTTAGCGGATTTATCTTTAGGCGAAGGAGAGGTAACCATCGCGATTCGCATTCAAACAACAGCATCCAACACCTGGATTAAATTGGACAATTTTGTCTTAACAGTCAAACAATGAAAGAGAAACTTCTTGGCTTTTTATCATTGAGTATTTTAGTTCTTTCTAGCTGCGCTGAAGGGGGGAGTAATATCTCCTCCTCTTCAGGCAACCTTAATGAACCCGCGCCTTATCGGATTCGTGATTATACTTTGAAAGTCAATCAAACGGCAACTATTATTCCGATTGGTAAAGATCAACCTTTAGATTTAACCTATGAATTTGAAGGAGATGCGATATCAATTTTCAATCATGTTATTTATATCCATCAATCGAACACAATAACCAATGTAAAAGCATGCGATGCACTTGGTCATGTCGATGAATTTGTTGTGACCTCTCCCCTGGACGAGTATGCCAGTACTCGTAACGAGGAAATAAGTGAAGAATGGCTTTCGCCTTTAAACAGCATTAAAGCGGATATTGAACATGATGATTTTCCTAAAGGCATTGATATGTCGACCGTTCAAGCCATCTATGATGCCGGAGCTGTTTATTATAATGCCGCGGGTCAAGCGGAAGATGTATTTCGGATTATCCGCGATGCGGGAGTTAATTATGTTCGCTTACGGCTTTGGAATGACCCAAATAATTACACCAGCCAAGGCAAGGTAAGTTACGGAGGCGGGAACAATGATTTAAGCACTGACTTAAAAATGGCCCATCTAGCTAAAAACGCCGGCTTAAAATTATATCTGGACATTCATTATAGTGACTTTTGGGCCGATCCAAGCAAGCAGATATTTCCTAAGGCGTGGACGAGTTTTACGACCGCCGATGAAGTCAAGAGTGCGATTTATGATTACACAAGGTCTGTTCTTAACGCCTTTGATGAAGTCGGGGCATTGCCGGATATGGTATCGCTTGGAAACGAAACGACGCCGGGAATGCTCCTGCAGTTTCCCGGCCCCACGAATGAAGAATTGACGGGTGGGGAACCCGGCTATACAACTGGCGCATATTATGCTCCAACCGCTTTAAGGGGAACCAACAAGAGTAAAAATTTTCACGATTATATCGCATCTGCCAATGCGGCGGTTAAAGATGTGGATGCCACAATATTGACAATGATACATCTTGCAAAAGGTCTCAGTGATTCCAACTATATTATCGATTATTTTAATCAGTTTAACGATATTGATTATGATGTCATCGGCCTATCTGCCTATCCTTACTATCAGGGGCGACCATCGGTAATAAAAAGTGGGCTAATCTCCGTTGCCGACGCATTTCCCAGCAAGAAGATAACGTTGGCCGAGACAAGTTACGGATATACATTCGCAAAGGATGCTCTTGTCAGCAATATTTTTGATAATGGTGAGGTAATAAGTGGCTATCCGGTTTCTACATCAGGCCAAGCGCTGATGATAAGGGATTTGCTTGAAGCGGTCGATAGTATTGAAAATGGCTATGGTCTTTTTTATTGGGAAGGGGCCTTTATTCCTGTCAAAGGGGTTGGCTGGGCCGATAGTCGAAGCAAAAATTCGTGGGCCAATCAAGCCTTATTCACCTATGATGGGCACGTTTTGCCATCAATAAATGTCTTTAACGACTAAAGGGCGCACTGAACAATTTTTTTCTAGCATTTTTCACTGGGTTAGCGTAATATAATAATGCATTTGCCGAGTGGACAAGTGGTAAGTCAAGAGGCTCTGAACCTCTCATGCATAGGTTCGAATCCTATCTCGGCAGCCAGTGAATAATGTCCCGGGTTTATTAATCCGGGTTTTTATATATTTGCCAAGTTGAAAAATCCAATTGATTCCTTATACTTAAAGTAGTTCCATTATTTTTTAGCCAATTTCATAAAGGGGGGTTATGAAACATGGATTCATCGTATAATCACGCCGACAATATGCTCGAATTACAACTTTTTTCGACAGGGAAAGACTTGCAAAAAGTTCTTTTTAGTTCTCAAGAGCGAGAACTAAATCGGCATATCTTATATTACGTATTAGACGGAAAAGCCGATTTAAAAATTAGGGATAAGAAATATCCGATTAAAAAGGGAATGCTCTTTATTATGCTTCCTAAAGTAAAAATGGAAATTATAAATCAGGATTCCGATTTTGAAACACAATGGATTAGTATGTCCGGGGCCTTTATAGACAAAGTAATATATGATCTAACTATTAATTCGGTTGATCCATATTACTATGATAAGGACTTATCGCTTAAGACGTATTTAATTGGTTTAGGAAAAATTTATAGCGATTTAGGATATCTTGATTTAAGGGCTTTAGGAATAGTTTATTATATTTTTGGTTTCCTTTTTTCCCGTCGAGAACCGATAGAAGAAATACTGGACGATCAAGGTCGCGACCTTTTTGCATTAAAAAATTATATTGCTTCCAATATTAATCAGCGGATTACGATCAAAGATTTGGCCAATGAAATTAATAACACGCCGGCTTATGTGGCCTCCCTATTTAAAAAAAGCGAAGGCGTGTCACCTAAAAGATACCTAACCAAGTATCGAATGGAGAGGGCAAAATTCCTTTTGCTCACGGGGAATTACCGAGTCAAACAGATCGCTTCAATGGTTGGATATGATGACCAACTGCATTTTTCTACGGAATTTCGGAAAAATGTTGGCAAATCACCCCTTCATTTTGCGCAAGAAATTGAAAATATTTAGTTGCAAAATTTAGAATTTTGCAACAGATAATTTTACTTAAAAGTTTAACTAAAATTACTACATGTATTTAATTTTTTTTGTAGATTTGCGTTTTTAAAACAAATTTAAGGCTTTAAATCGCTTGTTTGTGCAAAAAGCCCCCACTTAAATCTAACTTATTTTTGTAAAAATATATTGATTTTTTCTTGGGCTCAATTAAAATATTGTTAGCGGTTACTATACTTTTTTGCATCAAATAAATTGATTTCAATTCTATCAGTTATTTTTGGCAAAAAGGAAAGTAGCAATATTATGAGGTAAATTAATATAATTTTGGAGGGCCTCAAGATGAGAAAAATAATGTCAAAGATAGTTATGACCACAGCCGTTCTTCTATCCTTTGGATCATTTGCTGTCAAAGGAAGCGTTCGTGATGTTGAAGTTAAGGCGGCGACTACTGAGACTAAACGCGTTTGGTTTTCACCCGATTATGTTGAGTGGTGGACGGGAGACTCAGCTAACTCTCAAGTTGGCATCTACTATTTTGGCGGATCGGTTCAAGCGACTTGGGCTGGCGTTGGCATGCTCCATGATAGTGCGAATAGTCTCTGGTATTATGACGTTCCTTCTGATACGACAACGGTTATTTTTACGCGAATAAAAGTGGCTATTCCTAATGAGGCTTTTAATCAGACTGTGAATGTGCCAGTTGGAGGTTGTAATACTTATAAATATGAGTTATGGAATTCCGATGTGGAGGGCAAGAATGAGGTTTCAGGTGCAATAGCGTTTTCTCCCGTGACCACGGATGTTGTTTCAAATTTTGCCGCAACGTTAGATACATCGGCTGAAATATGTAACTCGTCGGCCGTAGCAACGGCCTTAAGTACCTATAATAGTTTATCAACATTTGAAAAGAATCAGTTTGATAGTTTGGCTGTCGGCGGATCAGAGACGGGTGCCACCCGTTTAGATTACTTGCAGGCGCTTTATGGAGTAAATTCGGACTCGCTTCCAGCTCTGGTTAGTGAAGGTGGTTCATCCGAACTCATAGTTACAATAGGTATAATTGGTTTAACTTTACTCGGCGGATTCTACTTTCTTAACAAAAAAAAAATTAAAGGATGAAGATTAGTTGTTAATTTAATGCTTATCAAGGTACTGACTAAGTCGGTACCTTTTCGTTTTATTTTACAAAGTAATATAAACAAGCTATTATATAGATACCCCTAGGGGGTGTTAGGAGAGAGCAATGGAAGAAAAAAAGTACAAGATCACCGGTATGTTTTGCGCGGCTTGCGAGTCGCACGTTCATAATGCGGTAGCAAAACTTCCGGATATAGAAAAAGTTGAAGTAGCTTTATTGACTAACTCAATGAAGGTCGTCTTTAAGAATAAGGCAAATGACGAAGAGGTTTTTAAGGCGGTACACGAAGCCGGATATGAGGCTTCATTTTCACTGGATGAAAGTGTTAAAACGAGAAGAAAAGCCCGCAAAAAGGAACTGACCAAAACGCGCAATAAACTTATTGTTTCGTTTGCACTATTAGCCGTGCTCATGTATTTCTCAATGGGAATGATGTTTAATTGGCCTCTTCCGTTTACTGAGGCATGGGTACTTGTTGGCATCCAGATGGTTTTGGCGCTGGGAATAATCATTATTTACTTTAATTATTTTATCCATGGTTTTAAGTCGTTATTTAAACTGCATCCCAACATGGAGACCTTAATTGCCGTTGGCAGCAGTGTGTCCTTTGTGTATGGAGCATACGCATTTGCTCTCATCGTCATGGGAACCGTCAATAATAACGAAGACATAATACATATGTGGATGCATAATGTTTACTTTGAAGCGGCTGGAATGATTATAACTTTAGTTAGTTTAGGAAAATACTTTGAAGCCCTGGCTAAAGCGAAAACAACCACGAGTTTAGAGAAACTTATGGAATTAACTCCGGAAACGGTTTTGATTACGACCGAAAGCGGAATAAAAGAAATGGCTATTGGCGAGGTGCATGTCGGGGACACTTTACTCGTTCGACCGGGGGCAAGAGTTCCTCTGGATGGCAAAATAGTTACCGGATATGGACATATTGATGAAGCCGCTATTACCGGCGAGTCACTTCCCGTTTATAAAAAAGTGGGGGACAGCGTCATAGGAGCGACAATGAATAAAACGGGCTCGTTTACGATGACCGTGGAGCGTGTTGGTGAAGACACTACTATTAAGAAGATAATTAAACTAGTGGAGGAAGCCGCGAGTTCCAAGGCTAAATTGGCGGCCCTTGCTGATCGTGTTTCGGCCGTTTTTGTTCCGATAGTCATCGGTATTGCCTTATTAACTTTTCTGGGATGGCAGATTTTTAACCGAGATACGGCATTTGCTGTTGATATGGCGGTGAGTGTTCTAGTTATTTCATGCCCGTGCGCTTTAGGTCTTGCCACTCCCGTCGCCGTGATGGTTGGGACAGGGAAAGGAGCCGAAAACGGAATATTGGTCAAATCGGCATCCGCTTTTGAAGATCTAAGTCGAGTAGATGCAATCGTTTTTGATAAGACCGGAACCATTACCAGTGGGCATCTAGTAGTCAGTGCGCTTGAAGTTATCGACCGGAAACGTAAAGACGAAATCTTAACGGCAATTCGAAGTTTGGAAGAATTGAGCGATCATCCTTTGGCGATGGCGCTGGGAGCTTATTTGAATTCACTCGGATATTCGAGCCACGAAGTTGATGAGTTTGATTACTCACCCGGATTGGGCGTAAAAGGAATTTATCAAGGCAAGAAGTATCTAGTCGGCAATCAAGCGCTGCTGGAAAATAACGGAGTAAAAGTAGTAAGCAAGAAAACCCGGGTTACTACTCCGAAGGGAGCCAGTATCATCTACTTTGCTCTGGATAACGTCTATAGCGGGTTTGCGGCTTTGAAAGATGAAATAAAGCAAGAAGCCCATCATTCGATAAAACTTCTTCAAGAAAACGGACATCAACTCTATTTAGTTAGTGGAGATAATGAAGAGGTGGCAACTAGTTTGGCACAGGAGGTGGATATCAAGCATGTCTATAGCGGAATTCGTCCAGAAGGAAAAGTGGCCATTGTCAATCAATTGAAACAGGAAGGAAAAATTGTCGCCATGGTCGGGGACGGAATCAATGATGCTCCGGCTTTAGAAGCCGCTGATGTCGGCATTGCCATCGGATCAGGAACAGATATCGCGCTTGATTCGGCGGATATAATATTGGTTCGGAGTTCACTAAATGATCTGGTAAATGCTTTCCTCTTATCGAAAAAAGTGGTGAACAATATTAAAATGAATCTCTTTTGGGCCTTCATTTATAATATAATCGGTATTCCGGTGGCCGCCGGAATCTTCTATACGGCTTGGGGCTGGAAGTTAAATCCGATGATTGCCAGCGGTCTAATGTCGATATCATCGGTAAGCGTAGTCTTAAATGCGCTCCGGATAAAACGTGTTAAAATAAGTAAAGTCGATACTGGTCAAAATTTTCAAGAAATCAATAAGGAGAAAAATAATATGGAAAAAGAAACATTAAAGATTGAAGGAATGATGTGCATGAATTGCCAGATGCATGTTACTAAGGCGCTAGAAGGAATTGAAGGCGTCGAAAAGGCTCTGGTTGACTATAAAACTGGTAAGGCTATAATTGACGTAAATCATTCGGTTGACGATGCGCAAATCGCCAAAGCGGTAGCCGCTGCCGGATATAAGTATGTCGGTCGCGAATGATTATGCAGGCGAATAGAAAAAAAGTCGTTCGCTATCTCAATGTTGCAAAGGGATAACTGGACGGCGTAAGCCGGATGGTGGATAATGATGCTTATTGCATCGATATCTCCAACCAAATTCTCGCTGCAATATCGGTTTTAAAGAAGGCCAACAATGAGATTATTCTCGCTCACCTTGGGCATTGCGTCCGTAATTCCCAAGGTGATGATCTCGAGGATAAACTAGATGAAATTAAACGGCTTCTCGACCGCATCGATTAAGGAGTAAACATGGATTTATCGTCTAAAAGGCATCAACTGCGAAATGCAACTATCTATCAAATTTTTCCGCGCAACTATTCGGTAGCCGGCAATCTGAATGCGATTACAAAAGATTTGCCACGACTCAGTGATTTAGGAATAGATTTTATTTACCTTCTTCCCATTCATCCCATCGGTGAAAAAGACCGCAAAGGGAAAATGGGTAGTCCTTATTCAATCAAGGATTACCGGGCTATATCGCCGGATCTTGGCACGATACAGGATTTTGACACCCTCGTTCGCGAAGCTCACAATCTCGACATCAAAATCATGATGGATGTTGTTTTTAATCATACCTCACGCGACTCGGTACTGTTGATCGATCATCCGGATTGGTTTTATTTAAAAGACGGAAAACCGGCCAACCGGGTCGGCGACTGGTCGGATATTGCTGATCTGGATTTTTCTAAACCCGAGCTTCGCCAGTACCTGATTGATACCTTAATCTTTTGGGTGAAGCGCGGAGTTGATGGATTTCGCTGCGACGTAGCTCCGATCATTCCTCTTGATTTTTGGATTGAAGCCCGGAAAAAAGTTGCTCAGGAGAAGGCCGATGTTGTATGGTTGTCGGAATCAATTGAGCCGGAGTTCATCAAATGGATGCGGGAGCAGGGCTATGAAGCCCACAGCGATGCCGAAATGTACCAGGCTTTTGATATTCTCTATGATTATGATGTTTACGGTTATGCCCGGAACTTTTTTCAAAAGAAAAATTCGCTTAATAAATATGTCGAGGCTTTTGCCATGCAAGAGTACGCCTTTCCGGAGGATTATTTAAAACTCCATTTTGCCGAAAATCACGATGTGGAACGTATTCATGCATTGATACCGGACTTGTCGACTCTGCGTAATTTTACCGCTTGGAGCTTCTTTGCATCGGGAGTGGGTTTTTTATACGCCGGTCAAGAAACATTAGCAGACAAGCGACCTGATTTATTCGAAAAAGATCCGATTGATTTAAACATCAAGGATCAAAAGTTTTACGACTTTATTAAACGGTTAATTGAAATAAAGAAGTTGCCGGTTTTTAATCGGAAGACGCGTTTTGATGTTCGTAAAGACGAAAATAGTGATGTGATAATTGCCCGTATCAAGGACAAGGAAAGCGAGTATGCCGGCATTTTTAATTTAACCGGTCTAGAAGTAGGTGTCAGCACGAATATTAAAGATGAGGAATTAACGGATATCATCACCGGTGATAGTTATCCCCTTCGTAACGGCAAGATTATTGTTCAGGAACCGATAATTGCCAAGATTGACGAGTAAGCGGAACAAAATATGAAAACAAGTGGCGAAAAACTCATTAGCAACAATCGTAAAGCACATTTTAACTACTTTTTGAGTGACTTTCGAGAAGCGGGCATCGTTTTGACTGGCACCGAAATAAAGTCACTTCGGCTTCACTCCTGCGATCTTAATGATGCTTACGTTATTTTTCGTAGCGGAGCACCTTATATTATCAATATGCATATCGCTCCATACGATAAGGGCAATATTTTTAATCATGATCCATTAAGGGAACGCAAACTTTTGCTCCATAAGCGAGAGATACTCAAACTTGCCCAGGAAGTTAAAGAGCAGAGTGTTACGGTAATTCCCACCCGCATCTATTTTAAAAATGGTTTAGCCAAAGTTGAAATTGCTCTTGGCAAGGGTAAGAAATTATATGATAAGCGGGAAACAATAAAAAAGCGTGACGATGAAAGAGCGATGGCTAAAGCGCAAAAAGGCAGTCACGAGTAAAAAAGACTAATATTTTATGAAAACTTTTTTGATGGTTAATACCATCTTTTTTTTATGCTCAAATTGGCTTAATATATAAACAAGAGGTTGTCAAAAATGGATAAACAAATAATTACTGTTTATGAGGAGAATTCTACTCTTCTTGGCTACGCTTGGAAGAATGAGAAGATTGAAGGTCATATTGTGATAGTAAGTGGCATGGAGGAATATGCTGCTCGCTATGAGCGGTTGGCACTTTTTCTTTGCGAAAATCATTTTGATGTTTATTCTTTAGATTTTTTCGGGCAGGGACTAAATGTTCAAAAGGGAAGTAATTCCCTGGGCGCGGTTCCCGAAAAGGCCTTTAAGATTTATGTGGAAGCTATTCGTTCGATGATTAGAAAATTATCGTCTAGCGATGGCAAGCCAATCTATATTATCGCCCATTCCATGGGCTCATTTATCGCTCAAAAGGTGGTGCAAAATCCGGATTTACCGGTTAAGGGATTGGTATTGTCGGGTAGTAATGGTCCGGATATCAGTTTTAAGTTGGGCAGTTTCCTTTCTTTCGTTCTTATCAATAAACGCAATTGGAACAAAAAAGCGGTTTTCTTTAATAATTTGGCGTTTGGCGGTTACGCAAAAGCTGTCCCCGGAGCCAAAACCAAGTTTGACTGGTTGAGTTATAACGAGGAAAATGTCAAGAATTATATAGCCGACCTTTATTGCGGATACGGCTCAACCAATGGCTTTTATCATGAATTTATGCACTTTTTAGCCCATTTATACAGCACAAAAGGTCTGCGTCAAGTGGAAAAGGACTTACCAATTTTGCTTATTGCCGGTGCGGAAGATCCGGTTGGCCATAATGGTAAAGGGGTTGAAAAATTAAATAATCTTTATCATCGGCACAAGCTTAACGGAGTAACGAAAATTATCTATCACCATATGCGGCATGAGATTTTTAATGAAAAAGATTATCTTCTCGTCTATCAAGACGTGCTTAGTTTTATCAAAAAAATATAAGTTTTTAACTATTTCTTTTTTCCAGGATTAGCGGCAATTTTTTGCCTCAACGAAAAACTATTACCTTAACAAAGCAATCATGCTAAAGTAAACATAAAGGAGCTATTATCTATGGATGAAAAGAAAATAAGCAAGATACAAGACAAGAGGGACAAACCGCAAAACATCTCCGAAGATGATAGCGATGATTTAGCTGCCTGGCGAGCCTATAGCAAGCAGAAAACAAAACCGGTCAATGTTGAGGAAATGTTGGCCTTGCTTGATCGATAAAGAGGGAGATTAAAAAATGGGAAAAGAACCAAAGTGGTGGGAAAATGCCGTCTTCTACCAGATTTATCCGCGCTCATTTGCCGATAGCAATAACGATGGTATCGGTGATATACCCGGCATTATTCTTAAGTTGGATTATTTAAAAGAACTTGGGGTGGATGCCATTTGGCTTTCTCCGGTGTATAAGAGTCCTAATAAGGATTATGGTTATGATATATCGGATTATTGCGACATTAATCCAGAATATGGCACTTTGGATGACATGAAACAACTTTTTTCCGAAGCCAAAAAACGTAATATTCGCATTGTAATGGACCTGGTTGTCAACCATACCTCCGATCAGCATCCATGGTTTTTGAAAAGCAAAGATATAAATTCCCCTTATCATGATTATTACATTTGGCAACCGGGCAAAATCGGTAAAAAAGGAAAAATTGAACCCCCCAATAATTGGGACTCGATGTTTATCGGCAGCGCTTGGGGATATGAGAAAAGTAACAATTTGTTTTTCTTGCATTTATTTACTCCCGAGCAACCGGACTTAAATTGGCGCAACCCAAAGGTGTTGGAAGAAGTGGAAAATATCATGCGCTTTTGGCTTGATCTTGGGGCAGCTGGGTTTCGCTGCGATGTCATCAACTGCATTTGGAAAGACAGCTTGGCGGATGGAAAAAAGACCAAATATTTAACTGGGAAAGAATTCTATTTATCACGCCCCGGATGCCATCAAATATTAAAGCGGATTAATCATGATGTGCTTGCGCCCGCCGAGGCTTTCACCGTTGGCGAAACGACGCAAGTAAAACTTGAAGACGCCGTGCAGTTTACCCACGATGAATTAACGATGGTTTTCCCCTTTGATCACACGAGTGTCGATCAGGGATCGGTGCCGATATTTAAGAAGAAATACCGCCCACAAAAGATGATTGCGGCTTTAGATAAGTGGCAGACCCATGTGGATTGGAATCCTATTTTCTTTGAGAATCACGATATCCCCCGCTCTGTTTCGCGTTTTGGCGATGATAAAAAGTTGCGGGAAGAATCGGCTAAAATGCTGGCGACAATTCTTTTGACTCTTCGTGGAACACCCTTTATTTTTGAGGGAGAAGAAATTGGAATGCGCAATGTGCCGTTCAAAAATGTCAAGCAAATGAAAGATGTTACGGCCTATAACATTTACAATCTTCTCACTAAGCAGTATTTGTTACCCCGACCGATTGTTTTTAAATTAATAATGAACATAGCACGCGACCATGCTCGCGTACCGATGGCTTGGGATGGAAGCCCTAACGGCGGCTTTTCGCTTACTGACCCGTGGCTGATGGCCACTCCCGACTTCGGCAAAATTAATGTCAAGGCGGACATCGCCAACGCAAATGGGATATTTAACTACTATCGAAAGCTAATTGCCTTAAGAAAAGTAACCCCGGCGCTATATGCGGGAACTTACACTAAGGTAGATGCTGACAGTGATGTCTACGCTTATTATCGAGATTATAAAAAAAGTAGATATCTCGTATTGGCAAATATGGGATCAAAGATTAGAAAACAGCCTTTCTGCCAAGGGGAATTGGTACTGGCCAACTATTCAGACAGTTCGGTTGCCAATAAAAAAATTAGACCTTACGAAAGTCTGATTATAAAAATCAAGTAGCCGAAATTGATTCTAAAGACCACCTACTGGCGGTCTTTTTGTTTATTAATAAAGATTATCTGCTCCTTTTTGAGTTGATATTCGCTTTGAAGGGCTTTTCTTTTTGTGGCAAACATAATCCATAGACATAAAAATAAAATTGCCAGAAGATAAAAAGCAACGGCCAGTAAAAGAAGCAGTGAAATAAAATTGGCAAAATAAAAAGCCAAAAGAAAACTGGCGATAAAAAAGACGATTAGAAATAGCATTCCCATCATGTTGCTTTTCTTTTCAAAGGAATGAATATTGATTTCGTAATCGGCCAGAAGACGATTTTGTTCATCGGTAAAATACATAATGCACCTTTTTCTTTATCTATGATAAAGCAAAAACGATATTTATTAAAGAAAAGTATCTAAAGTTCATGGTATAATAGGCGCGATATGGAGGAAGACAAGATGGGCAAACGTGTTGGTTATATAAGTTGGGATGAGTACTTTATGGGGATTGCCCTTCTCAGTACCTTTCGTTCAAAAGACCCTTCTACCCAAGTGGGAGCCGTAATTGTGGACAATGACAATAAAATAGTCAGCGTAGGCTATAATGGCATGCCGATTGGGATGGATGATGATGCACTGCCGTGGGAACATGGGGAAGGCTTAGAGAGCAAGTATCTTTACGTCTGCCATGCGGAATTCAATGCGATTTTGAATACGCGCAACGGATCGGCATTGAAAGGTTGTAAACTCTATGTAACTCTTTTCCCCTGTAACGAATGCGCTAAGGCGATTATTCAAAGCGGAATCGCGGAAATTATTTATGCCGATGATAAATATGCCGATAGTGTAACCACGATTGCCAGCAAGAAAATGCTTGCGATGGCCGGAGTTAAAATTAGAGCCTATGAAGGCAAAATCCCGGCGATTAAATTCTAAATTCAAGAAAGCAGATATTCATGGAAGCAATAAAAGCAACAGATATAAAATTTGGCTATGAGGCCGACAAGGAAGTTCTTCATGGGGTTTCTTTTCGGGTGCCGGCGGGCTCGTATGTTTCGATAATTGGTCATAATGGCAGTGGCAAATCAACCCTTGCTAAATTAATTATCGGTCTTTTGGAAGCCCAATCCGGCAGTATTGAAATCTTCGGCGAAAAACTTAACGAAGATACGGTAAATGAAATTCGCCGCCGCGTGGGAATTGTCTTTCAAAACCCCGACAATCAATTTATCGGAGCGACGGTGCGTGATGATATCGCCTTCGGATTGGAAAATCGGGCTGTTCCTCGCGAAAAAATGGACGCGATAATTAACAATGCGGCTCATGTGGTGGGTATGGAAGAATTTCTTGAAAAGGAGCCGACCAATCTATCGGGTGGACAAAAGCAAAGGGTGGCAATTGCTGGAGTTATTGCGATGAATCCCGATATTGTCATTTTTGATGAGGCGACGGCAATGCTTGATCCCCGTGGCAAAAAAGAGATCCATCAGGTAATTGCTAAAATGCGCGGTGACCATCCTAATCTAACTATTCTTTCCATTACCCATGATATTGAAGAAGCCTATCTAAGCGACTATATTCTGGTTTTAAGTGGCGGCAATGTTCTTCTCGAAGGCAGCCCGGATGAGGTTTTTTCGCAGGAAGAAATTCTTTTAAAAAACAATTTAGATATCCCTTTCTTCTATAAGATGAAAAGATCATTGACGAAACAGGGAATTGATGTTTCTAATATCAGTGACCTAGAAGGGTTGGTGAAATATCTATGCCGATAGAATTTAAAGCGGTGGATTTTACTTATTCACCCCACTCGCCCTTTGAGTATGAAGCGCTTAAAGATATTAACTTAGTTATCGATGGACATGGTTTCAGCGCCATCGTCGGTCATACCGGGAGTGGAAAATCGACTCTGGTTCAGATGATTAATGGCTTGCTTTTACCCTCTTTCGGCGCGGTGGCTGTCGATGATGAAGTAATCGTGCCCGAAAAAAGAAAAAAATATGAACGCCGACTAGATAAAAACAAGGGCAATAACCCGCGTTTTAAAACCTTGCTTGAATTTATTAAAATCAAGAAAGATTATCAGTTAAAGAGTATTCGCAAAAAAGTGGGCATTGTTTTTCAGTTTCCCGAATATCAACTTTTCGAGGAAACTGTAGAAAAAGATGTGGCGTTTGGACCGCTCAATTTTGGATTTAATAAAGAGGAAGCACTGAATAAAGCTCACATTGCGCTAAAAAAGGTCGGATTGGACGAGAGTTATTTTTTACGTTCACCGTTCGAATTAAGCGGCGGCGAACGCCGCCGAGTGGCAATCGCAGGTATTATCGCTACGGAACCCGACATCTTGATTTTAGATGAGCCGACCGCCGGTCTTGATCCTCAAGGAGCCAAAGCGATGATGAACCTTTTTGATTCCATCCACCAAAGAGGTACGGGCATAATCATGGTCACCCACGATATGGATATCGTTCTTCGATATGCTCAAGAAGTTATCGTCATGAAAGCGGGCCGCATCGTCGAACGGAGAACGCCGATTGAACTCTTTGGGCAAGATAATGAGGACTTTTCTTTGGAAATACCAATGCTATATCAAGTGGCAAAAAAGATGATAGCGGCGGGATATCCAGTCGATATCCGCTCTTTGAAGAGTGAAGAGGATTTGGCTAAGATGATTGCCAAGGGGAGAAAGTAAAATGCAAAACATTACTTTAGGTCGCTACATCCCCTTTAATTCTTTCATCCATCGCGCGGATCCGCGACTAAAACTATTCTCGGTTATCGTAATTATGGTGATGGTTTTTTTCCGGTTCTCCTCAACCGAAATGAATTTTATCATGTACGGCATTTTAGGTTTGCTTATTTTAGCCTTAATGCTGATAGCGCATATTCGAATTCGCTCTCTATTTCGCCAGCTGAAAGCCCTGTGGATGATGATGATAATTCTTCTTATCATCAATATTTTCACCTTCCGAACCGCGGGCGATAAGGTATGGTTTACCCTTTTTAATTATTCTTTTTATTACTCACCGTTTATTCAGACTGCCTATATTTTTCTGCGTTTAGTGCTGATGATCGCTTTGACGATGGTCTTGACCGGAACTACGCGACCTTTGGACTTAACTTATGCATTAGAATGGTATATGTATCCGTTGAAGTTTATTCATTTTCCCGTTCATGAAGTGGCGATGACGATTTCCATCGCCCTGCGTTTTATTCCGACCCTTCTTGATGAGACCGGGCGAATTATGAAAGCACAGGAAAGTCGAGGCGTCGATTTTAAAAAGGGTAAAATTAAGGAGCGATTACGGGCGATTGTCGCACTTATCATTCCGCTTTTTATTTCTGCTTTTCAGCGCAGCGATGACTTGGCAAACGCGATGGAAGCTCGCGGCTATAATCCCAGCGCTAAAAGAACACGTTATCGGATATTGAAATGGCGACCAGCAGATACGTTGGCCTTTGTTTTGACCTTGGCGACCTTGGGCGCTTTTATCTATCTTGATGTGGCAAAAGTGGATTTTTATCTTTTAATCAAAGACCTGATCAATGTTGTTCGAGGCCTTTTCTGATGCGCTATCTAATGAAAATTGCTTATGATGGGACGGATTATTATGGCTGGCAGAGGCAGATAAGCAAACCGACAATCGAAGCGACAATTGAGAACTGTCTCAGTCAAATTCTCAATCAAAAGACACTGATATACGGTGCCGGCCGGACAGACGCTGGTGTCCATGCTTACGGACAGTGTGCGCATTTTGATAGCGATAAAGAACTCGATCTTGCGGTCTTGCGAAATGGGCTTAATTCGCTACTTCCTAAAAGCATTCATATAATTAGCCTTGAAGTTGTTCCCGAAACTTTTCACGCACGTCACTCCGCCAGCGGAAAGCATTATCGCTACCGGATTAATCTGCAGGATGAAAATCCTTTTGATCGGTTTTTTTCCTATACAATACGTACCCCAGCATTCGACATTGATAAACTGAAAGCGGGAGCGGAACTTTTTATCGGTGACCATTATTTTTTCAATTACACCGTACGCAAGGAAGATGAAAGAAATTTTCATCGATTTGTGAAAGATATAAGAATAAACACGGAAAACAAAATTCTGACGCTGGATTTTTTTGCTGATGGCTTTATGCAATATCAAGTGCGAATGATGGTAGGAACTCTTATCGCCTTAGCCGAAGGTAAAATTGAACTTGAAGATATCAGAAATTCACTTCAAGACGGAATTCGCCGGCCCATATCATATAAAGCCCCGGCCCAAGGATTGGTGTTAGTGGAGGTTTTTTATGAGAGATAGGCCTTTGGATTATTGCCTTCATACCCACACAAAGAGATGTGGTCATGCCTTTGGTGAAGACGAAGAATATGTGCAAGCGGCCATAGCCGCAGGGATTAAAGTTCTCGGATTCAGCGACCATATATTCCTCCCCGACATTTTCCATCCTCATATGCGAGGCGATTTTTCAATGCTTGATGAGTATATTGATTCACTGAGCAAACTAAAAGAAAAGTATCGCGCGCAAATTGAGATTCATATCGGATTTGAAGCCGAGTATCTAATTGGACTGGAAGATGTACTGAATAGAATTCATTCCTATCCGGGAATCGAATATTTTATTCTTGGTCAACATTGTTTTTACGATTCCGACACTAAGGATACCGCTTCTTATTTTTATGACCAATCATCAAGGATGAAAGAGGAAATAATCCATTATCGGGATGATTTAATCAAAGGTATGAAAAGCGGATTATTCCGTTATGTATGCCACCCGGATTTATTCATGTGCGTCTATCCGGAATTTGATGATTTTGCCCGGAATATAGCGCAGACAATAATTGATTCGGCCATCGAATGCGATATCCCCCTGGAATTGAATTTTGGTGGGCCGCGGGTGGGCAAAAGAAAATACGGCAATCAGCTGCGTTTTCGCTATCCAGTTATCGAATTTTGGCAAATGGTGGCGGATAGTAAAGCCAAAGTGGTAATCGGAGTAGATGCGCATAGTCCCAATGATTTTAAATTAGAAAAAAGTTATGCCGAACTTCGAGATTTTTTTGCCCTTGATTTGAATTATGTTCACCCGACAGTTCGCTAAAAAAAGCAAAAAGTAGTGGAAAATATTAGTAGATATTATGCCCGAGTGCTAAAATATTGTTGAGATTTGTCATCAAAGTCTTTTTATGACGGCCAAAATGACAGATAAAAACTTAATTTCGAACAGAGGTATTTATTTATGGGAAGACATTTTGAGGTTCGAGCCGCTGCGATGGCCGGCTCTGCTGCTAAAAAATCCGCTCTTTATATGCGGGCGAGTAAAGAGATTTATATGGCGGCTAAATCGGGCATTCCCGATCCGGATTCTAACTTAGCGCTTCGCTCCGCCATTGAAAAATTTAAAGGCCAAGGCGTAACGAAAGACGTTATTGATCGGGCGGTCAAGAAGGCTTCCGGCGCGGGCGATCAAGAAGCCTATATTGCCGGTCGCTATGAGGCGATGGGCCCGGGGGGATCCAATCTTATTATCGATACTTTAACCGACAACGTTAATCGGGCGTTGGTTGATGTTCGCACGACCATTACCCGCAAGGGCGGACAATTGGCTTCCGTCGGTTATAACTTTACGGAAACCGGGGTCTTTGCTTTTAAGGGTTTTAACCGGGATGAGGTTGAAGAAACACTTATTCTCAATGACGTTGACGTTTGGGATGTTAGCGAGAGCGAAGGGATTGTTCAAGTTTCAGTTGCCCCCACCGAATTTGCACATGCCCGCGACCAATTAACCGCGATGGGAGTCAAAGATTTTGACATGGCGGAAATTAGAATGGTAGCTAATGATAAGATTAAACTCGAAGGCGATGAACTGGTTAAGTTTCAGCAGCTTCTCGATATGCTGGATGAAGTTCAGGATGTTCAGGGTGTCTATCATAATGTCGATATGAGCGGTGAAGAATAGCCGATATCAAGGGATTAAAAAAGGGCAATAGTTGCCTTTCAATTTAGGCATAAGGGCGAATTTAGCAAATATTCGCATTTATAAAAGATTTTGATTGACTTATATTTAGAATAAATATATATTTGTCAGTGGCACAATCTGCCTAATAGTAGTCCCGGTAAGAGTACTGTTTGGTAAGGAGGATTATATGCAACGTCAAACAACTTTAGCAAAACCGCTAGAAGTCGTTCGTAAATGGTATGTCGTCGATGCAACCGACAAACCACTCGGCCGTCTAGCTAGTGAACTTGCCCTTGTTTTAATGGGAAAAAACAAGCCATCTTATACTCCCAATGTCGATTGCGGTGATTACGTCATCGTTATTAACGCAGAAAAAGTCGCCTTAAGTGGTGATAAATTAACTGGTAAAAAATATTTCAATGCCAGTAAGACCCTCGGCCATCTTCGGACCCGTTCAGCGGCGGAAATGATCGCTAACTATCCAGAAGAAATGGTAGAACGGGCTGTTTGGGGCATGCTTCCCAAAGGCCGTTTAGGTCGTCAGGTCGCGAAGAAACTCTTTGTTTATCGGGGAGCCGATCATAAGCATGAGGCTCAACAACCGGAAGTTCTTGAACTTCGTTATTTAGGAGGTAAATAATCATGGCCGCGAAAAAGAAAACCGTTCAATATTACGGAACCGGTCGGCGTAAATCGTCAATCGCCCGTGTCTATTTAGTTCCCGGTAAAGGTGAAATTACCGTCAATGGTCGTCCCGTTGATCAATATATGCCTTATGCCACGCTGGTTATGGATTTGAAGCAACCATTAACTCTCACCAACAATCTTGATAAATTTGATGTTGATGCCACAGTTACTGGCGGTGGATTTACCGGACAGGCTGGCGCGATTCGGCTTGGCATTGCCCGGGCTCTTCTTGAAGCCGGAGCCGAGCGCTCAAGTTTAAAAGTCGCTGGTATGTTAACCCGGAATTCCCGGAGCAAAGAACGTAAAAAGTACGGTCTTAAAGCTGCGCGTCGGGCACCACAATTCAGCAAGCGTTAATCGCTTATTGTTATTGATGACACAAGGCCTTTTCTTTACGAGAAGGCCTTTTTTATTTTTGGTAGAAGACTTATAATTTCGAAGGTAACAATATGAAAAAAGCAAAGATTAATTCAGCGACGCGTACAGCCCTATTTTTTATCCTTATAATGGGAATTGTCAGCCTTCTAAGCGATATGACCCATGAGGGGGCAAAGAGCATTTATGGTGATTTTTTAAGATTAAACGGAGCCTCATACTTTTCGATATCGCTTATATCAGGGCTTGGAGAGTTTTTAGGATCTTCGCTTATCTTTGTTACAGGCTACATTGCCTCGCGGACAAAAAAATATTGGCTGATGACCTTTATTGGTTACGCGATTAATATGCTGGCGATCCCAGCACTGGCCCTGGTAATGCCGGGAGGCTACATTTGGGCGGGTGCCTTGATTATCGCTGAGCGTATCGGCAAGGCGATAAGAAAGCCGGCTAAAAATACGATGGTGAGCTTTGTTTCACATAAAATGGGAGTCGGCAAAAGTTTCGCCATGCTGGAAGTTCTGGATCAAATAGGCGCATTTTTAGGCCCGGTTATGCTGACAGGAGTGCTTCTTTTGTCAAAAAACGAAGATACTTTGACCGGGTATCGTCTTAGTTTTCTCTTTTTGCTTATTCCGGCAATACTATGTTTAATTTTTCTTTTTATCGCCCGAATCAAATATCCGAAGCCGGAGGATTATGAGACGGCGGAAGAAGTAAATAGTGAAGAGCAACTTGCCGGCAAAAATAAACAAGTATTCATTATTTATATTGTGGCCTCTTTATTGAGTGCAATCGCCTTTTTAGATTTTCCGTTGATTAGTGCATATATCAGCGACCAAGGATATCTGTCCGCCGAATATTTACCTTTGGCTTATGCCTTTGCCATGTTAATAGACGCAGTGGGCGCGTTTATTTTTGGCCTTCTTTTTGACCGATTTGGCATTCGTCTTTTACCCTATGTTTCTTTACTTGGAGTTTTGCTGACACCCCTAATTTTTCTCACCCATAGTTTAGGATCAGTGGCTGCCGGTGTTGCCATCTGGGGACTGATAATGGGCGCGAACGAAAGTGTGTTAAAGGCGGCAGTGGCAACGATTGTTCCAAAAGCAAGAAGGGCTTGGGGGTACGGACTTTTCGAGGGGCTATATGGCATTGCCTGGTTTGCTGGTTCAGTCTTGATCGGCTTATTAATTGAGAAAAGCATCACTTGGATGGTCATCTTTTGTGTGGCGGTTTCGCTGTTGGCGACAGTATTTTATTTCATGTCCGCGTATATCGATAGCGGTAAAAAAATAACGAAAGAAAAAATCGATGGATAATATAGACGACTAAACTATGAAAAGCGGCAAAAAAGCCAAACGAAAATAAAAAAATAAAGTAAATCGGTATCAAAATACCTTGAAAAAAACTCTCCAAATATTATGCTATTAGTAGATATTAGGGAGCTTTTTTTATGGCAAAAAATAATTCGATTATTGCGGACAATGATCCCCGGTTTAAAGACCTTGATCATTATATTGATTCCATTAGTGACGAGGAAGGGACAAATCTAATTGTTCTTCAAAAAGCGCAAGGCATTTTTGGCTTTCTGCCGATTGAAGTCTTAAAGCACATAAGTGACTACAAGCATGTTCCGTTAAGTGAACTCTATGGGGTGGCAACTTTCTATAGTCAATTCACCTTAACTAAACGCGGGAAGCACACAATCTCTATCTGCTTGGGAACCGCCTGCTATGTACGCGGAGCTCAGAAGGTGCTAGATAAGGTTAGGGATATTTTAAAAATTGAAGTCGGGGAAACCACCGAAGACGGGCTTTTTACTTTAGAAAATGCCCGTTGCTTAGGCTGCTGTGGGCTGGCTCCGGTGATGATGATTGATGAGCAAGTGTATGCTAATCTAGTCGATTTAGAGAAAATACCGGGCATTCTTGATAAATATCGGGAGGAAGAAGTCAATGAGTAAAATAATGAATCGCACGGATTTATTGGCGATAAAAACCGCAACTTTAGCCAAAATGAATGCCGGCAACCACTACCGGGTTGTCGTTGGAATGGCGACCTGCGGACTTTCGGCCGGGGCAAACTACGTCTATCAATCAATGAAAAAAGAGGTCGAGAG
Source organism: Bacilli bacterium (assembly GCA_035326105.1). NCBI lineage: Bacteria > Bacillati > Bacillota > Bacilli > Bacilli bacterium. The sequence goes on from DAOKYO010000001.1 coordinate 702,643, forward strand.
TCTAGGATTGACCAATGTGGATATTGAAGTAACCGGATGTATCGGTTCCTGCACATATGAGCCGATTGTTGAAGTTTTTTGCCCCGGAGAGGAAAAAATCTCTTACATATTCATGACGCCGGAAAAAGGTGTACAAGTAGTGAAGAGCCATTTTGCTGGTCACAAACCGATTTATGAGTATACTCTCCAAGGCTACCAAATGGCGAAAGCCTTTGAAGAAGAGCTAAGTTTGGATAAGACAAACATTGCCCTTTCCTCCCTTGACGAAAGCGAAATGGAAATGGATGACATCCCGGCGAGCGAACCATTAATTCGCGATTTAAAGGTTGATTTAGACATTACGCATCTACCTTTTTATGCGAAACAAAAGCGCGTTGTTATGCATAATTGTGGTTTGATTAACCCGGAAGACATCAATGAATATATTGCGATGGATGGGTATTTTGCCCTGGCTAAATCACTGTTAGAACTAAAACGGTTAGAAGTTATCGATATCATCATGGCCTCAGGTTTAAGAGGAAGAGGGGGCGCAGGATTTCCGACCGGTGTTAAATGGAAATTTGCCTATCAAGAACCAGGTGACGAAAAGTATTTTATCTGTAACGCCGACGAGGGGGATCCGGGCGCTTTCATGGATCGTTCGCTTCTCGAGGGCGACCCCCATTCAGTTATTGAAGCAATGATAATCGCTGGGTATGCCATCGGCGCCCATCAGGGATATATTTATGTGCGAGCGGAGTATCCAGTTGCGGTTAAGCGGCTTAATATTGCTCTTGATCAGGCCAAAAACATGGGATTACTGGGAAAGAATATCCTCGGCAGCGGCTTTGATTTCAATATTGATATTCGGTTGGGAGCCGGGGCTTTTGTCTGCGGTGAGGAAACGGCCTTAATTGCTTCAGTGGAAGGTAAGCGGGGCATGCCCCGCAATAAGCCACCTTTCCCCGCCCACAGTGGTCTGTTTAACAAGCCAACAATTATTAACAATGTCGAAACTTTAGGCAACGTGGCACAGATTATTCTAAAAGGAGCCTCGTGGTTTACCGCGATGGGGACGCAGAAGTCTCCAGGAACAAAAGTGTTCGCTCTAGGAGGAAAAATAACCAATACGGGTTTAGTGGAAGTGCCAATGGGGATTACGTTGCGCGAAATTATCTATGATATTGGCGGAGGGTGTCCCAATGGCAAAGAACTAAAGGCCATCCAAACAGGAGGGCCGTCCGGAGGATGCATCACCACGAAATACTTGGATTTACCGATTGATTTTGACAATTTAACTTCTATCGGTTCAATGATGGGAAGCGGTGGAATGATTGTTATGGACGAAGATAACTGTATGGTTGACATCGCCCGTTTTTACCTTGATTTTACCGTAAGTGAAAGTTGCGGAAAATGTACACCTTGCCGCGAGGGAACGAAGCGTCTATTGGAGATAGTTACCCGCATCAGCGAAGGAAAAGGCAAACTTAGCGATATTAATCTTTTGGAAGATTTAGGTCAGCATTTAAAGGACACGGCTCTTTGCGCCCTTGGACAAACGGCTCCCAATCCGGTTCTTTCAACTTTGGAAAATTTTAAAGACGAATATTTGGCTCACATCGTCGACAAACGGTGTCCAGCGCACGTCTGTAAAAAACTTTTAGGCTACGAAATCACGGATGATTGCCGCGGATGTACCAAGTGTGTCCGTTATTGCCCGGTGCATGCAATTACCGGCAAACCTCTAGCCAAGCATCATATTGATCCCGACCTTTGTATTCGCTGTGGGGCATGTTTTGAAGGCTGTGCCTTCCATGCCATCGTCGTTAAATAGGAGAAATCATCATGGAAGAAAACATTGTAAATATCACTATCAATGGTGAGCCCGTCATCGCAAAACGCGGGGAAAAAGTTTTAGAAGCGGCCAGAAGAGCGGGTTACGATATTCCGACCCTTTGTTTTTTAAAGGGAATTAATGAAACCGCCAATTGTCGGATGTGCGTGGTTGAAGCAGATATAAATGGACGGCCGATGCGGGGCTTACCCGCATCATGTGCCCTGGAAGTGGCGGAAGGAATGAATATCCGTACCAATACTAAGCGCGTTCGGGAAGCCGTTAAGATGAATCTAGAGTTAATTCTTGCCAATCACAATCGGGAGTGTGTAAGCTGTGCGCGAAGTGGCAATTGTGAATTGCAAAATTTATGTGAAAAAATGGGTGTCGACAAAATTCGTTTTGAAGGCGAACATCGCCCGATAACCATCGATAATTTTTCGCCTTCTATCGTTCGCGACACATCAAAGTGCATTCTTTGCGGCCGCTGCGTAAGCACTTGTCAAAAAATCCAAAGCATGGGAGTTTTGGCTTATACCAAACGGGGATTTAAAAGCGAAATTGGCCCCGCTTATGAGTATTCTCTAAATGAAGTTGACTGTCTTCTTTGCGGCCAATGTGTCGAAGCGTGTCCGGTAGCGGCCTTAAAAGAAAAAGATGACATCGATGCCGTGTTAGAAGCGCTGGAGAATAAAGACCAACATGTCGTAGTTCAAGTTGCTCCCGCGGTACGGGCGGCCTTGGGGGAATGCTTTGGACTACCGATTGGATCCGATGTGACCGGAGAATTATATACCGCACTTCATCGGCTTGGATTTGCCCGCGTTTTCGATACGACATTTGCGGCAGATTTAACTATCATGGAAGAGGCGACGGAACTCATTAATCGGATCACGACCAAAGGTCCGTTACCGCTTATAACTTCCTGTTCGCCCGGATGGATTCGTTTTGCGGAATTCAAGCATCCGGAACTTTTGAAAAACATTTCTTCATGTAAGAGTCCTCAACAGATGATGGGGGCGGTTATAAAGAGTTATTATGCCGATAAAATGCAACTTGATCCGAAGAAAATTGTTTCCGTTTCCATTATGCCCTGCACGGCGAAAAAGGCTGAAGCGCGACGTAGTGAAATGAAAAACGACTTAGGCCTCGCCGATGTTGATTATGTCTTAACCACGCGCGAACTAGGGCGTTTAATTAAACGAGCGGGTATGAACCTACTGGCGCTTCCAAAGAGAAAACCCGATCCGCTTCTCAGTGAATATAGCGGAGCCGGGGTTATATTTGGGGCAACCGGTGGTGTAATGGAAGCGGCTTTAAGAACGGCAGCGGACATATTAACCGGTCAGAATTTGCAAGCGATTGAGTATCAAGACTGCCGCGATTTACAAGGGGTTAAAGAGGGCTCGGTCACTATTGATATGAAGGGGCAGCCGTTAACAATCAATTATGCAATTGCCCATTCAATTGGCAAAGCGGAAGAACTTCTAAAACGCGTGCAAAACAAGGAAAAGACATATCATTTCATTGAAATTATGGCCTGTCCGGGAGGCTGTGTTAACGGGGGAGGACAGCCAATAGTAAGCAGTATCCGACGCGACGAGATTAATCCGGCCGAATTGAGAGCGAAAGTCTTATACCGGCAAGATGCGAATATGCCACATCGAAAGTCGCACGAAAACGAAGAAGTTAAGGCGCTTTATCGTGACTATTTAGGCGCGCCCAACAGTGAGTTGGCTCATATTTTACTTCATACGCACTATGCGAAGAAAACCCGGTACCCATCAAAAAATAAAGACTGAACCATAAATTGACGAGCTTGATTATCGGGCTCGTCTTTTTTCGTAAATTAAAACCGGAAAAGTTTCAGGATAAGGGTTATTTTTCCTTGCATTTTGTAAGTGTCTATATTATATTATTAAAGCGCGCAAGCGTGCGAATGCGGGCCTTTAGCTCAGTTGGTTAGAGCGCACCCCTGATAAGGGTGAGGTCGATAGTTCAAGTCTATTAAGGCCCACCATTTGAAATTTGCCCAGAGATGTCCACTTCTCTGGGTTTTATTTTGAAAAAACTATGAGAAAATTTTTACCCAACCGCGTCTTTATAAAACGATTCTTTCAAGTGGCGGTGCCAGCAATGGTCCAACAATTGATAACTTTTGTCGTGAGTTTGGTCGACACAATGATGGTCAGTGGACTTAGCAATAATGCCGTTTCTGCAGTATATGCTGTCAACCAGATCAGTTTTCTTTATTTCGTTATTGCCGGGGGCTTAGTGGCTGGTGCGGGCATTTACATTCAACAATTTTATGGCAGCAAAGACTATCCTCGCTTGGAGGAAGCCCATCGCTATAAGCTTATCATCGGCATCATCGGTCTAGCGATAATAATTCCTTTATGTTTTATTTTTGGCCGTTACTTAATCGGCTTTTACGCCCGTAATGATGATGCGCGCGACCTAGTGATGCTGGATGCGTTAAAGTATGCACCTATTATATATTTGTCCTATGTACCATATGCCTTTACAGTGGCTTATGCCACTAGTTTTCGTGAGATTGGGAAAACCCATTATCCGATGATTGCCAGTGCAGTCGCTCTGGTAGTCAATATTGTCGGCAATTACATATTTATGTATGTTTTATCACTCGGTGTTTATGGGGCGGCGATTGCCACATTGGCGGCGCGAGCCTTGGAGTTAGTTGCCACTTTACTATTGGCGCAGAAGGAAAAGATATTTTCTTTTAAAACAGTATGGACTTCCTTTCATATATCAAAGCCGATATTGACGCGGGTAAGCAAGAAGACAGCCCCCCTTTTACTCAATGAAGTCCTTTGGGCGGTCGGTATGATTATTCTATCTCTAGCCTATGCTCAAAGAAGCAATGTATTAAGCGCCCTAAGCGTGATTTCAACGATGAGCAACCTTTTCTCAATTGTCTTTTTGGGCCTGTCGGTTGGAATATCGGTTATGGTCGGGAATACATTAGGGCAAGGAGATGTTGAAGAAGCCAAGAATAATGCCTATAAATTGATATTTTTGGGTGTGGTTATCGGATTAATAATCGGCGCTTTATTCATTATTTTCTCTGGGGTTATTCCTCTTCTATTTGATGAAGTAACGCCCGAGCAGAAGGCTCTGGCTAGCCAGTTATTGATCGTCTATGGCTGCTTTATTCCTATTTTTGCAATCGCGGTTTGTTGCTTTGTCATTCTTCGAACGGGAGGCAAAACACGATTGATCCTTTTACTTGATTCTTTCTCTATGTGGATCATTACCGTCCCGATGACATGGCTTATCGTCTTATTTACACCCCTACCTTTGGTGTGGATTTATGTCCTTGTTCAATCAGTTGATTTATTGAAGTCGGCAGTCGGTCTGATTTTACTTAAAAAGAGTAATTGGGCAGTCAATCTAACGACCGATTTTAAAAATGACGTTGAAATGGTTGCCTAGTTAATAATCCTTACCGATATTTGTTGAAAAGCGCACCCTCTTTTGCTATATTAATTAAGCGAGTTAAGGGCACTTAGCTCAGTGGGAGAGCGCTTCCTTCACACGGAAGAGGTCGGGGGTTCGAAACCCTTAGTGCCCACCATTCGCCGACGTAGCTCAATTGGCAGAGCAATTGATTTGTAATCAATAGGTTGTTGGTTCGATTCCGATCGTCGGCACCATAGATAGCATTAAAGACTCCTTGTGGGTCTTTTTTACTTTAATTATTGCCTGTAGGTAAAATTTAGAATAATTTACGCATATTATTACTGAAAAACTCATGGATGGAAAGCACATATGTCGGTACTGATTATCCAAATAATAAGTCATGCTTTCCCATCATGTCCTCTAAAGGATATGTTTAGGGACAATGGGACACTTTTAAGTGTTTCCTCAAAAAGTGTAAGTTTATTTGTTCTCTTATGGCATTATTTGCCAAATAAGTCGCCTTAAAAGGGACATTTTGCTTTGTATGAGAAAAATGAAAATAGAATATTTTAAACAGTTATGGTTCGCGTTTAAATATAAACTTTCATAATAACTGTCGTTCCCAATCAAAAAATAGTTTTTTATTGATTACAAATAGTTCCTTGGTCTAGCGATTATCAACAAATAATTATGAATAAAGTCTTATTTACAAGCAATGACGCTTTTAGATACAATTATAAGTAGTTAAAGTGCCGGATAATTCATAGACAAAACACATAATCAACAACAAGGAAAACAGTAAAATGGCAAAGAAACAAATTATACTTATTGTAAGGTTTGCTGAAGTCATAATTAGTTGGCTGGGGATAATAATTAGCCTGGGCATTTTTGAAGGAAAACTGCGCGGCAATATGCTCCTTTATTATACTAATCAGAGTAATATTATCTGCGCGGTAGTTTTTACCGCCCTTCTGATTTATACTCTCAAACACTATCGACAAGACAATTATCAGTCGAGTCCGTCTTTAACCAGAATCACATTTCTAGCAGCGATTTGGATTACGGTAACAATGCTTGTTTACTGGGTGATGCTGGTTCCCTATATTGCTCCCGATGTGGCCTATAATTTTTTAAATATCGTGGTTCATGCCATCGTGCCCATTTTGATGATAGGCGAATATCTCTTTTTCTCATTAAAAGGGTCAGTTACAAAATCGGATCTGCTGCTGTCATTATCCTTCCCTTTTATTTATCTCGTATTTTCATTTATTGTCGGTTTTGGAAATATTTTCACCTATCAATATTCCGGAGGGGAAACTACGCGATTCCCCTATTTCTTTATGGATTATGATAAAGTCGGTTTATGGATGATTGCATATATCCTCGCCTTGTTTGCCTTCTTTTTTGGAATCGCATATTTGGCGCGAATTTACAACATCAAAAACAAAGGCATCAAATAAAACCGCTTAACGACAATTATTAATCAATTAAAAACATATGACCGAGGATTATTTTATTTACCGATCACTTGATATTGGCAACGTTGCATTATTTGTTTAGCAAAAACCGCTTCTAAATAAGAAACTAGGAATCGTTTCCACCCTTTATAAGGGCAAAAATAAAAAGAACAACATTTTTTACTTCAAACTTTTTAAATACTCAATACTGTTGATAGAGTAGTAAAAGTAGTTTTCCGTTTCTTTTATTTTATAGAAGTGAAGATGCTCAAACATATTAACGGAACGCTCATTTTTCTTCTTCACTTTGGCTACCAATCGTTCGATTCGCCAGGTTAGGAAAGTTTCGCGCATAATCATTTTAATTGCTTCTTTCCCATATTGTTTACCCCAATTCTTTTCCTCACCAATGGCGATAACGATTTCATAAGTGTGCCGATGATGAATGGTAAAAAGATTTAAAAACCCGATGCAGCCCAAGTTTTTTTCATCAATAAGAAAAAAGCGCCCATCCTGATTTAAATAGTAGGTCAAAAGATCGCTTTGACCACTTTCGATAATGCGGTTTAGCGAGTAAATAGAATTAATATCTTCATTCAAATATTGAGTGATATTTTTGTTTTCTAACCAGCGAATTATATCTATGGCATCGCTTTTTTTAACTTCCAGCCGAAGAGAAATGTTCATGGCTTTTTCCTCCTTACCTTGCGATAAAACGAATAAAGCCTTTTAGATAATCTCTACCGGTTCTTTAACTTCGGCAGTATTTTAGCATAGTAAAGCATGATTGACAAATTAAGATCAGAAAAGAAAAAATGAGAGGGCGAGCGTCTTTAAGCATTTGATTTGCGCAAACGACATCACCTTCATAAAATTAAAGTGTGCTTATACCACAGGAGGTAAAAAGTAATGGAAGTAAAATTTAAAAATCAATATCAACTGTTTATTAATGGTAAATGGCAGGATGCCAGCGACAAAGCTTTAATTAAAGTCTACAATCCGGCGAATGGGGAATATTTAACCTCGATAGCCGATGCCAGTAATGAAGATGTCGACCTGGCGGTGAAAGCCGCGCAGGAGGCGTTCAAAACCTGGAGTAAGACCACTCCGGTTGAACGGGCGACAATTCTAAATAAGATTGCCGATATAATCGATGCAAACCGCGAATTACTCGCCACCATTGAGACGATGGATAATGGGAAACCGATTCGTGAAACTATGAATGCCGATATACCTTTAGCTGCCGATCATTTCCGCTATTATGCGGCGGTCACTCGTGCGGATGAAGGGGTGGCAACCATGCTTGACAACAATACGATGAATGTTATTTTAAGAGAACCAGTCGGAGTTGTCGGGCAAATTATCCCCTGGAACTTTCCGTTTTTGATGGCGGCATGGAAACTTGCCCCTCTTATTGCGGCGGGTGATGTTTCAATATTAAAACCATCTTCAACGACTTCGTTGAGTGTTTTAAAACTTATGGAATTAATTCGCGAAGTTATTCCCAATGGAGTTATAAATGTTATTACCGGCAAAGGCTCAAAGAGTGGCGACTATTTAGTGCATCATGCCGGCCTTGATAAGTTAGCTTTCACCGGTTCGACTGAAGTTGGAAGAGGAATCGGTTTAGCCGCGGCGGAAAAAATCATCCCTTCCACTTTGGAATTGGGTGGAAAATCGGCAAATATTTTCTTCCCAGACGCCGATTTGGACATGGCCTTAGAGGGAGCACAAATGGGCATTCTTTTCAATCAAGGTCAAGTTTGTTCAGCCGGCTCAAGAATTCTTGTTCATCAAGATATATATGACGAATTTGTAAATCGTCTTGCCGAAGCCTTTAAGAAGGTTAAAGTTGGCAATCCCCTCGACGCAAATACGCAGATGGGAGCTCAAGTTGACGAACGGCAACTAAACAAGATTCTTGGTTATGTTGACATTGGTCAAAAAGAAGGAGCCCGTGTTTTGGTCGGCGGACATCGTTATACGGAAGGTGAAGCGGCTAAAGGCTTCTTTATGGAACCGACACTTTTGGTTGACGTCAAGAACTCAATGCGCGTGGCTCAGGAAGAGATATTCGGTCCCGTAGGTGTGGTTATTCCTTTTAAGGACATCGATGAAGCAATTGCCATTGCCAACGATAGTGACTATGGACTAGCGGGTGGGGTATTTACGCGCGATATTAATACCGCGCTCAAAGTCGCTAGGAGTGTAAGAACCGGAAGGATGTGGGTTAATACCTATAATTCATTCCCAGCCGGAGCTCCGTTTGGCGGTTATAAAGAATCAGGAGTTGGCCGCGAGACGGCTAAAGTGGCTCTCGATCACTACAGCCAAACGAAGAATATAATTATTAATCTTGCGGAAAAGCCGGCGGGAATGTTCGTAAAGAAATAAGTTGATTTATAAGTCCTTAGACAGAATTGTCCGGGGACTTTTTTTTATCTAATATGCTTTTTTAAAAATAACAGCAATAAATATCGATAACGCTTACAAAATAATTTTTTCGTTTTCTTATTGCACCACAAAAAGTTTTTTGTATAATGAAAACTATAGAAGCGACGAATAGGAAGAGTAATTAGTTTAATCTTTTCTAGAGAGTCCTCATTCGGTGTAAGAGGATATTGAGAGAACTAACGAACATGGCCTAGGAGCTAGAGAAGTGAAAGCAGTAACTTTTCTCGGGAGTGCCCGTTATAGCATCGGAATATGATAGTATTCATTGAGGTTCGTAGTGTAAGCTGCGGATAAAATAAGGTGGTACCACGAGAATTTAACACTCGTCCTTATGGAGGGCGAGTGTTTTTTTATACTCGCAGAGGTGCGCATGCCAGTATTAGAAGTAAAACATCTGACCAAAAGTTTTGCCGACGGAAGCGGGCGCTTAGTAGTGCTTAACGATGTCTCTTTCAGCATAGAAAAAGGTGAAATCTATGGTGTTATTGGGGCCAGCGGAGCGGGTAAGTCGACACTCATTCGCTGCCTAAATTTACTGGAGCGACCGGACAAAGGAGAAGTCTGTTTTGAAGGGATTAATTTACGCGATTTAACAAAGGGAAAATTACGGGAAGCACGTAAGCGAATAGGCATGATTTTCCAAGGCTTTAACTTGCTTAATCAAAAGACGGTCGCGGAGAATATCGCCTTTCCTCTCGTGCTTAAGCACGTACGGAAAAATGAGCGTCATACTCGAGTCCGCGACCTGCTCAAGTTGGTCGGATTAGAGGATAAGGCTGATCGTTATCCGAGCGAATTAAGCGGCGGACAAAAGCAACGTGTAGCCATCGCGCGCGCCCTGTCCAACTATCCGAGTGTATTGTTATGCGATGAGCCTACCAGCGCTCTTGACCCAGCTACCACTGGCGAAATTCTTAGCCTTATTCGTTCAATAAACGAGCAAACAGGCATTTCGGTGGTAATCATTACCCATCAAATGGAAGTGATTGAAGCTATCGGAGATCGAGTGGCGATAATCGATCAAGGTCAAATTGTAGAGGAGGGTCCAGTAAAGGATATATTTTACTCACCAAAATCAGCGGCGGCCCAAAAGATTATTCTCAAGCATCAAGCGGATATGCTTCCTCGCAACGAACCATTTTGGCGTTTGGTTTTTCATGGGGATATCCTGCAAGAGCCATTAATCGCCACCTTGGCCCGAGAGGTGGGCGTCCACCCCAACATCTATAGTGCCGATATCAAAACGTTGCATGATGGGGCGTATGGAGAGATGGTTTTAACTTTTGACATCAAAGACGACCAAAAAAAGATCGCCGATTTTCTAAATGAACGGAAGATTCACTTCATCAAGGAGGAAACATATGGATCCAAAAATAATTAATTTAATTGGCAATGGTATTCTCGAATCGCTATACATGACGATTGTTTCGACTCTAGCCAGTTATTTGATTGGACTTCCCTTAGGAATTATACTGACTTTGACCAACGGCAAAAAAGGACTCTATCCTAATAAAGCCCTCTATCGCGTGTTGGATGTTATTATTAACGTCGGGCGTTCTGTTCCCTTTTTGATCTTAATGGTGGCGATTATACCATTAACCCGACTAGTCGTCGGGACAGCTATCGGTGCCAGTGCGACGATTGTTCCGCTTACGGTGGCCGCAATACCTTTTATTGCTCGCCTGGTGGAGCAGTCGCTTGATGAAGTGGAACATGGTGTGATTGAAGCAGCCGAAGCTATGGGAGCAAGTCCCTGGCAAATAATAGTTCACGTTTATTTAAAAGAGGCGATGCCAAGTTTAATCTTGGGAGCGACGATTGCGCTTACTACCATTCTTGGCTATTCGGCGATGGCAGGATTTGTCGGCGGCGGTGGTTTAGGAGCGATAGCCATCAACTATGGGTTCTATCGGTATGATAAACTTATTATGTTGGTTACGGTTGTGCTATTGGTCATCATCGTCATTGTTTTTCAAAATACTGGGCTGTGGATCAATAAAAAATATGACCATCGCCATCAATAAAATTGAAAGGAAAAAAGTATGAAAAAAACTGTTTTATTTGCTTTATTATTACCGCTTACTCTAACTTCCTGCGGAGGAAGAGATTATCTGCTAAAAGACGGTCAAACAGAAATTACAGTAGCGGTATCTCCAACCCCTCATGGAGTAATTATGGAGAGAGCCGCTGAAATTTTGGAAGAAGAGGGTTACACGGTTAATATAAATGTCTTCACTGACTATGTGCTTCCGAACTTAGCTACCGAATCAGGAGAGGTTGCGGCCAATTACTTCCAACACTTGCCTTACCTTGAAGATTTCAATAGAAACAATAAGACGCACCTCGTATCAGTGGTAGCGGTTCATTATGAGCCACTCGGCATATATGCTGGAGCAAAGAGTGATCTTGGAAGTGTTGAAAGCGGCGATACAATTGCCGTGCCCAATGACACGACGAATGAGGCCCGGTCTTTGCTTCTACTTGAAGCTCAAGGGTTGATTACTTTGAGACAGGGAGTCGGACTAGAGGCTACAAAATTAGATATTATCGATAATCCACTCAATCTCGACATTGTGGAATTGGCGGCCGCTCAAATAACCAATGCTCTTCAGGATGTTGATTTTGCGGTTGTCAACGGCAATTACGCCTTGGCCGCCCACCTTCCTTCCGCGCTTGTTTTGGAAAGTAATGATTCATTAGCGGCAACAACTTATGCCAACTTACTGGTCGTAAGAGATGGCAATCAAAATCATCCCGCGATTAAGGCTTTGGCGGACGTTTTGACCAGCGAAGCCATCAGAGACTTTATCGTTGATACCTTCGGTGACGCGGTTGTGCCTATCTTTTAAAAGCCTTTAAAAATGATACCCCAAATCTATTACTGATAGAAGCGGGGTATTTTTTTTATAGATTGTTGATATGTTAGAAGAATATCGCTATAATTAAACCCGCTGAATAAGGTGGTCTATTTTCAGCCCTATGCTCTGATGGCGGAACTGGCAGACGCGCTAGACTTAGGATCTAGTGGGGAAACCCGTGCAGGTTCGATTCCTGTTCAGAGCACCAAAATGAGTGCTTGATTACTGGGTAATCATACAATAAAGTGCAAAGCCCCAAGAAAACATAAAATTCTTGGGGCTTTTGCTTTGTATAAAAGAGTATCAAAAGCTCCCTAAAAATTAATTTATAAGCGTTTATCAACAAGTATAATACTTTATTTTTTTATGATATTATTTAGATACTGGTGACAAAATGAAAAATAAACGCAAGAGAATTATCTGGACGATACTAGGTGTTTTCGGAATATTTATTTTGGTCGTTGGGATTACGGCAATGAGTACATACGGGCTCATAAATGCAATGCCGCTAAATCAAACTGGATTTAGTTTAGAATCTAATGTCACTATTCATAAGAGTGAAGCTTCAATGAATGGCTCTTGGTGGGGGCATAACCAGAAAAAAATGGCGAGTATTGGCAGTACTGTTTTTTCTTCCGAACTCCACAATGAAAACTATTTTTCTTTCCCGGAGAGTGAAGAGCATCCCAATACGGCGAGTCTCAACTATTTTGATGGAACGAAATTTATCACATTTCAGGAAAATATACCGACGAGAAATGCTCCTAATGTCATAACGGATGAAACTCGTAACTTGGTATATTATTTTGCGATTGCTCCCAAAGGAGAACATGGTCTAGATAGTCCTTGGTCCAACTCGGCGATGCAAAACTATACCATGATGTACGTCTATGATTTTGAACCTGTGACAAAGCGGATAACTCTCAACCGAGTTGAAGAAATAATTCGTCCTGATTATTTTGAAAATGGCCAAATTCGGGCGGGCGTGGACATGGATAGAGATGGTAATATCGCTTTTGTCTATGGAACATATGACAAGAAAATTGAGGTATATTTTTTTGATGTCAACCAAGCATTATGGTCACATATGACATATACCGGTTTAGAAGATGGAATGATGTATGCTTATGTTGAAATGAGTAGTCTTAGCAAATTTGATGTTTTGGTCGAAGAGGATTATTCCGATCTAGAACACCCAAATTCAATGTACTTTTATACAAAAATGTTTTCTTATAATGAAGGCATTTGGGCAGAAAAAATGATTGTAGATTATCGGGATCATCCCAATGCCGATTTTATCAATAATACCCATTTTGTTGAAAACAGCAGTTTTGCCCAAATTGATAATGTTTTTCATATCATTACTGTTTCTTTAAAAAGTTATGCCGATGAAATAAAATATTTTCAAATTGAAAATGGTGAACTTACGGAGAGAAAATTACCTTTTGGCAATGGCAAAGCGGAGTATAAGATGGTTCGGGTTATCGAGGTAAACGGAAATATTTTCTTTATTACGATAAATGATTTCGGGCAGCTGACAATTTATGATAATAATGGCACCAAACAATTTCAAATTGGTTTTTTGACTTGGAAAACATTTCGCATATATGCCCATTCATTTGGAACAAAATTAGCGGTAATGACCTTTCCCAGCAGCAGTGACAAAAGCAAGAATGATGATACTTTTTCACCTAATGGCTTTGGATATGAAACAATGAGGGCCAAGTTCTTTCTTCTTGAAAAGAAATAATTTGTTTGTCTGTTTTTAACTTTAGAATAAAGTTATATATGTCTGCTGACTTAAAATCCTTTTTTTATGTTTTCCTTTGTGCTAAAAAGATTGTGAAGTAATCGACTTTTTTCGTCAATCATGGAAGAAAGTCGTTGAAAGGAAATTGCATATGACCTTTTTACAGATGAAATACTTTATTGCTGTATGCGACAATGGTTCACTTAATCTTGCCAGCAAGCAACTCTTCATTACGCAACCAGCGCTCACTAATGCGATAAATCAATTGGAGAAAGAGTTCAATCTTCAATTATTTAATCGAACAAACCACGGGCTTACCTTGACAAATGAAGGGGAGTTTTTCTACGAAAAAGCTAAGTCTATAATTGAAGCGACATCGGAACTTGAGAAAGATCTCGATGGCTTATCCAAACAAAAATATACGATTCGAATCGGTGTTCCCCCCATGATAGGCTCATTCCTATTTCCCAAAATATACAGTGGCTTTATGCAGGAGCATCCCGATGCCAAGTTTGAAATTTGGGAAGAAGGTTCATTGAGCATCCGGAAGAAAATTCAGAATAAAACCCTCGATATTGGTTTTTCGATTCTTAATGATACGCATAATGAACACTATAAGAAAGAAGTCATTTTGGAAAGTGAATTTTTATTCTGTGTTTCAAAGGATAATCCGATGGCCAAGCAGGCTGTCTTGACCGTTCAAGATATAATCGACCAACCGATTATTCTCATGAAGGAAGGATTCTACCAAAATCAACTCATCAATAATATGTTTGCTGACTTCAACAAGAGTCTGAACATCATTCTTGTCTCCTCGCAATTATCGGTTATCCGAAACTTTGTCAAAGCAAATGCCGGAGGGGCCTTTTTGATGAAAGAATTGATTGATCAAGATGATAATTCGATTATCGGCATCCCTTTGCAGGAGCCGTTGAAATTAACCATCGGTCTTATTTGGCAAAAGAATGCCACGCTTCATAGCGGAGCTATAGAATTCATCAAATATCTTAAAGCTTTCAAAAAGCAGTTATAAATAAAATTTATACACTATAAGAATGAAAAACGCCTTTTTTTGTAAAAGAGGGCGCTTTTTATTTTCGCTTGAATATAATTAGTTTGAGGGAGCGCTTACATGGAAAATAATATAAATACGAAACATCCCGTAAAAAAGTTTTTAAATAAGATGGGAAAACCGGGAATATGGACAACTATTCTTTTGGTTATCATTTTTATTTCATCCTTTTTTGCCAGTATGATCCAAAGCAATTGGGGATCAGTTAAGGTTAACACAGTTTATTTTGAAGCTCGGGACAGTCAGGTCGTGGCCTACGATATGTATACGCCGAAGACCGCAACAGAAGATAATAAGGCGCCTTTAATCGTCATTATTCCCGGCTTTCAACGGTCACGGGAGACCCAGGGACATCTAGCCATTGAATTTGCCCGCCGCGGCTATGTAGTCATCAATATTGATCCCTACTCACAGGGCGACTCAACCTCTTCGAAAGGGACGCAAGGCTCCGCCATAGCAACGATTGAAGGATATGGTTCTTTTGATTTGATTGATTACATCTATGATAACAGCGAAGTATATCCATTTATCGACAAAACGAAAATTGGCGTTACCGGTCATTCCGCCGGGGGTAATGCCGCCTATCAAGCGGCCGTCCATTTTGGTCAGGAAGCAGTTAACAACAACGGGGTTTCGAAAGTTAATTCGGTTTATATATCCGGTTATGTAATTTCGATTAATTCCTCGATTGCCTACTCCAAATCCAATATGGGAATGGATTATGCCCTTTATGATGAAGGAGCGTTTCGGAATCAAGAGAATCCGGATGCCCCGGCCGGTTATAGCAAATCGGATATGTCTTGGGCAGTTGAATCGCATACTTTTGTTAATTCGGGATTAGAAAAAGCCGGGTTACCGACGATTCCAAATTCGGAGCAAGTGGAAATTGGAAGAATATACGGTAATCCCAATTTAAAGAATATGCGGCAAGTTTTTAACACCAAAGTCATTCATGCGTTTCAGCCTTATGATACAAAGGCAAATACAGCGATGATTGATTTCTTTGAAGTGGCGATGAATTTCTACAATGATTCAATTGCCCCGAGCAGTATGGTGTGGATATATAAAGAGGTTTTTACAACAATCTCCTTAATCGCCAGTTTAGGAATGATCGTGCCAATTGCAATGCTGTTTTATCGCATTCCCTGGTTTAAAAAAAGCCGGCAAGCGCCGATTTATAACACAAAGAAGAGAAGTTGGGGAAGCATTGTCAACTATTTGGTGGTATTTGCAATTACGGCGACATTTGCGGCTTTAACCTACCTTCCGAGCGCCAAAATGACGCTGACGCTATTCCCGGAAGCCAGCGCCTCACAGAATACTTGGTTTTTTCCGCAAAGAATGAATAATGCGGTTGCGGTTTGGGCGGTTTTGTCGGGAATATTTGCCATCGGTGTTTTCCTGATAAGCC
This sequence comes from Bacilli bacterium, assembly GCA_035326105.1. Classification (NCBI taxonomy): domain Bacteria; kingdom Bacillati; phylum Bacillota; class Bacilli; species Bacilli bacterium. The sequence continues at coordinate 718,878 of DAOKYO010000001.1, forward strand.
AATACTTGAATCGCTATATCCACAAGCGTTTTGATCATATTGAGGTCAGTCAGTCCAAAATGATTGAAACATGGGGAATCAAAACCGGTTGGGTTAATGCCCTAAAAACAATAATTATTGGTGTTGCCGTTGCTGCTGTTTACTTCGGAATACTGATGCTCATATTTGCAATTTTCCATGTTGATTATCGGTTGCTGTTCATTATGGCCGCCCGGCCACTTAATGGTAAGGTGCTGATTCAATTATTGATGTACTTTCCTTTATTCTTTATATTCTATCTATCAAATTCCATTCGCGTTAATGGCGGGCAAATGCGGGGAGCCTTGCCCGAGTGGGCAAAGTTGGCTTTAGCCGGATTAATGAATATCGCTGGATTAACCATTATTCTTCTAATTCAATATATTACTTTTGTGAGAACGGGAACAATTGCTTTTACCGAACTCCCCGACGGAACCACCCAATGGCTTTACGTCAACATTCTCTTTACTCTAATTCCAGTGATGTTCTTGATGCCTTTCTTCAACCGTTGGTTCTATAAGGTATCGGGCAATTCCTATTTAGGTCCAATTATTATTTGCATAATCTTTGTCATTATGAGTCTAAACAACTCAGTGGCATATATTCCATTATAAGGAGGAAACCACATTATGAAAAAAATAAGTTTCAAACCAATTTGGAGTCTACTTGCCGTGCTTACGTTAGCGTCTTGCGGTGGCAAAGGAACAAGCTCGCAAGGTAATTATTTTATTGTTTCTTTTGATACTGGAAGCGGCGGTACGGTTATTGAATCACAGTCGATAAGAAATGGTGGCTTGGTCACAAGACCAAATGATCCTGAGCGGCCGGGCTATGTGTTTGCGGGCGACTGGTTAAATGGCGATTTCCCGTGGGAATTCGATGTTGACATAGTGACAAGTAATTTAACGCTTGTGGCTGAATGGCTCGAACTATCAAGTAGCCCAAGTAATATATCCGTTACCGATGAACCATTTTCCTCAATTCTCACCTGGCGGCAAACGGAAGCCCAAAATCAAACTTTCGTTGTCGCGCTGAAACCGGTGGATGGGGCAAATTATACGGTTATTGAAGGCGATATAAGCGTTGATACGAGTGATGAACTTAACACTGTTACCTTTACTCCGGACGTTATTCCCGAAGGCGGAGCCTACTATGTAAAAGTTTCATGCGGTGGGGAGGAAGTTATCAGTGATGAATTAATTCTATCGGGCGAGGGATTGCCAGCTAATCCATATATCGTTGATGAGATAAGCGATATTCAAGCAATATTATCGGATACGACCCATACATATGACGACAAGAATTATTTACAATATAATGATATTGCTTCAACAATAACTAGTCCTCTTGAAATATCTAATAGTTTAAAATCAACATTTTCCGGTCAATATGATGGAGGAAATCATAGCCTTTCATTTACTGGCAATGGCGGACTCTTTCATGAAATTACAGCGACCGGTGCTGTCAAAAATCTTGTCATCGATTCCACAACGCAATTATATGCGTCGGAAGCAAATACCTATCCAATTGGAGCTATAAGCGATATTAATAATGGATTAATTGATAACGTCACATCGCGCGCATTACTGGAGGATAATCACCTTCAAGGCGACCTGCCGGTTTTTGAAGCAGTAGATACCGCCGATCACTCAACTGGTGCCGGGGGACTTGTCGGCATCAATGGTAGCAGCGGAATTATTCGCAATGTAACCATATCCGGTTCAGGAGCAGTTAAGGCTGGACGAGGAATCGGCGGGGTGGCGGCCTATAATATGGGTTTGATTGAACATGCCACGGTTACGGCGACTCTTCCTGCGGGAAATCAAGCCAATTCGGCCAAATCATCAAACACCTACTCTTATGCGGGCGGCATTGTCGGTTTTAACTTTGGAACCATTCAATATGTTTCCGTTTCCGGACGAGTTTTTGCTCAAAGTGCTTATGCCGCTGCCGGCGATGGCAATGAAGGTAAAAATATCGGCTTTGGCGGAATTGCGGGTTATAACGAAGGATTGATTTCTAACGCAGCCTTTGCTAGATCAATGTCCTCCAAGGAATTTATCGCCAAATCCCGGGCAACGGAACTAAGCGATGCCGCGAATAATTTGGGCGTTGCCTCAATTCATGGCGATATGTATGTCGGAGGCATCGCCGGCATAAATGCGGGAGAAGTTTCATCGTCTTATGTGGGCGGCGCGCTTATCGGCGGTCGCGATTACGTCGGCGGAGTTTCCGGCTTAACAACGGCCGGTTCTAATATTCATAACACTTATGTTTTTGCCGAAGTGGCTATTAAAGATGATGGCGGACTGAAAGTCACATCTGCTAATACGAAGACAACCGCCACAACCTATGCGATTGCTTCCAATGGCTACGATACCAATACGACCTTTGCTAAAGACTTGCTAAACAGCGAAAGCGGAAGCACTTGGATTCCAGGTGATGTTGCCAGTCCCGCCTTACCATCTTTTACAGCCGATGATTGGAGTTTGGTCGGTAGTCAATTTACGGAAAATGGAACCTTGTTATGGCAACAGGGAGCAGTTACTGGAGTCAATATTACTTTAGAAACGCTCGCTCTTCCCTTTGGACAACAGACAACCCTAGAATATAGCGTTCTTCCGTCTTCGGCACCTGATCAATTAACGGTTTGGACATCTTCAGACGATACGATCGTTGAAATCGTCGGCGAAGGAATCATTAAAGGAATTGGCGTTGGCAGTGCAACCATTACCGTTACTACTCGCGATGGTGGGTTTACCGATTCGATACTTGTAACCGTTGAGGATTATATTCATATCGCCGAAGTAAATGTTTCCTCAGAGATAACTTTGCCGGAGCCGAATAATTCAGCGGATCGGCCTGAAATCGAAATTGGGACAGTCTTAAACTTTACAGTGGAAATTCTACCTGAAGACGCTGATTATCAAAGCTATGTTCTTGATTCTTCAAATTCTCGAGCCGTTGTTAATGGCAATGAAGTGGAGTTTGTTTTAGGAAGTGGCGCTGGTAATGTATCGATAACAATTAGTTTTGAAGACTCATCATTCCAAGATCTCGAATATCGGTTTAAAACTGTCGCCGCTTCTATTCCCCCCGTGGATACACCAATTAGCGAGGTGGTTGTAACCTCTGATGAATATCAATTGCCGACGGTCAACAATTCGGAAGACCGAAAAGAAATTGAAGTTGGGACGATGTTTACACTTACAGTTAATATCGCTCCCGAAAATGCCAGTAATAAAAATTACTCTGTCGTTTCATCGCAGACAGGAAGAGCCACCGTTGATGGCTTAACGGTTTCGGTTATCGGCGTAGGGAATTTTTCGATTAAAATCCTTTTCGAAGACACTTCAGTTGGTAGTTCCGGATTATTGGAGTATCGCTTTTTAGGAATCAATGCTCCTACTCCCGAAGGGCTAGAATATGCTGTTTCTTCACCATCACTTGAGGGTTTAGGCTATGCTCTTCCCTTGGCAAATGGAGGAGCGGAGACTAAAGTAACGTTAGAGGGAACACCAACTTTCTCAATTCTAGTAACTATTACTAGTGGAGAGGTTACGACCTTTAATGCCGATTCATCAAATACGCGGGCAATCGTTACTTATGAACTAATAGATAGTGTTTATGTTGTAACCGTCGACCCAGTTGAAAGCAATATTGGCGCGTTTACTATTACAATTAACATTGATGGAACTGAATATAATTATCGCTTTGGTAGCACCGCTATCGGTTAAGAAAGAAGAATTTAAATTATGGATATTATGGACGAATCTTTAGCCCTGCATCGTCAGCTAAAGGGAAAAATTGAGATTAAAAGTAAGAAAAAAATTAAAGACATGCACGATATGTCGCTCGTTTATACGCCGGGAGTTGCTTCGGCTTGTCTTGCCATTAAGAATCAACCGGAAGAAGCTTATAATCTAACGGCAAAAAGCAATACAATTGCGGTTATTTCTGATGGTACAGCCGTCCTTGGTTTAGGGGATATCGGACCTTTGGCGGCGATTCCAGTTATGGAAGGTAAGGCGGCCTTATTTAAAAGATTCGCCGGACTTGATGCTATTCCAATCGTACTTAATACAAAGAATGTGGATGAGTTGGTAGAAACTATATATCGTCTATCTCCGTCATTTGGCGGAATAAATTTAGAAGACATATCGGCGCCACGCTGCTTTGAGGTGGAGCGGCGACTCAAAGAATTGTGCGACATTCCCGTTTTTCATGATGACCAGCACGGAACGGCCATAGTGTGTGGAGCGGCTCTGCTTAACGCTCTTAAACTAGTTAAGAAAACCATAAGTAATGTTAAAATTGTCATTAATGGCGCTGGATCGGCTGGAATTGCCATCGCGAAATTTTTACTTTCGCTAGGAGCTAAAAATATAGTTTTATGCGACCGGTTTGGCATAATTGTCGATGGCGATGAGCAGTTGAATTTTGCGCAAAAAGAAATTGCCCAAAAAACAAATCTTGCCCGGCAAAAAGGATTGTTAATCGATGCTTTCAATCAGGCAGATGTTTTTATCGGTGTGTCGGTTGGAAATGTTGTGACGGAAGAGATGATTAAATCTATGAATTCGAACGCCATCGTTTTCCCTTTAGCCAACCCCACTCCAGAAATTTCCCGAGATAAGGCACTCAAAGCCGGGGCCCGGGTGGTTGGTACCGGGGTATCAAATCTCCCCAATCAAATTAATAACGCCTTAGTTTTTCCGGGATTGTTTAAAGGAGCGCTGGCGGCTCGTGTTCGGCAGATTACGCCCAAAATGGAAATTGCCGCCTGCAAAGCATTGGCTCATATAGTGCGGCCGGGTGAATTAACGGAGACCTATATTATTCCTAGCATATTCAATCGAAAAGTAGCCTTAAGAGTAGCAAAGGCGGTTATGAAAGCAGGAACTGATGAATAGAAATTTAGCCTCAATTTTAATGATATCGCTGGCTCTTTCCTTTTCATCTTGCTCGCAGCAAGCGACGGGCAGTTCCTCCTCATCGGCTTCTAGTTTAAACACAGTTTCCATTCTAGAGAGCGAAGATCTTAATAGTGATTATGTGAATTGGCGGGGTCGCCATTATTTTACCGATGAAAAAGAGTACTTTTACTATACAGCAACCGGATTTAAAATCGAGTTTTTTGGTCGAATAATTGACTTGGAACTAGAACTTGAAGACAAGAATAATGACATTTACTATAGTTTATCGCGCGATAATCAAGATTTGCTGGAAGCGGATGTTTATGTTCAGAAAGCGAGCGAAAAACTAAGAATTGAATTTGATACATACGCTGAGCACTCGATTGAGTTGATTAAGCGAAGTGAGCCTGAAGACGGAGTGACCAGTTTAAGAAGGGCATCGACTAACGGTTATTTTTTACCATACGAAAATCCCGCAGAAACGCCTCTTCATTTTTTACTTATCGGCGCTTCCGGAATTTCCGGTCATGGTGCGCTAGGAAAGCCCAACGAAAAGCGTACGACCGCTAATTCCTCTTCTCTGCATTCCTTTGGTTATTTGACCGCTCGCGCATTTAACGCGACTTATGAGTTTGTCAGTAACTCGGGTTGGGGAATAAAATATGGGTTTAATGATACTACGGGGAATGTTAATATTGTGCAGGCATATGATAAGATCGGCATTGATGCCAATCAAGATTTAGTCGATGTCAATTACAACCATAATAAGAAAGCCGATGTCGTGATTGTGAATGCCGGGGGAAATGACTATAGCGCAGTTATCAATAAAGCTTCCGGTTTTGATAAAGAGGATAAAGTACGAGCCTTTAAGACCCAAGTGGCGAATTTTATTCTTAAACTTCGCAGTGACAATCCTAAAGCGCACATTTTTTGGACGATGACTGAAGGTTCGCTAAACGGAACCGCCGCTTTGCAAGTTATCAATCAACTGGATAAGACGGATTCAGATTACGTCCATATGGTGGTAATCGAAGATGTCGGTTCAAATGGCGATGCAGCGGGAGCAAATGGACATGCTTCATACATAACCCATCAGCGTTCAGCTGAAACTTTAGTCGAAACTATAAATCAAGTATTAGCCTAATTCTTTCGGTCTTAGTAAACCTGGTTTCACTAACGGCCGAAAGTTTTTTTATGGAAGAAAAGGTATTGCATTTATTTGATTGACTAAAACGGTCAATGAGAATATCATACAAATATGAGCAACATTAAACTTTTTGAATCGTTACCGATTGAAAAACAAAATCGAATATTGGATGCAGCGAGCGAGGTGTTTTCAAAGTATGGATATCACCAAGCACCCACTGACTTTATTTCCCAATCAGCGGGAATATCCAAAGGATCCTTGTTCTATTATTTTACGAGTAAGAAACAATTATTTTTGTATTTGCTCGACTATGCGATTACGGAAATGATGGCAAATATTGATGTCCAGCCTCAAAAAGATCATCTGGAAGTGTTTGATTATGTTACCTATGTAACGCAACAAAAATTAGCTTTTTTTCAAAAAAGGCCTTATTTAGTTGAATTTATAATGAAAGCATATAGTGAGGATGCTTCTTTGCTCCAAGAGTCGAAACAAATGCCGATTTTAGCCCGATATGAAAAAGAAAGTTCGGCAATTCTTCAGCAGGTTGATTTCTCGACATTAAGCGAAGATATCTCTCCTTCGGATTTGATGACTTGGCTCTCGATGATATCGTTCGGTTATATGCGCCTATATTTATATCGAGAACCAGGGGCAGATAGTACTTATTTGAATGACCAGTTATTAAAGTTGTTTGCGAAAATGAAAGAAAAATTTAAGCGAGGTTAAGAATATGGATTTTGCAATCGAAGTATGCCATCTAACGAAGGATTACGGAAATCACAAAGGAATCTTTGATATCTCATTTCAGATTAAAAAAGGCAGTGTGGTTGGCTTTTTAGGTCCCAACGGAGCGGGAAAAACCACCACAATTCGGCATTTACTTGGTTTTATTTATCATCATCAGGGAACAGCAAAAATTTTCGAACACGATTGTTTTTTAGAGCAGGTCGCCATTCAAAAGCAAATCGGCTATTTACCCGGTGAGATAAGTTTTATCGAGGATTTAAACGGGGAACAGTTTATCAGATTTATGGCCAAAATGAAGAAGATGGATGACTTGACTTATGCCCATGAATTATTAACTTACTTGGATTTAAATCCCCATCAAAGTATTAGAAAAATGAGCAAAGGAATGAAACAAAAGTTAGGGGTGGTTATCGCTTTTATGAATAAACCCGATGTTCTTATATTGGATGAGCCTTCCACCGGATTAGATCCATTAATGCAACAAAAACTTATCGATCTGATTTTACGTCACAAGGATATGGGAGCGACTGTCTTTTTATCCTCGCATATTTTCGAGGAAGTGGAGAAAACCGCAGACCGCGTATTAATGATTAAAAACGGGGTGCTTGTGGCGGACGATAGGATGGAAGATTTAAAAGCCAAACGCCGTAAACGTTTTATTGTCACGCTCGGTTCACAGACGGAGATTTCCCGGCTAATAGCGATGAACGCCGATGCCATCGATATTGGCAATCAGCAAGTTCAAATTGACTCCAAAGGAGATATTAATAAAATGATCAGTGATCTTTCACATTTTCAAGTTTCAAATCTGGAAGTGCCAACGCAGTCGCTGGAGGAAATATTTATGCAGTATTATGGTGGCGAAAATGATTAACGGAACATTACTTAAAAAAGAAATCAGGGGCAATATTTGGTTGATTATCACTTTTGTGGCGATTATTTTGCTTTATGGTTCAATGATTACGGCAATGTATAATCCCGATCCGGCGGCCGGAAGTCTTTTCGCTGAGATGCAGGCGCAATTCCCCGAATTATTCGCCCTGCTTAATTTTAATGTCGACAATTTTACCAATTATGCCGCCTTTATATCCGGGTATTTATTCGGTTTTATCTTTATAATGTTTCCGCTTATTTTTGTTATCATTCTTGTGAATAAAGTGGTGTTTCGCTATATCGACAAAGGATCGATGGTCTATTTACTGACGACGCCTAATTCCCGTAAAAAAGTTATTTTTACCGAAGCGATATTCATCGCCCTAACAGTGTTGTTTTTAGGGCTTGTTATGTATTTGACAATCGCGGTTACGGCCGAGAGTAATGCTCCGGGGAAATTAAATCATGGGGCCATTCTTTATGTTCTAAGCCAGTGGTTTTTCTTCCTGATGCTTCTTTCCAGTTTAACCTTTGTTTCATCGACAACTTTTGAAGGGAAGCTCGCTTCTAGTTTAAATGTCGGGGTTCCGGCAATATTTTTTGTCTTCTCGATGATTGGCAACCTACCGGACTATGACTTCTTTCGGTTTTTAACTCCGTTTACGCTATTTAACCCCGATGAGGCGATTGCTTTCAGCGGGGCTTCAGTATGGAATTTGGTCGCTTTGATTGTTTTATCGGTAAGCTTGTATGGCTTAGGCATCGGGAATTTTATAAGACGCGACTTATCAATTTAATAAAGCAATATTTACTTTATAAGGAGCTCGGTTATGAAATGGGATAACGTAGATCAATACATCGATAGTTTAAGCGCCGATCAGAAAACCAAACTTAATGAACTCCGCTTACGAATTCTAAGTATCAATCCGCAAATAAGCGAGGGAATATCATATAATATGCCCAGCTTTATTTTTAAAAAAGTCCTTCTATCTTTTTATGTTTTTAAGCACCATATCGGCTTGTACCCTCATGCCTTGGCGATTGAAAATTTTAAAACTGATTTAAAACGATATAAAACATCCAAAGGCGCGATTCAAATCCCGATTGCCGATTCTTTGCCTATGGAACTGATTGAAAAGATAGTAAAGTACAATATCTCTTTGCTGGTAAAATAAAAATTTCGTATTTTTTTCAAATTATATGGGGGATAAAATAGTATTTATAGATGAATATACTTTGCGCATTTTTTAAGAATCAATTAGATAACCTGATGAAAGGCTCCAAAATATGGTGTTATAAAAAACTATCAATAACAGCTGAGGCAATAAAATCGATAGGGGGCAAGCAAAGGATATAGAATTACGCGCAAAACTATTTTATAATAAATCTAATAAGATGAAGTTATAGATTGGATATTTACGCGTTCAAAATTTAAATTAAGAGGTTTGAAAAACGATGAAAAAAATAGCACGAAAGCCTTGGTTTATCGGTTCCATAATGGTTGTAATTTCCATCGTGGTTCTTTTTATAAATCTACAGATTATATCGTTGGATTTAGTCGGTGGGTATTATAGTTCGTTGAATCTCTGGCAGATTGCAAATAGCGGAAACCTTGATTATGAAACGGTTTTTAGCATCATATTTAAAACCTTGTTTTTCGGTTCAATCCTCATCGTCCTTTTATCCGGCATCAGCATTTGGCGCAAGAGTAATTGGGGCTTTATTTTGTCCCACTTTTACTTTTTTGTTTTTGAATTGCTCTTTTTATCATTTCAGTTGGTTTTTAAGTATCTGAGTTCATTGGCCTTAAGTTTAATTATTGTCAATGTTGTCTTATTAGCCATAAGTTTTGCTTTTTACCTATATCGGGCGCACCTGCTGAAGCAAGAGCAAGGCGAAGCCGAGATAAAGAACGTTATCAGCGATAAAAAACGTATACAAGGAATGAAACAAACCGCATTAGCCGTCTTAATTATCGACGTTATGACGATTCTTATACTTTTGAGTATGTTTATGGTTCCCCTATACTCGCAAGGAAGCGGGGCTACCGCGACGAGCACGATTTTAGGAAGCGTTTTATTCTCTAGTTCGGCCTCAATTGAACAGACCATTTACTTTATGGTCACATTTGCAATGTTCGTGGGCGTGGTATTTTACTTTGCGAGTTGTCTTTCAAACTATTTTTATAGTCAGGAAAAATTCATTGAAAAATCAAAAGCGCTCGTTTTTTACTCTTCCTTGATGGCTTTAATATTCTTTCTTTTGGGTTTAGGAATCAGCGTCTATTACAATCTAAAAGGGGTTGCTACGACATCAATCGCCTATATTCCGATGGCAATTATGACCATTGTTATTTTTGCTTATTCCATTTTAAAAGGCCGGTTTGATCTTTTTAACCAAACGGAAGTGAAAGTGAAAAAAGTTCGTTATTATCGAATTGAGCCATTAATTTACGTCTTTATTCTAACTGCTGTAACGGTAGTATCGCTTTTCTTCAATGTGGTAAAGATTGATATTACTTGGTCGAACTACAGCGAAAATGTAAGACTTACGGGACTTACTATTCTCCGGGATTATGCGACTTTGGACGCCAGTTATCGGGCGGTAGCCTTTCTGCTTATCATCATGCTGATATCCTCGGGATTATGTTTGATCTTGGCGATTGCCAGCTATTTGGCCAAGTATACAAAGTTTAATACGATTGTGAAGACGGCCACTTTTGTAAATGTCTTTTTCCTTTTTGTCATCGGAATATCGGGATTTTACTTTTCGGTGGCCAAGGAAATCGACCGTTCAATTATCGAAAGTATTTTTGATCATTATGGTATCTCTATTCCTTCAGGTTATGAATATGAGTATAAAGTCTCTACGGATGTGGTCTACTCTTTGCTTATCGCCGTGCTGGTGACGGTTATCATGTTTTTGCGCAAGGCCTTTGAAACCGAGCAGATTGTTGCCTTAGAAGCCGACCTATATGTCGGCGGTTCGAAACCGGATCAGTTTGGAACCGGCAAAAACGCAGATGGCGATACCCCGGACGATGGAATCGCCCTTAATTTTGATCCCTGTCCCGCTTTTACGGATTTGGATAGCCGAGTTGACAAGTATAAGGAAGAGATGGCACTTCGAAGCGAATTTAAAGTCAAAGACACTTCGTTGAATGAACTCGTTAATTTCGTGGTCGATTACGCCCGTAATTCACGATTGCACCTTTCGTATACACCGGAAAACATCGCCACCTTTGTCGCCGGACTTGGGGCCGCAAAATTATCTATTTTGCAAGGTATGTCGGGAACCGGTAAAACAAGCCTTCCGAAAATATTTAGCGAGGCTATTTTTGGCAATTGCGAAATTATCGAGGTCGAATCTTCGTGGAAAGACAAGAATGAACTATTAGGTTACTACAATGAGTTTTCGATGAAATATACGCCCAAGAAATTTACTCAAAGTCTTTATAAAGCCGCACTCAACAAGGATATATTCACTTTTATTGTACTTGACGAAATGAACCTATCGCGGATTGAATATTATTTTTCGGATTTCTTATCCTTGATGGAAAATGAAGAAGACCGAAGAGAGATAAAACTCATCAATATCAATCTTGCCCGGGAGGTTGAGGGCCAAAGAGTCGAATATCTCGCGCTCAATAATGGCAATACCTTAAAAGTTCCCCCGAACATTTGGTTTATCGGAACCGCCAACCGCGATGAATCGACTTTTGTTATCTCGGATAAAGTTTATGATCGGGCGCACACGATGAATTTTACGAAACGAGCAGCTAAAGTTCGTAATTATCAAGATCCAATTAGTCGGCGATTCTACGACTATGAAACGATAAATAATCTACTGTCTGCCGCTAAAGAAAAAGGCCATTTTGATGCGGAAAATAACGAGATAATTAGAAGTGTCGAGGCTTTGCTTGCTCCCTTCAATATTTCATTTGGGAATCGTATTTTGAAGCAGATTGAGGATTTTGTTAATGTCTATACGGCCTGTTTTCCCAATGAAAAAGTAGAAGATGAGGCCGTAGAAGCAATATTGCTGAGCAAAGTGGTGGCTAAACTCGAAGTTAAGGCCATAGATGATAAGGAAAAACTGGTTGAAGACTTTCAAAAGCTGCATTTAGAACGGTGCGCAGACTTTATTCGGCATCTTGATGGAGAATAAGATGGAAGGCCAACTTAGCAATGCCAAAATTGAGGAATATCATCGTCTCTCTTCTTTGTTAAGCGGAGTCCAAACCTTTGTTGAGAAGCATCCCACGCTAACCTATCTTGAGTTTGATTATTATGTTGTTCATGATTTAACGCTTTTTTCCATCGATCCTAATTTTAACTTTCTGCAGGTGGAAGAAACTTTGAAACTGTTACTCGGCAATTTGGGGCCGATAAAAAGAATTTTTGCTAAACCTATCATCATTCTTCGTGATTCAGATGACGTATTGCCGGTGGAAAATGTTCGCACCATTAATCAAAATACCCTTCTTCATCTGGCTAATCACACCCAAAATGTAACCAATATTTCCAAACGGAAAGTTAAACCGCGGAAACTTTTAACCAGGGTTTATGAGGATGACTATTCGATCTATGAGAATTTAGTTTTTTGCAATTATATCGATGAAATTTTATCTTATGTAAGAAGAAACCGCAAAACACTGAATAATCTTTTATATGCGGGAAGCATTCTTGAATTTAATCTGTTGGAGAAAGCCAATCATATTAATTATTTCTTGGCTTTGGGGAAACTCCACACGGGGTATATCCGCGATTATAGCCAGTATTTAAATTTATCAAAAAGACTGCTGGATGAACTCTCGACGATTAGTCATACTATTCAACCGCGACTAAAAAGACCAATCTATCAAAAAAATCGAATTCGGAATAAAAAATTATCTTTAAAAAAGACCAATATTTTTCTTGCCCAGAAAGACTATCGGCGGGTTTTTCGCACTTATAAACAATTGATCGATGTACGCCCCAAACAGTTGAAGAACATAGATGCGGTAAACTTTGATGAACTCATAAAGAATTATCTTCTTTACATTCAAATACTGACAATTTTTTCGGCGATGCATCTAAACTTTGGGCTGGATGAGAGCAGTAAAATGAATTTGAAGGCATTGGATATCACGCTGACTTTTAAGGGGTGGTCATTAAACATTCTCAACCGTCTTAATAAAGAAGTGATGCTGACCTTTACGAAGGATTGCGTTTATAAAATTTTGATTGTTCCCAATATCGTCGACCAGAATAAAATTGATATCACCGCTGGTGAAGATGAACCGGATGAAATTGTCTTTGCCAGTCAGTTAGAAAATAACTATACCAGTCGTAATGATGTCTACTTAAGTGTAGATGACATCGATTCCTTTCGGCGCCTCCAGCAGATTATTCTTCGGGGAATGATTTATGCGGATCTGAGCCGCGACACGTGCCCATTCTGTGGAGGAAAACTGCAAAAGCGAGGGGCTCTATCCCAATATGAGTGTCCCGATTGCATGACGCAAATAAAAGAAAAAACATGCGATAAGAATGGCAAAAAATATTTTTTAACCGATATCGCACATCTTAGGAAGTCGACTATTAACCGTCGCGATTTTAGTATTGATGAAGAATGGGAGTATAATCGAGCGATAGAGTCGTCGATGTTTTTTCGAAATATTACCCGACTCAATAATAAAATGGATTTTATGTGTCCCTACTGCCAAGAAACTGATTCGCAAAAAGATTAATGAACGCCAAGAATGAACTTTTTTATTAATTAAGGTCTAATAATGGTTGTATTTATCAAAAAATGTTATCCTTTAAACGGAAAGAAGAAATGACTTATGACCGATAATAACAAGTACTCAATTGACAATACTTATCGTTTTCTACGCGTTTATGCCAAACTCGAGGCCAATCAACGAAATTATAACTATCTTGACCATAAATATCCGGAACAAATGAAATTATTTCGACACTTGCGAAATGATTTAGCACATAATTCGGACGAAGATTTTGACTACCCATTTATTGTTTCCGATTCTATTCTTGCCAAAATAGAAGATTTTAATTTGGAAATTTCGGCTCAGGCTTATGCCTATGCGACGAAGGTCAATAAAATACCGCTTATTACTTTTAAGACTTCTATTCGGCAAGTTTTCGATACTCTAATTGCCAGCGATTTTACTTACCTCCCAATTTTAGATGAGAAAAATTTAGTCCGAGGCATAATTACAACCGATGCTATTTTAAAGCTTTTAATTCAAAAAGATGGTGGGGTTATCGATATCAACAATTTGGGCTTTGTCGAGCAATATATGCCCTATTTCGATCTGAAGGCAAGTCCGGACGAAGTTTTTCGTTTTATCGAGAAGCGAGCCCTGTTTTATGAATCGCTTGCCCTTTTTCATCAGGCGACGGATGATAAGAAAATTCTCGGTGCGGTTTTTATTACCCAAAACGGGACCAATAAGGAACCATTACTAGCGATGATGACGAGTAATGACGCCTTGCGTTACCATTTGTGAGGAAATATGAAAAGACATATCGAAGTAGTAGCAGCGATAATTATTAAAGAGGGGAAGATTTTTGCTGCTTGTCGGAGTTACGGCAACAAGGAAACCATAGATAAATTTGAATTTCCGGGCGGAAAAGTCGAAGCCGATGAAACCCATCAAATGGCATTGACCCGGGAAATTAAGGAAGAGTTTTCCGCATCCATTGAAGTTCAAAGTCACTTCATGGACGTCGATTACGAGTACGATGATTTTACGATGACACTTCACGCTTATTTTGCTTTATTGACTAGTCATGAGCTTGTGCCTCAGGAGCATTCATCGATTTTTTGGGGAAGGGCATCGGAGTTGAGTAAGCTCGCCTTTGGACCAGCCGATAGTATTATTGTCAAGGCATTACAAAATAAAAATTTGGCAGCAATTGGAGGTAAATAAATTATGGCCGAAGAACTATATTTCGATTATGGGTTTATTAATAAGTTTAATGATTTGGGGGATGAAGAAAAAAAGCACATTTTGCAGGAAATCTTAGCCCTTCCGATGGATAGTCAGGCCGAAGGTTTTAGCAAAATAAATGTAAGCGAGTATTTTGACGAAGCGGATTTAAAAAGTGACAGGGCGGATATTAGAAAACTTATCGATGAAGTTTTTAAGCAAAAACTAAACCTTCCGCAGTATCGGGAAGCCCGAGACTTTATTCACATGGTAGGGCAGACTAGAAATTCACCGGTCGCTGGTTTCAATGTCAAAAATGAACCGATTGTATATCATGTCTATAAAACCTTAACTGCGCGCAGCCTAAAGCGTGATTTAAATTTTCAACAGGCAATATATAACGATCCGCAAAAAACGGTTATCGCGCCTCTAGCTATCGATTTTGATGAAATATGGGCACATATGGAAAACGGGATGGATATTCGGATTGAAATTGATGATTTGCTGGCCGACAAAACCGGGGCTTTTATGGTGGAAGATGGCTCGATTATAGCAATTAAAATTCTTTTATATATGGCGCTCCGTGGATACTTAGGAGCGAACAAGACCTTTTCCCAAATTTGGTATCTGATTCCGGAAAAGTATCGGCGCTTCGACGAAGAAATATATGGAACAACTTTTCCGTTCGCTCACCATTCAGAAGAGGGTATAACACCGATTGTCGACAATGATGATCGCAATCGCCTTGAATTGGGGTGGATGATCGCTTATATCCGTTTTCATTTGGATGAAGCCCACCTGGTCAGCGAAAATGTTCGCCCCTTGCTGAAGGAACTATCAATTTTCGACAGTAAAAGTGAGATTGAGGCGCATCGGTATTTGGCGGCTATTTACACTGCCTTTGCCATATTTGCCAACTAACTTGATTGGAAGGGATAGTGGAGTAAAACACATAATCCCTTTTTTTTGTAAATACGGAAATTTTGGTGTCCACTCAAAGCGTTGATTAATGATGATTTCAGGATTCGAGCATAAAAACAAAGTATGAACGCGACCAATAAATCGGTATCAAAATCCACTTATTATTGATAAACAAGCCTTAATTCAATATACTCATATTATATACGGGGTATAATAACATGATTAAATTAGTCGAAGTTTCGAAATACTATCATGAAAATAACATCGTCGCCCAAGGAATGAGAAAGGTTTCTCTCGATTTTGATTTGGGTGAATTTGTAGCCATCACCGGCGAATCGGGATCCGGGAAGTCAACTCTACTCAACGTTATTTCGGGGGTAGATACCTACGAAGATGGCGAGATGCTAATCGATGGAGTTCCCACGAGCGGATTTGATGAGAAAGACTGGGATCATTATCGGCGAAATTATATCGGATTTATTTTTCAAAATTATCATCTTATCGATTCTTATACAGTTTATGAAAATGTAGAGAGTGCCTTGGTCTTGACTGATGTCAATCCACGTGAAAGAAAAAAGCGTATCAATGATATCATTGCTCGTGTCGGGCTCTCAAAATGGAAAAATCAACGTGCAGCGCGGCTTTCCGGCGGTCAAAAGCAAAGAGTGGCGATTGCTCGGGCTTTAGCCAAAAATACGCCAATCATAGTAGCGGATGAGCCAACGGGCAACCTTGATGCCGAAAGTGGAAAACAAATATCGGCTCTTTTAGGGGAGATTGCCAAGAATAAATTAGTAATTGTTGTCTCGCATAATTATCCGCAAATTGAACCATATGCCACCCGTAAAATTAAAATGGTCGACGGCGAAGTTATCGAAGATCGCGAACTTAAAGCTAAAAATTCAGTTGAAGAAAATATTGCCCCTTTGTCTGAGCCGGTGAAGAAGAAGAGATGGCATCATGCCCTTTACTTTGCTTGGCGCAATCTGTTTCGTCAGCCCAAACGTTCGATCTTTATTTTTATCGTTTCTTTACTTGCGACGGTTCTTGTCGCCATTAACACCGGCAATGCGCTGGCGGATGCTTATCAGTTATCTTCGGTTTTAAATCTTTTTTCGATGCAGCAAAATTATGCTAACACTGATCCCTCACGCATTGTGGTTACGCCTATGGATGGCGGCGAGTGGACGGAGACGGACAGCAACCGAATAAGCAGAATTATAAATGTAAATAATGTTACCGAAAATGATAAGATGGTCGATACGAAATTTCCGTTAAATTTTGGCACTACAGCATCCAACTATTATTTCGCCGATACTTTTATGCGGGAGTATTATTCACAATTGCCAATTTTAAAGGGCAAAACTCCGCTGGATAAATTTGATGCCATTGTTTCCTACGACGTCATTGATTATTATGGAAATTTATCTTTGCCCATAGAGGTTAGTTTTGGAAGCAGTCAGTTGGCTTCAATTGTTCCGGATATTCGTATAGTTGGGGTTGCGAAAGACGATGGTCGGACTAAAAATACAATTTTTTTCTCCGAAGAGGCCATGACCAGCATCGCTTCGACTTTCAAAATTAATGATTTGGAAGATCGGATTACTGTTTTTTATGATCAAGCGCATACCAGTGGTTTTCGGGTTAGCCAAATTGGTTATGATTCCGATATTTCGGGAACTGATGCCTTTCTGATCGACTATGAAGTTGATAATACATATTATGGAATGATAGATAATGTTTCATTTAATATAGGAAGCGGAAATTTAACCCGATACAACAATTATGACTATGGAACTCTAATTATCGGGCCGGATTTTCTATCACAGTTTTCTATCGAAACACCGAATAGACAGGCCAGTGTTTTCGTCAGTGACATAATGTTTCGAAGCACGGTGGCTTCACGCTTAAAAGCCCTTGGCTACCGGGTGGTCATTCCTTCGGAGGTTGGAATGGATAACATCGCTGTTTTAAAGATTCTCGCTTATCTGTTGGTTTTCCTCCGCAATGGCTTACTGATGCTATTTATCGGACTTGGAACCTATCTAGTTATGCGTTCGATGCTTCGGGCAAAACTAAAGGATTATGCCATATTATCAACCATCGGATTAGACAAAAAGGAAATCGATATTTTATCCCTTTTGGAATTATGGCTCTCGTTTACTCTCTCCTTTGTCGTAACATTAATAGTCTTAACCGCAGTTCGCCTTTCACATTTAGGACTTTTCTCGGTTTTGATCAGTAATTTAAATTTCTTCGTGATTGTCGCCATCTATGGATTCTTGCTTATTCTATCGCTTTACATTATTAAAAAGTTTACCAAGTATATGAAGAAAAAATCCTTATTGAGTGAAGTAAGGGGGACCAGCGAACTATGATCGAGCTACGTCAGGTTGACAAGTATTTCAACCGCAATAAAAGCAATGAGATTCACGTTATTAACAATGTTAATCTCGAACTCCCAAATAAAGGACTAGTGACCTTTTTTGGAGAGTCAGGATGTGGAAAAACCACTTTGTTAAATGTTATCGGCGGCCTAGAATATCCGGATAGCGGACGAGTTTTCTTTGATAAGAAAGAATATTCAGAGAAAAAAATAGATATTTATCGACTGAAGAATATCGGCTTTATAGCTCAGAGTTATTTGATACTGCCAAGTTTAACGGTGTTTGATAATTTGGATTTAGTGCTTAGACCATTCGACTTGACGGCTAAGGAAAAAGAAGAACGAATCGAAGCTGCTCTTGATTCGGTGGGTATGTTGAAACTTAAAAAGCGCCCAGCCGGTCAATTGAGTGGCGGTCAACAGCAGCGGGTAGCTATCGCTCGGGCACTTGTAAAGTCGCCTTCGGTAATAATTGCCGATGAGCCGACGGGAAATCTCGATGAAGCCAATACTTTAACCGTGATGAATATCATCCGTAAATTGGCGGAAAATTGCCTGGTAATTTTGGTTACGCATGAGGAGCGGATTGCATACTCATATAGCGATAGAATCATTCGGCTTTTAGATGGAAAAATTATTAAGGATGAACTCAACAAGCCCGATGCTGGGGCATACGTTCATCGCGATGAAAATCAAATTAATATTCATGGCCTCGAAAAAGAAGAAGTTACCGGCGAACAATTTGATTTGACCTATTTTTATAAAGATAAGGCCCCCAAACTTCAACTTCGCGTTGCTTTTCATAATGATACTTTCTTCATTGAAGCCTATGACGAAAAGAATCACCGTATCAATTTAGTCAATCCGAAAGAGAAACTTTTTATCGATCGCGAGATTAATGATAATGTTGTTGCAACCGAGGATAATATCACCTTTGTTCCTTTGAAGAAAGAAGAAAAACTGCAGGCTTCTCTGTCTTCTATGGATGCTTTTAAAATGGGGCACTCTTCATTTAAAGGTTATCATGCCAAGCAAAAACTAATGATGGTAATATTCTTTATTTCCACCGCTTTGCTTACGATTTCAAGTGCCACTATAGGGCGGTATATTTTTCCTGATAGAGGAAGTATTTTAACTAACCATACGGAAACGCTGGTTATTAAGGCGGTTAACAACTATCAAATGCCGATAAGTATTGACGCGTCAACGGTCAAGGATTTGAGTGAAGAAACCGGACATACGGTCTTACCGGATATTTCCAAGGAAGTTTTAAGCAGTATTAACTTACCATACTTTACACAGATGGAAAACAGTTTGATTAGCGTTCGTTCACCCGGTTTTGCCCAACTTGATTTGCTGTCGCCGAGCAAAATAAGTTATGGCAAGGAAGATGTGGTAAATGGCCAAACAATCGAGATTCAAGCCGATGAATTAATTCTGGATAAACTGGTGGTTAATGCTTGGCTAAAAGAAGGATCAATAAAAGCTGGTGGTCTTAGCAAGGCGGAAGATTTGATTGGCAAGAAATTGTATTTAGCGAATAGTTATTCCTTGTCCTCATCGTTCTATGCCGGAAAGATTGCCGCGATAAGCAACACCAATCAATATGTTGCCTACGTGAGTGATGATTTTATATATGATTACATACTTGGTTCTTATTCGAGTATTGTGGATTCCCGCTACGAAAGCCGCTTTGTTGACATTGATAAAGTAACAGAAGTGGAAAACTATCATAATTTAAATGGTGATATTGTGCCGTTATCTTCTTTACCGGAAGGGACATCGGTTGTTCCGCAGAGCTTTTACGATATGGCCAATATTAGTTCCAGTAACAAAACGGCCAATATCGATGATTTATATTTCGAAGTCGATGGTTACTATGACAATAGCGAATACTCTAAGATTATTCAGCATCAGGACACGATAGATGGCTTATACTATAAAGTGTTGGCAAACGTTTCCGGTCAGGGACTGATTGTCTATAATCGAGGAAATCAACAGGCAGCGATTGAAGAGATATATCAATCCCATGGCTATAGTAACATCAGTATCTATCACCCACTTAGCGATGCGATCAGTGAGTATCGTAGCCAGCAGGGTTCAACCATAAGCATTATTGGATCTTTTGGCGGAGTTTCTATTATCGTCGGGCTCATCTTCCTCTATTTTGTAATGCGCTCTTCAATGATAAGAAAAATTTATGAGATTGGTGTTTATCGTTCGCTTGGTATTGCTAAAGGTGATATCCGTAAAATTTTTGACAGCGAGATCTTCTTTATTACAATTCATGGCGGGGGCGTATCATTTATTCTTAGTTCGGTATTCTTATTCGCCGCAGTGAAAGGCACCCTGGCTTCTACCTTCTTCTATCCGTGGTGGTTATTTATCGTAACCGGCGTACTGCTCTACGCAATTAATTTTGTAATTGGGCGCTTGGCTATGGCGGGAATTCTAGGGAAATCGCCGGCGGATATAATTAAAAAACACGATATTTAGTGAGCAAAATTCCACTTCGGTGGAATTTTGTTTTATAATCTTAAGATGAGGGTATAAATATATGGATATATTTTGGAAAGTTATGCTCATTTTAGGAACAGCCGTGATGACGCTTTTTGTTTTTTTTGTTATCTATTACCTTATAATATGGACTAGTCTAAACCAAGTGTTTACCCACCGCCAAAAGCGAAATCCTAATTTGAAGTACTTTGAAGCTGGTGATTTTGCCGATTTAAACGCGGATAAAGTTGAACTAAAAAATTACGCGGGGATTACTCTTCGCGGATATCTATATTCGTTAAATGGTGAATCGGTTGATACGACCGATCTGATTGTTTTTTTCCATGGTTGGGGGATGGGACATTTAGCCTATACAAAGGAAATAAGAACCTTGGTTTTAAAAACGCATAAGCCAGTCTTAGCGATTGATTATCAGGGCTGCGATTTAAGCGATGGCAAAAAAACCGGTGGCTTTTATCATGCGTTGATTGATGCTGAAGCGATAGTTCATTTTGCTATAAGGCAATTTTCGCCCCAAACCATTCATTTAGTCGGCCATTCGTGGGGGGGATTTGTCGCTGCCAATCTTTTACGAGTGGAATCGTTTTTAGAGGTTAAGACCGTTACATTCATTTCCGCCCCTGAATCGATGGCCAAAGTGGGAAGAGCTTTTTTAAAAGGAAGTGCAACCCTTGAGCGAGTGCTAAATTTATTCGCCTGTATCCGCTATGGTAAAGTGGCCAAACTGAAGACGAGCGATTCGATTGCGTCCAGTAAAACTCCAACTTTGTTTATTCATGGAGAAAAAGACCAAGTGGTGGCATATAAATATAGCGGCCGTTTGTATTTAAACGTCAGTCAAAACAAAGATAATATCCGCCCGCTTGTCTTTCAAAATAAGTATCATAACCCCTATTTGACGGAGGAAAGTGAAGCGGCACTTATGACGATGTTATATCGGCAGCATGAGTTAAAGAAAAATAAAAACGATCAACTGTTATCATCCTTTTACTCGTCAATTGACTATGGGCTATTGGGAAACGATGATATGATGGTATTTGAAATGATAGATAAACTAATCAAGGAGCATAGCAATGGATCCAAGAATTGAAAAAATCATATCGGAAGCAACTGTCAAAGAGAAGGTGTCTTTACTTTCCGGCCTTGATGCCTGGCATACGGTTCCGCTTTCGCGCTTTGAACTCCCGTCCATTACGATGAGTGATGGTCCTTATGGATTGCGAAAGGTAATGAATAACGTATCCGGACTGGATGTTTCTTATCCGGCCACCGCTTTCCCAACATCATCATTAATCGCTGCCAGTTGGGATGAAAAACTTATAGTCAAAATGGCTAAAGCGATGGCTTTGGAGGCTCGGGATCAAGGGGTGGATGTAATTCTCGGCCCGGGACTGAATATTAAGCGTTCGCCACTCTGTGGCCGTAATTTTGAGTATTTTAGTGAGGACCCATTTCTTTCGGGAAAGCTGGCCTCCGCATTTATTAGGGGAGTGCAGGCGGAAGGGGTCGGGGCCACGGCCAAACATTTTATCGCCAACTCTCAGGAGACGAAACGGCTATTAAATAATGCCATCATTGATGAGCGGACGTTGAGAGAGATCTATTTACGCGCGTTTGAGATCGCCATTAAAGAGGGGAAACCCCTTTGTGTTATGAGCAGTTATAACATGGTAAATGGTGATTACATGAGTGAGAACAAAGAAATCGTTGATGATATTTTACGGCAAGAATGGGGATACCGCGGAGTGGTCATGACCGACTGGGGGGCGATGCACAACCCGGTGAGCGGCGTGCGCGCGGGAACGGACTTGGCTATGCCTGGGCAAAATGAACCGGATAAAGCCGTAATTAAAGCCGTCAATTCTTTCGATTTGGATATTCAGCATGTCAACCAATCGGTTACCCGTATCGCCAATCTATCGTTTAAATTACAGGAAAATCGTCGCTCACCGATCGCAAAAGTCGATTATGATGAGCATTTTGCTGTTGCTCGAGATATTGCGAGCAATTCGATGATTTTACTAAAGAATGACGATGAAATCCTTCCCTTCAACAAAACTGATAAAGTTATTGTCATCGGTGCTTTCGCGGAAAACAGTCGCTTCCAGGGAGCGGGAAGTTCACAAATTAATCCCTATAAACGGGATAATTTTCTTCTTGCACTTAAGGAAGAAGGAATCGAATATGAGTATTTTCCCGGGTTTTCTATCGATGGTAACAAAGAAACTGACAAGGCTCTATTTGACGAGGCGCTTGAAGCGGCGAAGACGAGCAATCAAGTTGTGGTGATGAGCGGATTGCCCCCGACTTATGAGGCCGAAGGCGCTGATCGCGAATATCTCCGGCTTCCGGACAATCAAAATCGCCTGATTGAGGCTTTGGCCGGTGTAAATAAGCATATAGTTATTGTCATTTCGGCTGGGGCTCCGGTTGCGATGCCCTGGGTTAATGAGGTGAAATCAATTTTGATGGCTTACCTTGCGGGCGAAGCCAGCGGTCAAGCCACGCGGGATGTGATTTTTGGCAAAGTAAATCCCTCCGGGCACCTCGCGGAAACCTTTCCTTTAATGCGCGATGATACGCCCTCGCTTCAGTATTTCGCGGGCGTCAATCGCAACATTGAGTATCGGGAGAGTATCTTTGTTGGTTATCGTTATTACGATACGGCAAAGCGAAGTGTCCTCTTCCCCTTTGGCCATGGCCTCTCATACACAAAGTTTACCTATGATAATTTAACTATCGATGAAAAGAACCTTTCTTTGAAAGGAAAAATAAATATTTCTTTTCAATTGACGAATATTGGGGAACGAAAAGGAAAAGAGGTTGTTCAACTTTACGGTTCACGCGTTTCTTTATCTAAACTTTTCCGAAGTCAGCGACAATTAATCGCTTTTAAAAAGATTGAGTTGGCTCCAAAG
The DNA here is from genome assembly GCA_035326105.1 of Bacilli bacterium. NCBI lineage: Bacteria > Bacillati > Bacillota > Bacilli > Bacilli bacterium. The sequence continues at coordinate 742,258 of DAOKYO010000001.1, forward strand.
GAAAGCACGATTGTCAAGTTTTCAATTGAGGCGAGCGATTACCGTTACTGGAATACAATTATCCATAATTGGGCAATTGAAGGCGGGCGTTATGCCGTAGAAGTCGGCTCGAGTTCACGCGACATTCATCTAAGACAAGAGTTTATAATTGAAGATGACGGAAATGAAGTGATGGATTATCAGACGCTTGCCCCGACTTACTATAATTTAAAATCGGATGGTCACTTTGAAACCCATTTCCGCGAGTTTGAGGCAATATACGGCAGAAGAATTTATCATGTTTATTCCGCGACCCATCGGCCGTTTACTTTGGATAGTACGATTGACGATGCTCATAGTTACTTAATAGGTAAACTCGCTAAGAAAATAATAATTAAAGTAGCCAAAAAGATGGCGGGAGAAGACGAGATAAAAGCAAAAATGTATGTTCTGTCGGTTCTAGATACGCCGATCGGTTCATTATCCGCCCTAAGTGGAGGAATTTTATCTCATAAGCAATCTTTGGGCTTACTTGACGTAATTAATGGTCGGCTTATTCGCGGGGTTTTTCGGCTTGTAAAAAAATCGGGAAAGAGTAAATCATGATTTTATTGCTTTTGATTAATTTTCTAACCCGTCTTGGCTTTTTCGCTCTTTTAGTCATGAGCACATTTCAGGGTTATAAGTTAAATGTTACTGCCTATGATATCAATCTAAGTGCACATTCCGGCACGGCGACAATTCTTCAGATCAGCGATTTTCATAATCGAGGATACGTCTTTGATAATGGCAATTTTTTCGATGTGATAGACGCTTATGCTTTCGATTATGTGTTTTTCACCGGGGATATTGTGGATGAAAGAACCAAAGATTTTACTCAGGTGGAGGAACTCTTTGCGCACTACGCTAATTACGAATGCTTTTATGTTACCGGCAATCATGAATTTGCGATGGACGAGGACAAGCGCATGGCGTTTTTCGCCCTTTTAAATGAATACAATATCATCCGTTTAGGACAGAATAATTGCTATCCCCTTGCGCGTTTGAGTTCCACGTATGTTATCGGAGTTGATGACCCCTATCAATATGCGGGTCAAGATATTACTCGAGAAGAAAATGATGAACTCTATTTTGCCGATCTGGAACAAGAGATGAACAATATTCCCCATGAGGCCGCGACAATCCTTTTAGCCCACCGGCCCGAGTATTTCAAAGAATATGCCAACTATGGGGCGGATGTTATTTTTTCCGGGCATACCCACGGCGGGCAGATTAACTTTCCGGGGCGCGACGACCTTATAAATCTTGTTTCTCAGCGCCCATTTTATTCTGGAGGGATCTTCTACGAACAATCGTCAACAATGATAAATTCGCGGGGAATCGGCTATAGCACACTAAAGATTCGCTTTGGAAACGGGACGAATGCGGAAGTAACATTGACAAAGATAAGAGGGGTTTAAGATGATTATTCTTACGAGTGACGGATTATCAAGTGACGCTTTGCTTTTCGAAGCTAAATCGTATATTAAGCCGCAGGCTAAAGTGATTTTTATCACTACGGCATCGGGTATCGGTAGCCGAGACCGTTCGCTTTTTGCGGTGAAAAAAGAGTTGGCTAAATTAGGAGCCGGCTCATTTAGAAGTGATAGTTTACGGAGAAGAAAAGACTTAAATTTTCTTCTCGACTATGATGTTATTGAATTATTGGGAGGGAATCCTTTTTTGCTTTTAAAGCGGCTTAAAGAATTAAATTTTTCCGCCGTTTTGCAAGCGATACTCAGAAAAAATATTTTGCTTATCGGCTATAGCGCTGGGAGTATTGTTTTGCAAAACAGTCTACGCCTAATCGCCCGACTTAAAGAGGATGAAGGAGATATGAATGCCGATGTTCACTTGAGCGATATCAGCGGATACAAACTCATCAATGCCAGTATTGTCCCGCATTGGCAATATTTAAGCAGATGTTATCCGCACTATCGACGGATAGTAAGTTACTATGAGCATAAAGAAGAAGAAAAGGTAATAAAGCTAAATGATGGTGAAGGGATCTTTGTCAAAGGGCGAAATGACTACTACTTCGTCAAGGGAGAAAGCCGCAACAATTAAAAAAGGAAGTTTAACTGACAAGCTAAACTTCCTTTTATTTTAATGACTAAATGTCTTTAAGCTGCTTTTCAAAGGTTTCGATTTGCGCATCCACTTGTAAATCCTGAAATTGATTCATATAGAGTTTATAGTAACCGGCATGTTGCCTCATCAGTTCGGCATGGCTGCCATCCTCTTTGATGACACCTTGATCCATAAGAAGAATGCGATCACTGTCGACGATGGTTGAAAGCCGATGGGCGATGATTATCGCCGTACGGCCAACTAGAACCCGCTTAATGGCTTTTTGAATAATCGCTTCGGTTTCCGTATCGATACTTGAGGTGGCTTCGTCTAAAATCATCAATTTGGGATCGCGAATAATTGCCCGTGCAAAGCTGATCAATTGTTTTTGCCCCACGGATAACTCAGCTCCGCCGTCTTGAAGAATGGTATTGTAACCATCGGGTAGGCTTTGGACATAACCATCAAGGTCAACAACTTTTGCCGCGGTAATAATCTCTTCCATCGTGGCATCGAGTTTTCCATATCGGATATTATCAGCGATTGTTCCTCCAAAAATAAATGGATTCTGCTGAACAAAGCCGATGTTAGAACGCAACCAGCCGACACTCCGATCACGATATTCAACTCCATCAATATAAATACCGCCCTCGGTTGGTTCATAGAAACGGCAGAGCAAATTAACCGTCGTCGATTTACCGGATCCGGTTTCACCAACAATGGCGATACTTTGGCCCTGTTTGATCTTTAAATTCATCTGATGGATAACTTCGTGTCCGGTTATATAGGAGAAACTGACATTTTTAAATTCAATATTTCCCAACATTGGCTCGTAGTTTTCCTTTTTAGGGGCAAAGACAGAACCATATTTAGCAAGAACTTCTTCCTTATCGACGATTACGGGTTGCTCATCAATCAGGGATAACACTTTTTCGGCGCTGGCCTGGGTGGCCATGACTTCAGCAAATAGTTCAGCCCCCTCTTGAATAGGGTTATATATACTACCGACAAATCCTAGAAAAATTGTTAGAAGGCCGACATCGGCAATCCCTTGAGCGTTGGTCGGAAGAAGTTTATACCCAAACAAAATCATCGCCGCAGTGGTGAACGCCGCAATCATATTGACGGATGGTTGAAAGAAACTTTGAAAACGCATCCGTTTAAAATTCTTGGCCCGAATGTCCTCGACAATTTCTTCGGCTTCATCGTAGGTAGTACCCTCAATAGCGAGAGTCTTAATTGTCTTTGAGCCGTTAATACATTCCGCCAACCAGCCAACAAAGCCAGAGTAAGCTGCGCGCGCCACCCGGGCCAAACGTAAAATGGTTTTTTCAAAAATCGGAGAGATAATTATAATCGCGGGCGTGGAGGCAAGAATTATCAGCGATAGACGCCAATCCATCGAAAACATAGTTACTAAGGTAATAACGATATCAAACGCCATCCAAATCATGCGAATAATGCCCCACGATAGAATATCGCTGATGCGGCTGGTATCGTTTTGCATCCGAGCGATAAGCCAGCCGGAGGAGGTACGATCAAAATAGGAGAAACTCAATTCTTGAATGCGATGGAATGAGTCTCTTCTTAAAGCCAACATAATCTTCATGTCCAGGTAGTTGGTTAAGAAAAAGGTGAAGTAAATTACTACCGCTCGTATAAGTAATGCCGCAACCAAAAGCAACGTATATTCAACAAAAGTAAGCGATATGGTAATGCCATAGAATATAGCAGTCAGACGAAAATCAGCCAGACTGACCGGATTGAGATTTAAGTCGGCGATGGCGGTTAAGGCCGCGCGATTCATAATAGGAGTAAAACTTGAGTCATAGAGCGAGGTAAAAAGAAGAGTGATTAAAAGCGCCGCTAAAATATACCAATACTTAAAAGAATAACGGATAATTCTTAGCCAAATCCGCGCGTTAATTTTATTTGCTATCGGCTCTTCTTCCATCGAGAATGGATTTGCCATATCTTACACCTCCTTAAATAATCCGCGTCTGAATATCATAAACGCGTTTATAGAGTCCGTCTTTATTGACTAACTCATCATGAGTACCGCATTGAGTAATGGTACCATTTTCAAAAACAATAATTCGATCAGCATCTTTTGCCGTCGCCACTCGATGCGTAACAATTACGGTAGTCGTATTTTTGGCCCTTGATTTTAAGGCACTACGAATATTGAGATCAGTTTCCGTATCGACTGCACTCAGCGAATCATCGAATATTAAAATCGGCACATCGTTAATAATTGTTCGAGCGATGGCAAGGCGCTGCTTTTGTCCGCCGGAAAGAGTGACGCCCTTTTCACCGACAGGAGTATCATAGCCTTGCTCAAAGGATAGAATAGTATTGTGAATGTCTGCGATGGTAGTCGCCCGCAAAATCTCTTTTTCGGAAGCATTCTTATTTGCCATCTTCAAATTATTGATGATGGTTTTGCTAAAGAGAAATGGTTCTTGCAAAACAGAGGCAATATTACGCCTCAAGTATTCTTTCTGAATATCTTTTAGTTCGACACCATCAAGAAGAATATGCCCTTCGGTATAGTCGTATAAGCGAGTCAATAAGTTAACAAACGTCGATTTTCCCGAGCCGGTTTTGCCCATAACGGCGATGGTCTCTCCGGCATGGACATGAAGATTAATATCGTGAAGAACCTCTTCGTTACCATCGGCATATTGGAATCCGGTTCCATCAAAGATAAAGTCACCTTGAATGGTGGGAGTAAGTCCGGTAGTAATATCCTCAAGCGGTTCGTTGAGAATAAGATCCATGCGATCCATTGAAACAATTGCCTGGGCAAGGTTGGATAGGATCTGGGCGACCTGACGGACTGGCCACACAATCATTGAAGTAAAGGTGACCGCTAAGTAGAGATCGCCGATATTCATTTTTCCTTGGGTGCCAAGGTAAATGCCGGTTAAAAGAGAAAGGACAATTTGACCAAAAACCAAAATATCCGAACTGGCGAAGTAAAAAGAGGAAGTTTTCCGCCAGCGGATGAATTTTTTTTCATAATCGGCCAGATATTTTTCAAAATCTTCAATCTCATATTTTTCGTTATTATAAGCCTTGACCACACGCACGGCAGATAGGTTTTCTTCAATTTTGCTTGTCATGCGTGATTCGCTGTCATCGGTTTTCCGATATCTTTTTCTTACCTCTTTAATCAAGAAAAAGGAGTAAATGGATAATACAGGAAGAATAATGATTGATGTTACGGCAATAGTTACATTGACCGTAAGCAAAATCAAGAAGGATAGAATAACAATACAGAAAGTATAGACAATCATATTAATCTGACCGATAACAAAATTGCGAAGGACTTCCTCGTCACGAGTACATGTTTGAATTAAGTCCCCGTTTTTCATCGTTTTAAGTTTAGGATAGGGAAGACGTTCAATATGATAGAAGAGTTTTAGCTGCATTTCCTTCATGATTGAAGTATTAACGGCGGCTTGAACGATATTCTTAGAAGTTTGAATCAGCGCCATTCCGGTAGTTATTCCAATGATTGAAAGGGCAAAAATCCAAATATTCTGTCTTAAAAATTCTTGGCCGCCCAAAATATTATTCGTGATGAAAATGGCAATTTTTCCCGCTGGGGCATCACCATTTAAAACGTCGATTAGAATCTTATTTACATAGATGCTTGTTAAGGAAAAAACCACCCCTAAAAAGGTAAGAAAAAAACCGAACAAATACAGTCCGCGATGACCCTTTGTCATCTTAAACATAATTTTGGCATATCTTCCCATAAAATCACCTCACAGCTAATGAAACGTGTTTATTATAAACGTAAACATATAAATAAGTAAGATACAAAAGACAAAATGTATTACATAGTAATTAATATTTTTTAGTTTCTATAATAAAAGACAATTTATTGCTTTCGCTACTATGTTATAATGAAGCGATTAAGGATTGATAATATATGGCAAATGAAGTTTCTACCCCGAGTAAAAAAAACAGTAAAACAAAAAAATATTTTATTAACATAGCAATCGTCTTAACTATGGCCGTTTTGGTCGGCTATTTGACTTTGAAAGACAATTTTGGCGATGTGGCTTCAGCGCTTAGCCAAGCCGATGTTCGTTACATTGTTTTTATTCTGATTGCGATGTTTTTATATTACCTAGTAGATGGCGTGATCATATTTATTTTGGCGCGCCTTTATACGACTCATTACAAGGTACATCGCGGATTAGCCGTGGCCTTTATCGGTCAATTCTATTCGGACATTACGCCCTCTTCAAGTGGCGGTCAAATTGCGCAAGCCAACACGATGCGCAAGCAGAAGGTTGAAGTATCGACTGCGGCCTCCATATTGGTTATGCACTTTATTATTTTCCAAGTGGTTTTGATGCTTTTTGGAATATTAGCAATGATATTGAAGTTTAAAACTTTGATTCTTACTTCTCAGCCAATTGTGGTTTTTAATATCTCCCTACCCATATGGGTTTTGGCCCTCATTGGCTTTATCATTAATGCCGCGGTCATCTCGGGTTTGCTCATCATGTCCTATTCCAGTAAAATTCATAACTTTGTTATCAATACGGGTGTAAATCTGGCTTGGCGGCTCCATTTGGTTCGGAGCCCGGAAAAAACCCGTGCTCGGCTTCAAGTCACAACGGAAAACTTCCGTATCGAACTTCGGCGTCTTCAAAGTAATATTCCAGTCACCATTTTAATCACAATTATTTTCGCCATTCGCTTTCTGATTATATATTCAATTCCTTATCTTGTCGGTTTGACACTCAAAGTTGATATGACTGGTCAGTATTGGAATAGTGTGTTTATGTATAGCTTTTTACAGATGATTACCTCGCTGGTTCCATTGCCGGGCGCAGCAGGTATTTCGGAGTACATGTTCCAGCAACTATTTATCGGTATCTTCCAGACGAAGGCGCTGGTGGCATCCGCTCAAATTCTGTGGCGGTTCTTTACTTTCTATTTTGGATTAATTATCGGCGGGTTTGTTTCCGCTTTCTACCATTCGCGAATGGAAAACGAGGAAGATTATGCTTTTGCTTCCAAGACCTTCGTCGATATTCAACGTGAAACCTTTGAGGCCCGGAAGGCTTCATCCGATTTTATGTACCGGACCTCATCCCTTTCTACGCGGGAAGTGGAAGATAAAATCAAAAAATTCAAGACTAATGTTTTTTCCCGAAAAGAAAAAGACGATGAAGAAAAAGATCATAATAAAAAACCATGAGAATTGTTATTTTTTCGGACACCTTTCCGCCCGAGATCAATGGCGTCGCAACCTCAAGTAAATCACTTCAGGATGTTTTGACTGCCCATGGACACCTGTGTGTTGTGGTTACAACCAATCCCTTTACTCGCACTTTAATGTATGACAATCGAGTTATCAGAATTCCGGGCATTGAATTAAAAAAACTTTATGGCTATCGGATGGCGGGTCTATATAACAGTAAAGCGATGAAAATAATCAAGGCGATTAAACCGGATTTGGTTCATGTTCAAACAGAAGCCGGAATTGGTATTTTTGGTAATTACGTGGCTCGGACATTGGATTTGCCCAATGTCTATACCTATCATACGATGTACGAAGATTACACCTATTACGTTACTCGGGGACACCTCGACGTATTTGCCAAAAAAATTGTTCGGGAATTTTCCCGGTTTAAGGCTGAGGGGGCGACTGAATTTATCTCTCCCAGCCAGAAAACAAAAGATATTTTGCGAACATATGGAGTGGAAAGATATATAAATGTTGTTCCTACAGGCATTGATTTTTCCCGTTTTAAAGATGATAGAATTGATAAGGAAAAACTGGCCCGGTTTAAGCATCAATATAATTTAGATAATTGCTTTACGATTCTTTCTTTGGGTCGGGTAGCCAAGGAAAAATCAATTGATGTTATTATTGATAATTTTGCCAAGTATATATCGCTTAACCCCGAAGCTAAAGTCAAACTTTTGATTGTCGGCGGCGGACCGGCGTTGACTAGCCTTAAGAATCAGGCGATTAAATTAAACTTGGGGGACAAGGTGGTTTTTATTGGCCCGGTGCCCCCGGCCGATGTTCCCTTTTATTACCACGCAGCGGATTTATTCGTATCGGCTTCAGTGACGGAAACGCAAGGCCTAACTTTTATGGAAGCAATGGCCAGCGGTCTTCTTCTGCTTGCCCGTCACGATGAAAATTTATCAGATGTTCTCGTCGATGGTGAGACCGGCTATTTCTTTAATGAGGAAAAGAGTTTCATCAACAACCTCAATTTATTGATTAACCTATCCACGCCCAGAAAAAAACAAATGTTAACCAATAGTGCCCAATTAATTGAAAAATATTCAATTGACCAATTTTATTTGAATATTATGGAGGTTTATAATCGTGCCATCCGTCGCCACTTCTAAGGAAATAACGATTACAAAAATCGCGCATAATAAAAAGAGCATTAAGATCCTTTTTTCCACGCAGGAAGAAATAAAAATAGATATAGACACCTTTACTGATTTTTTTCTATTTGAAGGAAAGAAGGTCAGTATCGAGGAAATTTCTCGAATTAAGCAGCGGGCAGAAGTCGCTTCCGCTCAGCAATATGCGCGGTCACTGGTTGCCCGTCATAGTTATACCGAAATGGAAATCCGCCGTCGTCTACGGAATAAAAAAGTTGAGAATGCGACGATTAATTCAATTGTAAAACGACTTCTTGACAACAATCTAATAAATGATTTAACTTTTGCAAATGACTATATGGAATATGCTCTGCACCGTGGTTACGGGCCTAAACGGGTTAAAAATGACCTGCTTAAAAAAGGAATTAGTCCGACGATTATAAATAATCTACCTTTAACCTCGCTAGATAGCGATGATCAAGTTGACAGGATGGCCAAAAAGTTTTTGCACGGCAAGAGCTTTTCCAATCAAAAAGCACAAAATGATGCGGTATTTGCCTTTCTTTATCGAAATGGATTTTCTCAGTCTAAGGCGGCCGCAATCGTGCAAAAGCTCCCGGAAATTCCGCATAGCTTGGTGATGGAAAACTTACAAAGTGATCTTGCAAAAGCCAAAAAACGTTATCAAAGCAAATATTCGGGACGTGATTTAAGACAACGCATCATTTATCTTCTAGAGCAAAAAGGTTATAATTACGAAGATATAAGTTTAGTTTTGGAGGAATAAGGGATGAGTTATATTAAAGACTTAGTTGATGGTGAAAGACTGCATGATACTTTTCTTATAACAAACGTAACTAAGGGAGTGACTGGAAATAATCAAACATATTTTACGGTTACTTTTCAGGATAAAACGGGAACCATTGAGGGTAAAAAATGGGAAATCTACGCTGAAGACACCGACGTTTTTGCGATTGGAAACATAGTTGAGTTAGATGCTGATGTAATTTTTTACCGTAATGGCTTGCAACTAAAAATAATAAGCGGGAAAAAGCTTCCGATTGAAGGCATCGACATCGCCCGGTATACGATTGCCAGTCCGATTCCTCAATCCGAGTTGGAAGCTAGACTAAAAACACTGCTCCAATCAATTAAAGATACGGAAGTGGCCTTAATTGTAAATTCATTAATTGATCGTCACTATGAAGCTTATGTTACTTTTCCGGCAGCGGTCCGAAATCATCATGAATTTGCTAACGGTCTTCTTTATCACACGCTGTCCATGGCCGGATTAGCGGATTTAATGGCTCAATATTACTCCGGAATTGATCGCGATATTCTTATTGGTGGAGTGCTTCTTCACGACTTAGGCAAAGTGGTGGAATTATCGGGACCAATTATCACTAAATACACTACGGAAGGGAAACTTCTCGGTCATATTTCGATTTGTGCTAGTGAAATTCATGAAATAGCCGATGAACTAAAAATCACAAGCGAAGTACCGACTCTTCTCGAGCATATGGTACTGGCCCATCATGGTCATCTTGAATATGGAAGTCCCGTATTGCCACTGACCCGTGAGGCTTTACTGCTCTCGTTTATCGATGACATCGATGCAAAAATGATGATTCTTGATAAGGCATTTGAGGGAGTTGCCGAAGGCGAGTTTACCACGCGCATTTGGCCGTTGAATGACTCTTATTTCTATAAGCCCAAGAAAAGATAAAAAAAACTCCAAATGGAGTTTTTTTATTTGATTCCACCGGCAATTTTCTCGGCCAGTACGGGCAAATTAAGATCTTTTCGTTTTTCATTGTCGAGCATGGTAATCCGCAGGCCGTCGCCGGAGGCATAGCGAGGAATTACGTGCACATGGAAGTGAGGAATACTTTGGCCGGCAACTTCGCCGACGTTACTGAGAATATTCACTCCTCTAGCTAAGAGTTCGGTCATTTGGGCCTGACCAACCCGCTGAGCGACATCCAGGACATGATGCATGACATTTTGCGGGGTCGAAAGAAAATTTGGGTAATGTTCCTTCGGAATAACTAAAGTATGACCGATGGTCGTTTGAGATAAGTCAAGAAAAGCTAACACCTCATTGTCTTCGTAGACCTTGTGGCAAGGAATTTCGCCTTTGGCAATCTTACAAAAAATACAATTATCATCCATATAATGATAACCTCCCTAAGCAATAAATCAACTGCTCTTATTTTAGATGAGTAATCAGTTAACTTCAAGTTTAGGCATAAAAAAAGGAGACAAACGAGTGTCTCCTTTTTAAACATAATTACTTATCAAAAATATCTGGATACTGCTCTTTGAAGTAATCATAAATATCTTGATCATGGAATTTAATATCCATATCTTCGATATATTTTGATAGCGCCAATGTTTTATTGGTATCCTTCGTAGCTAAGACTTTGGCAACCTCGCCGACGATCGCATCAAGATCTTGATAAACACTATCGTCGCCAACGGTGAACTTCGCCCGATTGACCGCCTCGTCAACCTGAATAATATAGTAGGTTTTGCTGCTGGCATCAAAATTGAGGAAGTTGCGGGAGTCTTTCCGATCAACGGATTCTGGCATCAAATAGTATTTGCCATGAATGTTGCGGACATAGCTATTAATCTCAATTTCATCATTTGATAAATAGCCGCCATTTTCGGAATTGCCTTCATCATCAAGTACGTAGTCAACTCCACTTTCGACCGAGCGACTAAATAAACGATCACGAATCGCTGTCGGTAAACTTGAGAGACCACCGTCACGGACATACCATCCATCGGTAGTGTAATCAAGCACCTTAGTGTCAGTCGTCTTAATATCTAAGCCGACTTCCTTGGTATAGGAACCATTGCTTGTAAAGGTTGACTCAATAGATGAGTCGGTGGTCTTCACATCATCAGTAATCTTGTTATAGTCGCTTAATAAGTCACCATAAATGGTATTATCGAAACCGGTGCCAACGAGTTCAGCGGCATTTAATAGGGCCGACTCATTGGAAATGAATTGGCTATCAACACCCCGCCATGCATTGGCTAAAATTTCAAGATTGGCAGTTTCCGCGGTTCCGTTGATAATATTGCTGTCGATAAACTCGTCAATTAAGTAACGGGCCGCTTCAGGATGGTTGTCATTAATTGTGATAGCCACATAATGCACCTTCCGTGCATGGCTCAAGTATAGTGAACGATACTCGTTCTCAATAAGATATTTTTCAACCAATTTAGATTGATAAACCTTTGGAACTAAAACATCGTTGATGTAATCACTGTAGTAGTCGAGGTGAAGGGCAACGGTGCCCACGTTATCCTCAGTCACATCAGGAGTAAAGATGACATCTTTATGCCAGGCAGAGGTGAGCGACAAATCATAAGAGCCGTTAACCTTATAGAATTTTTTAACGATAGACAAGGCAAATTTTTCCTCATCGAATTTGCTCCGATAAGAATAAGAACCGCCTTTGATATCATCGAGAAGTAACTTAGCCACCCGACGATTAACGTCTTTTGCAAAGTCGCTTTCTTTATCGACATCTTCCCATTTACCAAAGTAGGATTCAGCCAGTTTGGCTAAGACCGCATCACGGACATCCGATTTGGTGGTTGATTGATCCTTAAGAAGATCAATAACGGTCGATTCAATATTGTTATAAACTTCGTTATCGCCTACATTTACGAGTTTGTCATCATAGAAACTCGGATTTGCCGCTATCGTTGTACATCCCGTAAGGAGTAAAGCGGCGGCCGCGAGGAAGAAAGATTTAATCTTTTTACTTTTTGACATAGCAGGCACCTCCTTCAGCAAATTCTGCGGAATCACTGTTGACAAAGGAAATTGCACAGGATTCGCTAATCAAACGATGCTCTCTCAAGTATTCGAGTTCATCTAATTGTTCAATCCATGTATTCCAAGTCTGTTCAAAACTCTTGGTATCACTGATTTTGCCAGAAGCAATCTGCATGTCGATATAATCATTTAATGATTGGGATAAATCCGCATCATGGATTTCAACATTTTCATAGGTGAGAAGTTGATTGTAAATCCGATAATCAACATTGCTATCAAAGTTCTTGATTTTATCCGTAACGGTGTTTGCCCGAGTTTGATAAGTCGAACGCTCAGTTGTCATATAGTTGACATAAGTGTCGAGCGGATCATTGCTACCATCAACTGGATAGTCGCTGTCTCCGGGAATGGCTGTGGTGTAATAGTCTTCAAGGCTGACACCATTTTGAACAGGAACAAGTGCATTTCTTTGAACGACGATGAAGTGCACACCTTCGTAACTATCGCCGGAAAAATTGGCTTTGGTCACAAGGATAACATTTCCGTTTTCGTCGCATAAAACTTTTTTACCACCGAGTTCGGGAACGCTTTGGAAACCGGACATGGCCTCATAGGTAGCGTTAGGAGTTCCAACTTCATTCGCAGAATCGACGGAGTTTGGAGTAATAACACTGATGTTATGACGATTGAAATATTTGTTGAAGTAAACATTACGTGGATAATAGGCGGCATCACCATCATTATAGGTATCACCGTTAGCATCCTTAGTAATCGTGGCATAATCCTTAATCTTCAAAGCAGCTTCATAAGGAATTTCTCCTAATCCGATCGCTTCCATCTTGGCTTGAACATCTTCAGGAACAAGCAGTGACTTCGTAGCGGCGGATGTCGACGCTGAAGTAACTTGATTGAACAATGTCTCGTAAGCGTAAACGCCCAGTTTGAATTCATTCACATAAGAAGTATCCTTGTCCATAATTCCAAGATCACCGCTGGCGGTTTGGGAGCCGCTATCGTCACTTTGTTCAAGCGCTAGGTTGTTGAAGGTATCTCCACCTTTGCGCGTTGCTAAACGAGTAACAACACCAGCAAGTTTGGTTGCTTCACCTTCAGTGAGGCTTGCCGTGTAGCCATTGGTCGAAGAAGTATTTAATTTCACGAGAATATGCTTAACGTGGAAGGGAAGTTCTTCGGATAAGTAATCACCGGTCAAATCTTTCCATGTATTGGACAAACCATCAACACCGGTTTTAGTCCAATCCGCGCTGGCGTCATAAAATTCGGATTTAACTTCTGTTTCCATTTCCTTATAGGCAAAATACTCAAGTAATTCACTTTTGTTTTCTACGCTATAAGAATCATAGATAGCCTGAATTTCGGTATCATAACTGGTACCATTTGTTTTTGCGTTGCTTTTCGCGGTTTCTTCTGCTGAACTGACTTTCTTTTCGGCTTTTTTATATAACTCATCTTTTTTCAAAGCCATAGAGTTACCTTCGAAAAGGTTACGCACTAGGACCTCGTAAATAGCCGAGTAATATTTGGTAATTGTGTCAGCATCGGTTCTATAGCCCGAAAACAGTTCGTCAGCTGTATAATCAATTCTTTGACCGTCTGCGCCGGTGAAAGAAAGGATTAAGCCGTCTTTGCTACGCGTGACAACATTACCACAGCCAGAAAGCAGGGCGATGGAAGAAAGCGTAGTCAAAGCAAGAGCTAAGCGACTTTTCTTCATATGCATTTAATTCCTCCTATACAAATGTAGCGTTTATATTTTATCGAAAGTAGGCGGGTAATTCAATAAGAATTAGAGCCGGATGTGATTTTCTTTAATCTTTTTCCTATTTTTGTAAAAAATAGAGAGCAAATTTGCAAATTATCAAATTCTTTGCCTTTAAGAGTTTTTTGTTCTAGAATGATTAACGATTTTGGAGAATAGAAACTATGGATGAATTAGTAATTAAAAATCTCTTCGTGAGTGCCGATGGAAAAATGATTCTCAAAGGACTTAATCTCACGGTTAAGAAAGGCGATGTATACGCCATATTAGGACCGAATGGTCATGGTAAATCAACACTTTTGAATGCGATTATGGGCCATCCACGTTATCAAGTTGAGAGTGGAACGATAACTTTCAATGGGCAAGATATTTTAAGCATGTCGGTTGATGAGAGATCCCGGGCGGGAATTTTCTTGGGGATGCAGTATCCAAGCGAAGTCCCGGGGGTTGTCAACGCTGATTTTATCAAGGCCGCGCTCAACGCCCGTCGCGAGAAGCCGATTAGTGCGATGGAATTATATCGGTTGATTGACAAAACTTCAAAGCAGATGGGTATCAGCCTTGATATGGCTAATCGGTCTTTGAATGAAGGATTTTCCGGCGGGGAGAAAAAGCGGAACGAAATTTTTCAGATGACGCTTATTGAGCCTTACTTATCAATGCTTGATGAAATAGACTCCGGGCTTGATGTCGATGCGTTGCAAGTTGTCGCTAATCAGATAAACGAGTTGAAGAAGAAAGGGATGTCCTTTTTGATTATTTCCCATTATGCGCGTCTTTATTCACTTATTTCGCCGAATAAAGTGGCGATTATTATCGATGGACGGGTTGTTACGACCGGGGGACCGGAGTTGATAGAAAAAGTTGACCAGACCGGTTATGAATGGATTAGTAAAGAGTTGGGAATCAGCATTAGTAAGGAAGATAAAGAAGAACCGATTTCCGCCACTTCAATTGGAATATGCGCTGCGAAGGAAGGTCTTAAAAAGTGAAACAAGTTGACCTTTTTGAAACTTTAAAATTAACCGATGATATGGCGGAAAACGCTTGTCTTGAGCTTGATTTAGGAAGTCAAAAAACCGCCGATACATTTCTTTTAGACTACGAAAAATTAAGCGCTTTTGTAAAAAAAATCAGCATTCGTATTCCCGCTTATTCGCATTCCGACATAACGGAAATTAATTTAAAACCAAACCTAGAAATCAATTATTTTTTGGGCGCGAATTCCGAAGTCAATTATGGAATTGCCATATTGGGCAAAGAGACGAATTTTAAGGCGGTTTTTAATCTTGAAACCGGGGCTCATGTTCGAGCGGGATTAGCCGACTTTTCGTTTGCCAAAGGAAAGGTTAATTATCTTTTTCGGCTTCTGGGAAAGAAAGCCAGTGCCCAGTGGCGTTTAGCCACTTTAGCCGATGGTACGGATAATGACAAGGAGTTCCATATTTCTTTTGATCACGTTGTGGGTGATACCTACTCGATGATGGAAAATTATGGTGTATGTCAAAATGGCGGTCATCTCCTTTTTGCCGGAGTTTCGCATATTTTTCCCGATGCTGACGATTCTTCTGCTCATCAAAAAGCCAAAATTATGGTGTTTGACGAGAATTGCATAGCAAAGGCCAATCCAATTTTAAAAATTGACGATAATGAAGTTGAAGCTAGTCATGCCGCGGCCGTGGGCAAGGTTAATGATGAACACTTGTTTTATCTTACGTCGCGCGGAATAAGCCGTTCTACGGCAAAGTATTTGATTACTCTAGGATATCTCAATCCGGTTTTGAATGCTTTTAGCGATGACAAATTGAAAGCGAAGATAGCTGATTATATTTCTTCAGGGGTAAAAGCATGATTAATATAGAAAAAATCCGCAGGGACTTTCCGATGCTTGAGGGTAAATCAATGCAGGGGAAACCACTGGTGTATCTTGATAATGCCGCCACTAGTTTTAAACCATATTCGGTCATCAAAGCGATAACGGATTATTACACTAATTACACCTCTAATTCTCATCGCGGTGATTATGACATTGCCCATCAAGTGGATGTAATGGTTGAAGATACCCGCAGGAAAGTTGCTGACTTTATTAAAAGTAAAGCGACGGAGATCGTTTTTACCAGCGGAACTTCAATGTCGATAAATATGGTTGCTTTTGGCTACGGAATGAAGTTTTTGAAGCCGGGAGACGAGATTTTGCTCACACAAGCTGAGCATGCCTCCAATGTTTTACCCTGGTTTAAAGTGGCGGAAATGACCGGAGCCCAAATCAATTATATTCCTCTTGACGAAGAAGGGCGCTTGACACCAGATAATTTGGCGAAGGTCATATCCAGTAAAACGAAAATCGTCGCGGTGGCTCATGTAACCAATGTTTTGGGTTTTGTCGTTGACATCAAGGCAATCGCCAAAGTAACACACGCACAAGGAGCAATATTGGTCTGCGATGGTGCTCAGAGCGTTCCCCACATGAAGACGGATGTGACAGATTGGGATGTGGATTTTCTTTCTTTCAGCGGCCACAAAATGCTTGGTCCGACCGGCATCGGCGTTCTTTATGGTAAATTCTCTCTTCTAGAAAAAATGGATCCATTTATGACGGGCGGTGGACAAACAGCAAAGTTTGATATGTGCGGTGATGTGAACTTTCTTGCGCCACCGATAAAATTTGAAGCCGGAACGCAAAACTTAGCCGGAATTGCCGGCCTGGGGGCGGCCATCGATTACCTAACGAGTATAGGGATGGATAATATTGAAAAATATGAGCGTGATTTGAAGCGCTATGCAATTGAAAAATTGGCTGAAGTGGATAATGTTGTCGTGTATAATCCGCATAGCGAAGCGGGAATTGTAACTTTTAACATCAAAGATGTCTTTGCTCAAGATGCGGCCAGTTTCTTCAACAGTCGCGGAATAGCCGTTCGCAGCGGTCAACATTGCGCTAAGATTTTAATTGACTTTTTGCACGTTGTTTCGACATGCCGGGCATCGTTCTATTTTTATAACACGAAGGCGGAAATTGATGCTTTTGTCGAAGCGGCTAAACACGGAGGTGACTTTCTCGATGCTTACCTTTAATCCCCAGATGATGCGAGCCATTATTATGGATCACTATCAAAATCCAAGGAATAAACGAACCCCGATAGATGTTGATAAATATAGCAAAATTCATATGGATTCGGCCTCCTGTGTCGATGATATATGGGTGTATTTATTATTGAAAGATGACAGAGTTGAGGACGTTGCTTGGGATGGCGTTGCCTGTACTATTTCTACGGCTTCAACGTCGATTATGAGCGAACTCGTGCAAGGGAAAAGCGCCCATGATGCCCTCTACATTATTGACCAATATCTAAAAATGATTCATGAGGAATCTTTTGATGATTCGGTTTTAGACGAGGCGATTGTTTTTATGAATACCGCTCGCCAAGCAGCGCGCATTAAGTGTGCGACAATCGGCTGGACTGGTTTGCAAGATCTGATTTTAGAGGAGGAAAAAGAACATCACCATGGATAATAAAAATATTCCTTCTGAAGATTACAAATATGGGTTTCACAATGAGGATGTTTCAATTTTAAACACGGGCAAAGGTCTCAATGAAAAAGTGGTGGAGGAAATTTCTCTTTTAAAAGAAGAGCCTTCTTGGATGAAGGAGTTCCGTTTACGTTCCTATGCGACTTTTTTAAAAGCCCCGATGCCATCGTTTGGACCGGATTTAAGTCTGATTGACTTTGATTCATATACCTATTTTACCCGGCCTTCGGAGCGGGAAGCAACCAATTGGAATAATGTTCCAGATACGATTAAAGACACCTTTAATAAGTTGGGGATTCCTGAAGCTGAGCAGAAGTATTTGAGTGGGGTCGCCACTCAATATGAGTCGGAGATGGTCTACCATAATATGCTCAAGGAAGTTGAGGATAAGGGAGTTATTTTTCTATCAACCGATATGGCTCTCAAACTATACCCAGAATTAGTAAAAAAGTATTTTGGAACCGTAGTTCCAGCTGCCGACAATAAATTCGCGGCCCTAAATAGCGCCGTTTGGAGTGGCGGTTCTTTTATTTATGTTCCGAAAGGAGTGAAAGTGGATAAACCTCTTCAATCCTACTTCCGCATTAATAACGAGAAGATGGGCCAATTTGAAAGAACGCTTATTGTGGTTGATGAAGGGGCTGACGTGCATTATGTTGAAGGATGCACGGCGCCAATTTATAGCAAGGAATCTCTACATGCCGCTATCGTAGAGATAATTGTTAAAAAAGGCGGACGTTGCCGTTATTCAACTATTCAAAATTGGTCGAACAATATAATAAATCTTGTTACAAAGCGCGCCTATGTCGAAGAAAATGGATCGATGGAGTGGATTGATGGCAATATCGGCAGTCAATTAAATATGAAATATCCATCGTGTATTCTTGCCGGACGCGGAGCTAAAGGAACATGCATATCCGTGGCCGTGGCATCAAACGGCCAATATCAGGATGCGGGGGCACGCATGATACATCTAGCCCCGGATACAAATTCAACCATTATTTCTAAGTCGGTTGTCCGTCATGGCGGCGTGGCCAATTATCGGGGAACAGTCCGGCATTTACCAAAGGCCATCAATGCGAAATCGCATGTTGAATGCGACACTTTGATTTTGGACCACGCTTCCCGTTCCGATACGATTCCGACCAACGATATGCGCAACAATGAATCCTATATCGAGCACGAAGCCACTGTCAGTAAAATTAGCGAAGATCAATTATTCTATCTTATGAGTCGCGGAATAAGTGAAAAAGATGCAACCCAGATGATTATCATGGGATTTATTGAACCATTTTCACGCGAGCTTCCTATGGAATATGCCGTTGAATTAAATCGTCTAATCGCCCTGGATATGGAGGGGTCGGTTGGTTAGTATGAAAACAGAATATGATGTAATCGTCGTCGGCGGGGGGCATGCGGGTCTCGAAGCGGCGATGGCCAGCGCCCATATGGGAATGGATACTCTTTTGTGTACTTTGAATATTAAAATGATGGGAAATATGCCATGCAATCCTTCCATCGGTGGAAGTGCAAAAGGTATCGTCGTGCGAGAAATTGATGCGCTGGGAGGCATGATGGGCATCGGCGCCGATCATGAGTATCTCCAAATGAAAATGCTCAACACCGGCAAGGGCCCGGGCGTTCAGTGTCTAAGAGCGCAGGCGGATAAGAAAACATATCCGGCATACATGCAGCATTTGGCTTTAAACACGAATAATTTGAGTCTGCTTGAAGCGATGGTGGTCGGGTTGCTGCACGATGACAAAAATGTTTTTGGCGTCGAATTAGAAAATGGTGAAAAAATATTTTCAAAAGCGGTTATTTTAACCACGGGAACCTACATGGAAAGTGAAGTTCTCGTTGGTCACGCACGCAAATCTGCCGGTCCGGATGGGGAGAATCCCAGCCGTGGATTATCGCCCTTTTTAGCAGCGATGGGCATTAAATTAATGCGTTTGAAAACAGGTACTCCGCAGCGAATTAAGCGGGATTCTATCGATTTTTCAAAAACAGTAATTCAGCTAGGGACTCCCGGCGAGCTGGCTTTTTCTTACACAACCAAAAAATTTATTCCTCTTAATGAGCAAGAACCGTGTTATTTGACTTATACCACAGAAAAAACTCATCAGATAATCCGCGAACATCTTTTAGATTCGGCGATGTATGGCGGGTGTGTTCGCGGGGTTGGGCCGCGATATTGTCCCTCAATCGAGGATAAGATTGTTCGCTTTGCCGATAAACCCCGGCACCAATTGTTTTTGGAGCCGGAGTCAAGAATGACCGACAGTATCTATTTACAGGGTTTTTCTACCTCGATGCCCCAGAATGTGCAAGACGAAATGGTCCATTCGCTGCCGGGACTAGAAAAGGCGGTTATTCTAAAATATGCTTATGCAATTGAATACGATGCGATTGATCCCTTTCAATTACTTCCTACTCTTGAAATGAAAAAATGGCCGGGCCTATATATCGCCGGTCAAATTTGCGGAACATCTGGTTACGAAGAAGCGGCAGGTCTCGGTTTGATGGCCGGTATCAATGCGGTTCGCAAAATTCAGCAATCAGAGCCGATTATCCTTAGGAGAGACCAAGCCTATATTGGCGTTATGATTGACGATATCGTAACTAAGGGTGTCACAGACCCTTATCGTCTTCTTTCTTCACGAGCAGAATATCGGCTTTTGTTAAGACATGACAATGCTGATCTTCGCCTTACAAAAATCGGCTATGATATTGGTTTAATTAACGAGGATCGCTATCGGGATTTTTGCGCAAAAAATGTTGCGATTGAAAAAGCCAAGGCAATACTGGCCACGCTTCACACAAGCGGTCCGGTATTTCGCGACTATTTGGATTCTGTCGGATACCCCGATTATCAAGGTGGATTAACCGGCGAAGAACTGCTTCGGCGGCCTAACGTTTCCTTAAAGGATCTGCTTCCGTTTATTCCCGAACTATCGGCACTTAAACTCGACACTACGGCGATTAGCCAATTGGAAGTTATGGTAAAATATGTCGGATACATCAATAAACAGATTGAGGATGCGCAAAACTTTCAGAAGATGGAGGAGTTACAAATTCCGATGAATATCGAGTATCAACATATGGATGGTTTAGCTCTTGAAGCCAGACAGAAATTAGATAAATTTCGCCCGCTTACCATCGGGCAGGCGAGTCGAATCAGCGGTATCAATCCTAGCGATGTCGCCATTCTAATCATGAACATTCGAAAGGGGAAAAACTGATGACTTGGAATGAATTCATAATTGCGTCGGATGAACTTGGTTTCCCCCTTTCAGCAACCCAAATAAACCAGTTTCATCTTTACTATGATCTTCTGAACGAATGGAATCAAAAAATAAATTTGACGGCGCTTACCAGCGAAAGCGACATTCTTGAAAAACATTTCTATGATTCGCTCCTTTTGGCTCCCTTTCTAAAAGAAAATCATAATTTACTTGATATCGGCAGCGGAGCCGGACTTCCGGGAATCCCAATTAAAATTTTGTTTCCGGAACTGGATGTTGTTTTGCTTGAGCCGACGGGTAAACGGGCCCGCTTCTTGGAATTGGTCATCTCATCTTTGAAACTGCTGAAAATTCGAGTGGTAAATGAACGAGCGGAGGATTTTGCTCATCAGGCACGGGAAGCATTTTTTTATGTTACCGCCCGGGCAGTTGCTCAACTGGCCATTTTAAGTGAGTTGGCTTTACCCTTTACGGCTGTCGGTGGAACTTTTTATCCGATGAAAGCCAAGGACACCGCGGCGGAAATTGCCTGTTCGCTATCGGGAATCATTCGTCTAGGAGGCAACTATCGGAAAACAAATTCTTTTTTGCTACCATCGCATGAGACGCGAACTATCATCGAAATCGGAAAAGAAAAGCCCACTCCTAAAAAATATCCCCGCCAATTTGGTGAGATAAAGAAACATCCGCTTATTTCCTAGTTTTGTGCGGTAAACCCTAGAAGATTAGCCCAACTACTGATATACTATTGACGATATTATGGAGAGGTAGTTATGGCGCATATTATAGCCGTTGCAAATCAAAAAGGTGGGGTGGGAAAGACCACCACGGCAATCAATCTTTCGAGTGCGCTGGCCCAGAACGGCGAACGGGTTCTTTTGATTGATATGGATCCCCAAGGCAATTCCTCCCGCGGATTAGGCTGCGATATATCACTGCTTAAAAATACTATTCATCAGTGCCTTTTGGGGGAAATAGAAACCGAAAAGGCTCTCCGCAAAACGATGATAAAGGATTTGGATTTATTGCCGGCAAACTTAAAACTGGCTTCGATTGATGTCGAAGTAATCGGCAAAAATATCGCTCCGTTTTATTTGTTGAAAGGGGTGATTTCCGCCCTTGATAATCGTTACGATTTTATGATTATCGACTGCCCGCCCTCACTAGGCATATTAAACATCAATGCCCTTGTAGCTTCTAATTCGGTTATCATTCCCGTTCAATGCGAATATTTTGCGATGGAGGCGGTCGCGGCTATTCTATCTTCAATCAGCAAAATTCAATCAACCTACAATCACCATTTAGAAATTGAAGGTTTCCTTTTGACTATGTATGATTCGCGCACGAGGCTCGGAGTGGAAATTTCAACCCAAATCCGCGGATTATTTAAAGAGAAAACATTTATAACGCAGATTCCGCGCAACATATCCATCCCGGAGAGCAGTGCCCGGGGATTACCGGTTACCCTTTATAAACCGACCAGTTCCGGCGCCACGGCATATCTTAATTTGGCCAAGGAGATTTTGCTCAATGAAGCGCAATGATGAGACGATTGTTAAAACCAATCTCTCACGGCTGGTTAAGAAGTACGCCCAAAGCGATGTTATTCATTCCATGGAGCGCGAATATAAAAGCGCTCCCGCCTTTTATATCGATACCGATTTAATTGATGATAATTCATTTTTGAAAAAACTTCCGATGCGCGTGACTACCATATCGGCATTGGCTTCATCCTTTGAAAATGGCGATATTATCGAGCCGCTTGTCCTTCGTCCGAAAGGAAAACGCTATGAGGTTGTTATGGGCAGAAAACGTCTTTTGGCCGCGCAAAAAGTCAAACTTTCTCACCTGCCCGCTATCGTTAAGGAATATACCGATGAAGAGGTTTTGTTGGTTTTATTGGCCATCGCTCGGGATGAACATGATGTGAATCCAATCGAACAGGCGTTGATTGCTTCTTATCTTGTCAGTATGTTTGGCTATACTCAAAGTGCAATTGCCACGCTCACGCATCAAAGTAGACCCCAGGTGACAAACATTATGCGGTTACTGAAACTGCCGGAGCCAATTATGGATGAAGTATCGCTCGGTAATTTGAGCTATGGTCATGCACGAGCGCTCTGCGGGGTAAGTGAAGACCGGCGATTGGATGTTTATGAACAAATAAAAAACAATCATTTAACTGTTCGTCAAACCGAGGATTTAATCAATAAATCCTATCGTAAAGAAAAGAAAAAACCTGCAAAGAAATTTTCCTATTCAAAAGTAATTCATATCAATGGGATAGAATTAAAAGCGAGTTTTTCTTCTTTGCAGGAGATGGAAGATTTTCTTTATTATCTTGAAAACAAACAATAATGGTTGCATGAGTAATTATTTTGAACGATAATATGCTTATCTTCAGGGCGGGGTGCGATTCCCCACCGGCGGTATACCCCGCGAGCTCATGTGAGCACGAACTGGTGCAATTCCAGTGGCGACAGTAAAGTCTGGATAAAAGAGGATTTTTGCTTTTTTCGCCCCGGAGTGGGCATTTTTTATTTTAAGGAGCAAAAATATGGAACCGACAACCCCACCAGTTCAAAAGAAGCCAAAGAAACTATTCTCTGTCCATGCTATCGCCCGCATTGCGGTATTCTCCGCTATTGCGACCATCCTTTATTTATTGCCATTTCCGCCGTTTAACTTTCCAATATTTCCGCAAGTGAGTTTTCTTTCAATTCACTTTGATGAAGTACCGGCGCTTATTGCCGGCTTTGCCTATGGCCCATTAGCCGGATCACTGGTAATTGTTATCCGAACCATAATCAAACTTCCTTTTTCGAGCACGGCGATGGTTGGCGAGTTAGCGGATTTAATATTTAGCTTAGCTCTCGTTCTCCCAGCCACGCTGCTTTATCATCAAAATCGCACTCTAAAAGGAGCGATTTATGCGCTTATTTTCGGAACGACATCGCAAGTCATTGTGGCGACGGCGGGGAATTTATATTTTATTGCCGACTTTTACAACAATCTATTTGGCGGAGCCATCTTTAATCTCATGGACATGGGAACCTATCTAAAATGGCTGATCCCTTTCAACTTGATCAAAGATGTGATGGTTTCAATCGTAACCTTCTTGGCCTATAAGAGTGTTCATCGTCTGTTTGATCGCTTATGAATTACGAAACCCGACCGTTTTTGCGGAAGGCAAAAATATTGATAATCGCGCAAATAATGATGAAACCGCCGATATATAGATAACTGAAGATATTTCCTAATTCGATGGAAAAGAAGCTTAAATGGAAGGAAAATCCGTCAGCTAACGAATTGGCGGCCTCCGTACCGATATAAGCCGTCATGCTGTTTAAAGGTCCGCTCATTGTCACTTGTCTTAACAAAGCGGCAATATGTGCTCCCGGAACTAAAGCAATAATATTTTGAATGAACACCGGAAACATAGTCGGAGGCATGTATGCTCCAAGTAGAAATCCGGATAAGGCGGAGCTAAGACCGATAAAACCACCGAATGACGATTCACTCCGAAATAATTTTCCGGCCGGTAAAACGAACAATACTGCGCTGACGGATCCGATTATAATCAACAAAATGATTTTTCCCAAAACGAGAAAGTCAAAAACCAGTGAACCCCGAATTAAAAGATAAAGTCCCGTAAAAATAAAAACGACCACTTCGATAAGAATCGAAGTTATAACCGCACTGAGGAAATAGGAAATCGAAATGAAAGAGGCTTTGGTGGGGGTTACCAAAAAATCATCGTAAACCCGTTTGGCTTGGTCTTGAACGATAATTTGGGCTCCGCTTACCGATCCCGAAATAGCTCCAACGGCCAATACGCTTGATAGAAACCAGGCGTCTACGAAAGACTTTATCATTCCGCTTGTCATTCCGGGGATGGAAAGAAGGCTGTCTTCCAAACTTCTAATTTGAACTTCGCCTAAAAACAGAATGTAAAGAAGCAAAACGATAAGAGGCGTAAGAAACGAGAAAAAGACTGAGATTCGATCCCGAAAGAAAATCAACAGATTTCTTTTTGTTAATTGCCAAATAGTTCTCATAATCAACGCTCCAATTTCTTTCCGGTTACCTGCAAGAAAACATCGTCCATATTGCCCCGTACGACTTCGTAATCTACGAACAAATCATGATATTGAATTATAAAATCGGTCACTGACTGAGAGTCGCTAAAGGTAACTCGATAGTGATCACCTGAATACTCATATGTAAGTTGACTGTGAAGCAATGCGCCGTTGATTGCCGGATCTTCCGCGTGATGAATGTATAAGTAGTTATGCGTGAAACGATTTTTCAAATCGCGCGGAGTTCCTTCAGCAACGATTCGCCCCTCATCGATGATAATGACATGATCACTATTCTCGGTTTCTTCCATATAATGTGTGGTTAGAAAAATGGTCAGATGCTGTTTTAGGCGCAACTGGGAGAGAATATCCCAAACGATCTGTCGATTTTGGGGATCGAGTCCGGTAGTAGGCTCGTCAAGAAACAGAACGGATGGCTGATGAATAAGTGCGCGAGCAATATCCACCCGTCTTTTTTGGCCGCCACTGAGGGTTTTTACCTGGCGTTTCAGAATATTGTCGAGATTAAGCAGTTGACTTAAATCGGTAATTCGTTGATGAAGAGCTCCCTTTGCTATTCCGTAAAGCGCTCCGCGCGACAACAAGTTTTCGCGCACAGAAAGTGATTCGTCTAGAACGCTGTTTTGAAAGACGATGCCGATTTTCTTTTTTATTTGGTCACCATTTTTTTCAATATCAAGGCCATCGATAAATACCGATCCGACGTCTTTTGCCAATAAGCCCGCCAAAATTCTTATTGTCGTAGTTTTGCCCGCGCCATTAACCCCAAGAAATGAAAAGAATTCTCCTCTTTTGATTGAAAAGGAAATATTTTGAACAGCCTTAATTTCCTGGTAGCTTTTGCTAAGGTCTTTTACTGATATAATGGTATCCATATTTTTACCTCATACCAAATAATAATATTTTTATTTTTTAAAAAAAAGAAAAAACCGGTTGCGCAACCGGTTTCTCTTTAACTATTATAGAATCTACTCAACAATAATGGCTTGAACGGGGCAATCTGCGACTGCGCCTTCAACCGCTTCTTCAAGCGCTTCAGGCACATCTTCAACAACCGTCTTCATTTTGCCGTCATCATCCCAATCAAATACATCTGGAACGGTAGCGTTGCAGAGGCCACAGCCGATGCAAGCATCTTTTTCAATACGAACTTTCTTTGCCATACTTTCCTCCTAATGACACCGCTATTATAAACCAAAATACTTATCTTAGACAAGGTTGAAATAAGAAGAGAAAAATCTTGTTTTTATTACACATGCCACTAGGAATTATTGGCTTTCTTTAATATAATAGTTAGATGAAAAGGATGGTCGTATGGTAGAAGAGAACCGCAAGTCCCGATATGCCAAGTACCGCTCCACGATTAAATCGATGGCGGAGCCATCTTTTTTAGCCCCCGACTCCAAGGAGTCAATCAACACTCAACCTTCTAAAACGGATGTTGATTCCTCACCTAAGCAAGCAACTACGTCTTTGAGCCTTGACGAGATTATGCGTGAGCATGATGCTCTTGTTCAGGATTCATCGGCGCAAGATTTATCTGAAGATGAAAAAATTCAGAAGCGATGGAAGATAATCGGCATTATAGCCATATCTTTTATCGTTCTTTTATTTGTTATCTTTCTTGCGGCCCTACTTTACCAGTTGTTATTTTAAAAACCAGGAGAATTTATGAGAAAAATTATTTCGGTCGCCATTGATGGACCCGCGGCAGCAGGAAAGTCGACCATCGCCAAAAAAGTCGCCAAGATTTTGAACTTTACTTACATTGATACCGGAGCGATGTACCGTGCTTTTACCTATTACGTGATGAAGAAGGGCGTCGATCCGCAAAACGAAGAAGCGGCGTGCGCTCTCATCCCAGAAGTGGAAATAAATCTTGAACCGGGGGACATTGTTTTAGTAAATCAGGAGGATGTCACCAAACAGATTAGAGAGACCTATATTTCTTCAAATGTTTCCTATATTGCTTCTTATCGGGCGATTCGGCTGGCGTTAGTCGAACAGCAAAGACGACTTGCCCGCAATAATTCGGTGATTATGGACGGCCGTGATATCGGCACCTATGTTCTTCCCGATGCCGATGTAAAAATCTTTCAGGTCGCAAGTGTTCATACCCGCGCTATTCGTCGGTATGAAGAGAATCTTGAAAAAGGCATTCAATGTACATTGCAGCAAATTGAAGATGATTTAATTCGTCGGGATTATATCGATTCCAACCGCGAGTTTGCCCCCTTAAGACAGGCTCCGGATGCAGTTTTACTTGACACCTCTTTAATGAGTATTGAAGAGGTAGTGGTTCGCGTTCTAGAGATTATCGTTGCTAAAACCGGGTATGAGGTCCCGAAATTATGAGTCTACCTATAGTCGCTATTGTCGGAGCTCCCAATGTGGGAAAATCGACATTATTTAATCGAATTATTGGTGAACGTCAGGCTATAGTTGATGATCAAGCGGGTGTGACTCGCGATCGGCTTTATGGCCGAGCAACTTGGCTTACCCGTTCTTTTCGTCTTATCGATACCGGTGGCATTGAAATTGCAAATACCCCTTTTCAAGATCAAATACGGGCCCAAGTGGAGATTGCAATTGAAGAAGCAGATGTAATTATTTTCTTGACCGATGCCAAATTGGGACTTACAAAAGACGATCGGATGATTGCCAAAATGCTTTTTCAATCGCAAAAACCGGTTGTTTTGGTGGTTAACAAATCCGATAATGAGGAACTTCAACTCTACGTTAATGAATTTTATGCATTGGGTTTCGGACAGCCGGTGACGATGGCGGCAACGCACGGCGTCGGGGTCGGTGATTTACTGGATGAAGTGGTTAAGAAAATTCCTGCTTCAAAAGATAAAACTCCCGATGACGATGTTATTCGGTTTTGTGTGGTCGGTCGACCCAATGTCGGAAAGTCATCGTTAGTAAACGCTATGCTCAATCAAGAACGGGTCATCGTCAGCGATATTTCCGGAACTACGCGGGATGCGATTGACACTCCTTTTGTTCGCTCGGGTCAAAATTATGAAGTGATTGATACCGCCGGCCTATTAAAAAGAGGCCGCATATACGAATCCGTCGACAAATATGCCGCTTTAAGGGCCCTAAGTGCGATTGATCGAAGTGATATTGTCCTTTTGGTTATCGATGCCGACAATGGCATTATTGAGCAGGACAAGCATGTTGCCGGTTATGCAATAGAATCAAACAAACCGATTGTCATTGTTGTCAATAAATGGGATTTGATTACTAAAGACACAAGTACGATGGATGAATTTACGAAGAAAGTCCGCAAGGAATTCAAGTTTCTAGATTACGCGTCAATCGTATATGTATCCGCTAAAGAAAGAACCCGAATTTCAACGGTTTTTGCGGAAATTGAGGCGGCTTATTCATCATATAATCTTCGCATCGGCACTTCGCCTTTAAACGATGTAATTCAAGACGCGCAAATTGTTAACCCTGCCCCTTATTTCAACAAGGGAAGAATTAAAATTTATTACGCCAATCAAGTGGCGATTAAACCGCCGACATTTGTCTTGTTTGTCAATAACCCTAAGCATATGCATTTTTCTTATACTCGTTATCTAGAGAATCGGCTTAGAGAAACCTTCGAATTAAGAGGGACACCAATAAAAATTATCTGCCGGGAGCGTAAATAATATGCGAATTTGTGTTTTAGGAAGCGGAACCTGGGGCACGGCGTTAGCGCAGGTTTTAACCGATAACGGGCATCAAGTGACAATCTATGGAAATAATCAGGAACAAATTGATGACATCAGTAAACATCATCAAAACCAACAGTATTTTGGCGGCGACATATTGCTTTCACCGTCAATTAAAGCCACGACCTCGCTGGCGCAGGCTCTCGACGGGAAAAGCATTATTCTAGTCGCGGTTCCATCCAATGCCATTCGTCCGGTTTTAAACGAAGTAAAGCCATTTCTAAAAAGTCGTAAATACTTTATCAATACGGCAAAGGGAATTGAGGCCGGAACTGAAAAACGAATGAGTCAGGTTTTTGAAGATGTCATTCCGCCGGAATTGAGACACCCGCTGGTTTCGCTTATTGGCCCCAGCCATGCTGAGGAAGTTATTTTACGAATGGTAACGGCTATTACCGCCACTTCGCACGATTTAAGAACAGCTCGCCACATTCAATCAATATTTGCCAACAACTATTTTCGGGTATATACCAACAACGATGAGATTGGAGCGGAAATTGGCGTGGCGATGAAAAATGCGATAGCCATTGCCAGCGGAGCCCTTGCCGGTCTTGGCTACGGAGATAATGCTCGCGCCGCACTCGTTACCCGTGGGCTGCATGAGATGGTCAATTTTGGCACCCGCCTGGGGGGAAAACTTAAAACTTACCTCGGTCTTACCGGTCTTGGCGATCTTATGGTGACATGCAATTCGCTTCATTCTCGTAATTTTGTCGCCGGATATAAGATTGGCAAAGACGACTCATCAAGTGATTTTTGGGCAACGAATAAGGCGACAGTTGAGGGTATATATGCAACAAAAGTCATCTACCGTATGGGAAAGGAAATGAACATTGATCTTCCAATTATTAATGCGGTTTATGCTGTTCTTTATGAAGATAAACGCCCGAGTGAGCTTTTGTCCCGCTTGATGGTTAGGCCACTAAAAGACGAAAACGACGAATGACCATATCGGTAGCAACAGGCCTAAATCGGTAAAAAGTATTGATAACAACGCTTTTTTATGTTAATTTATTTTTAGACGAATGTTATTCATACAATAATGGAGGTCCAAAACTATGAATAAGGTTGATTTGGTTGAGATTGTTGCCGAGCGGGCCAGTTTGACCAAAAAGGAAGCTGAAAAGGCAATTGACATCTTTTTTGAAGAAGCGGAAAAAGCTTTGATTAAAGGTGATGCCGTTAAGGTTTCTGGCTTTGGAAGTTTCGCCGTTCGTGAACGGGCGGAAAGAAATGGCGTAAATCCTAAAAATCAGGAAACAATCGTAATTCCGGCGAGCCGCGCAGTTGTGTTCAAACCTTCAAAATCTCTTAAGGAAAAAGTTCAATAATTAAAGGGATTAAGAAAGAGAGGGTCACCTCTCTTTTTTTTATTGATAATTAATGTAAAATATAGATATGGATTTCTTTGAAACGTATCTATCGATTTCAGCTATTTTCGCCGAAAATGGTTTTCATCTCTACTTAGTGGGGGGAACGGTTCGGGATTTTTTGCTTAGGCGTCAAGTGGACGATTTGGATTTTGCCACCGATGCCCGACCTTCCGCGATGGAAAGGTTTCTTCCTGAAGGCGAT
This sequence comes from Bacilli bacterium, assembly GCA_035326105.1. Lineage (NCBI taxonomy): Bacteria > Bacillati > Bacillota > Bacilli > Bacilli bacterium. The sequence goes on from DAOKYO010000001.1 coordinate 772,477, forward strand.
TTTACCTTTGCCCGCTATGGAACCGTTTCTTTAAAAAAGAACGGATTTTCAATTGACATCACAACGTTTAGACGTGAGGAAGGATATATGGACGCTCGTCATCCGGATAAAATTATTTTTGTCAGCGATATGGAACCGGATGCTTATCGTCGCGATTTTACCATTAATGCTCTATATATGGACCAAGGACGCCTAATATACGATTTTTTCCACGGACGTGATGATTTACAAAATCATATCATTCGTATGATTGGTGATCCGGGAGTTAGATTAAGGGAGGATCCGTTACGGATTCTCCGCGCTTTGCGCTTTTCCCTTCTTTTTGATTTTAAAATCGAGGGAGGGCTCGAGGAAAAAATGCGCGTTTTATCTCCTTTAGTACGGCAGTTAACTCCGGCTAAAGTGAACACGGAAATTGCTAAGATGACGGCAGTCGATTCTGAAAAAACCAATCTCCTGCTAAAAAGTTTTTATCTTGACACTCATTATTGATAAAATGTATTTGTTTCGTTAATCAAAGGAGATGATTTTTTTGATACCTGATGCACTAGATTTTCGATTTTTATTAATTAATTATTATAAAAAAATTGGTCTCAATGAAAAGGAATTGGCAGTTATTTTTGTTATCGATTACTTGATCCAGGAAAAAAATGATTTGATCACGGGGGATATCCTCTCCTTGAAAATGAATTTTTCAGCGAAAGAAATCGACGATATTTTAGTTAATTTACTCCATAAAGGATACTTGGAATACAATACCGATCAGGCGACAATGCGGACTACGCTTAATCCATTACGTCAGCGTCTATACCAAGAATTTCAAATTGAGATGAGTAATGAGGCCAAGCAAAGCAGTGACGACAACCCGACCGAAAAGGTCGTTCGTTCATTTCAAAGCGAGTTGGGTAGAAATCTATCCCCGGCCGAGATACAGCGCGTCCGCGAGTGGATTGCCTATGGGTATGATGCCAATTTGATTATCGATGCCCTAAAAGAAGCATTGAGTAAGAACCGTCGTTCAATTAAGGCTGTCGACCGAATTTTACTTGAATGGGCGACGAGTGAGGATGTAAAAAAGGAAGGCTACAGCGCTCAAAATGAGTCATGGAAGAACGATATTGACAAAACTATAGCCATCGCTAAAGAAAAGTGGCTGGATTTTGACGATGACGATAAATAAGAAAGCTAGAGCCGCGCGCGTGGCGGATTATCTGGCGAAACTTTTTCCCGCTGCCGGTTGCGAATTAGATTATCGACAGGATTACGAACTTGTTATCGCCGTTATGCTGAGCGCGCAGACGACAGATGCAAGCGTTAATCGCGTTACGGCCGGCTTGTTCAATCATTATCCGACCTTGGCTTCCTTGGCGTCAGCCTCTATTTTAAGCATTGAACAGGATATTCGCTCGATTGGTCTATATCACCACAAAGCCGAGAATGTTCATTTGATTGCTCAACAATTATTAGACGAATTTCAGGGAGTCGTTCCCGCCTCTAAAGAGCGGCTCATGCGATTACCGGGAGTAGGCAACAAAACTGCCAATGTAGTTCGAGCCGAGCTTTTTCATTTACCGGAATTTGCCGTTGATACGCATGTTGCCCGGGTCAGTCGGCGACTCGGTCTAGTCGATATTAAAGACAACGTTGAACAAATTGAAAAAAAACTCCGGAAATTATACTCTCCGGATGACTATATTCGCCTTCACCATCGCTTTATTCATTTTGGCCGCTATTTTTGCAAGGCCCAAAAGCCTCATTGCTACGAATGTCAACTGGCGGATATCTGTCTTGAAAAAAAGAAAAATTATCAAAGTGAGTAAAAATCAATTATCGTCGGCAGATAGTCTATTCTTGGTCGCAAGCCTTGCTTGATTAAGCGACCATTTTCTTTAATCTTCGCCAGCGGAATAGATTTTTTCTGTTGGTTCTCATGCCAATCGACAACAAACCGAGCATCGAGAAAATATACCTCGTTCAATTTGGTAAATTCAATTAGGAAAAAGGCGATTCCTCCCTGTAAAAACACTTCTTTCAAATGGGCAAATTGATGCAGGGTGATGTTATTTAGGGGGAAACTGGTTTTGCTATGCGAACTTTTGGCTTCAAAATCAATATATCTTCCGTGATAGATGCCATTATAATCGGTGGTCGATTGCATAGAAAAATAGGCGTCGGTGATGCGGGCCCCACGGCTATAATCGACTTTCACGACTTTGATGGGTGTCGGGCGTTTCGTAATGAGAGCAATATGCTTTTGGGCGTAATAGTCGTTGCTAAAATTGATGTCTGTTTCAAAACTCATTCCCCGATTAGCGGAATTAAGTGTGAGATTTTTATTCCGGCGACTGGAAGTGGTGGATGAGGTATTAACTCGCTTACCAAAGGGATAATTAATCATTTTTTATCGACTCCCGCGTTGATGTAGTCCTCGACAATATGACCAAAGTCACTTGCTGAAACATCAACGTTGTTCACTAATCGACTGATTGTTTTTTGAATAGGAACAGGCAAGTGGCGCATATGGGAGAGAACCGAAAGATATTCGTGGTAGAGAATATCCGGTTTTGAAAGTGAAGCCTCATATAAGTAGGCTAAATTTAAGGCATCGAAGTATGGATCATGCGGAGTCCCTTCAAAGGCAACGCCAAATTTCAAGCAGTAGTTTGCAAGCGAAAGAGGATTGTTTTTTTCGTCTTTGACATATTCGGAAAGAATATCGGAAAAATCAATGTGATTATGATCAATAAAGTGGACGATTTCGCCATCGGCGTCGCTTGAAAAATGAAGACTTTGGTGCAAAATGCGTATATCATGACTGCCAAAAGTAATAAAAGCCGCTTTTTTATAATTCTTGCCGATATATTTTTTTAATTCTTCCAAAGCACTCTTATACGTAACGCCCTCTTTTAAGAGCAAGTCCGACTTAATACCGGTTAATTTCTCCACATAAGAGCCGATTTTTTCATGAGCGATAACATAACGTTTATAGCCCTTGTGTATTTTTTTGATATGACCATCTTTTTTTAAAGTCACCAAGACGGCTCCTAAAGCAATCATCTCGTGACTAATTTGGGTTCCCTCAAAATCAAGAAAAACCAATACCGGATGTTTATCGATTAATTGCATCAATCTTTTCATCATCAAATCCTCTTTGTAAGTATACCATAAAGCAATTTTTACTTAAGTAATTTTTTCGGCTTACGATTGCTTAGAAGTGTTTCAACCATTATAATAATTATTATGGAGCATCGTAAATGAAACTCGATTTAAATCTAGATAGTACGAAGTTGCTTGAAAAGAAATTTAGCGCTAATCTAAAGGGCTATGATCCGGATGAAGTTGACGAATTTCTCGATCAAATACTAGCCGATTATCGGCGCGTTGAACAATTGGATAGAGAAATAGATCATCTTTCCGCTGATAACAGCAATTTAAAAAAAACTCAGCAAGAACGTGATGAATGGAAGGCTAAATACGAGATCTTGGATGAGAAACTAAAAGTTCTAGATAAGAATCGCAACGCCGCTCTTGATCGACTTGAGTTGCTAGTAAAAGTAAATCGATTAGAGAATGCTCTTTTCAAACTCGGAGTTGATCCTACGAAGATAAAATAACATCGATTCGGATGACTGCTGGTGAAGCAATTCACTAGAGGAAAGTCCATGCTCGCCCAGTCTGCGATGGCTGGAGTGATTGCGCTAGCGTAAAAAATAACGCTAGGTAGGGAGGAGTCCCTAACGGCGGTGAAAATCCTAAACTTTTATAGCAAGGATCAACACCTGAAAGTGCCACAGTGACGAAGTCTAAAGGAAACTTTAGAGTGGAACGCGGCAAACCCCACAAGCGAGAAACCCAAATTTGGTAGGGGAAATCGGCGGAAAGAATTGAATTTCCAACGATAGGTTTAGTCCTAGATAAATAGTTGTCCTTGACAGAACATGGCTTACAGAATCGATACTCACTTTTTTGAGGTAATGAAATGAATCTTCCAAATAAAATTACGGTTTTTCGGATGGCAATGGTAGTAGTGATTTGGCTGGCCATGCTTTTTCCTTACTCCAGTTTAGGAATTGAAGTCCCCTTTATTTTTGGGGAAGTAAATCTCGTTTATTTTATCGTATTTTGGCTTTTTGTAATCGCCAGTTTCTCTGATTTTCTTGATGGACATATCGCGCGGAAATATAACTTGGTAACAAATTTTGGAAAATTCATGGATCCAATCGCGGATAAACTGCTCGTCAACGGACTATTGATCATTCTCTTGGTGCCATCGGTTACTCCGGCGGACGCCTCTATACAAATGGCCATTCCCGTTATAGCCACACTAATTATGATTGCCCGCGATTTAATCGTCGATGCAATCAGACTAATTGCGGCAAGTCAAAATCGTGTCTTAGCCGCGAATATTTTTGGGAAAATAAAAACGGTTCTTCAAATGGTGGCGATTCCGTTGGTCCTTCTCAATGACTGGCCGTTTACCCTCTTTGACGGTGGAGCCAATATTGCTTTAATCGTCATTTACCTTGCCACGCTGGCGAGCCTTTTTTCCGGTATTATTTACATCTACCAAAATCGGGATGTTTTACGGGAACCAAATAAACATGAACGCAAGTAATCTTCTGCTTTTGCTTGAAGAAAAAGGATTGACTATCGGCTCAGTTGAATCCTTTACCGGCGGATTATTCGCTTCGACTTTAACCGCTAATAACGGGGCCTCGAAATCCTTCGTGGGAACGATTGTGACGTACGCGACGCGAATTAAGACCGATATTGTCAAAGTTGATTCTCAAGTCATAGCGAAGTATGGAGTCATTTCCAAGGAGTGCGCCTTTGAAATGGCCCTAAAGGGAAGAGAACTGCTCAATGTGGACTTGGCTATAAGTTTTACGGGGAATGCGGGCCCGGCGACGATGGAAAATAAACCGGCGGGTTTGGGCTTTATCGGTTTAAGTGACAAGTATGGGACGGAAGTTGTTACCATAAATGGATTTATGAGTCGCAACGAATTTCGTCAACAGGCAGTTTCAGCGGCCATAAATTTTATTTTTCAGCGTTTACAAGACAAATATTAATCAGACAATGACTATTTTTGATACAATCTAATAAGTGAGGAGTAATTGTATGGCAAAAGATTTGAATAAGTCGAAGGAGGCCGCATTGGAAGATGCACTCAAAAATATTGAGCGGACCTATGGAAAAGGCGCGGTCATGAAATTAGGGGATCGTCCCCACGTTAATGTTGATACTATTCCAACCGGCTCCCTTCTTCTCGATAACGCTCTGGGTGTCGGCGGTTATCCTAAAGGACGGATTATTGAAATATTCGGTCCGGAAAGTAGCGGTAAGACGACACTTGCCCTACATGCGATTGCCGAGTGTCAGAAAAAGGGTGGCAAAGCCGCTTTTGTTGACGCCGAGCATGCAATCGATCCCGAATATGCTTCGAAATTGGGGGTAAATATTGACGAGTTAATTCTTTCGCAACCGGATAATGGGGAGCAGGCACTAGAAATTGTCGAAATGCTGGCCAGCAGCGGAGCGATAGATATTATCGTTGTTGATAGTGTCGCTGCCTTAGTGCCTCAAGCGGAACTCGATGGAGAAATGGGTGACAACCAAGTCGGATTACAGGCTCGTTTAATGTCGAAGGCGATGAGAAAATTAGCCGCGATTTTAAATAAAGCCGAGACGACGGTAGTATTCATCAATCAGCTCCGGGAAAAAGTGGGGGTTGTTTATGGCAATCCCGAAACCACCAGCGGTGGCCGGGCGTTGAAATTCTACGCGACCATTCGAATTGATATTCGTCGTTCGGAATCTATTAAAGAAGGAACGAATATCATCGGCAATGTTGCCAACATTAAAGTGGTCAAAAATAAAGTTGCCCCTCCTTTTAAATCATGTAAGGTCGATATTATCTATGGACAAGGAATCTCCAAAACCGGTGAATTGCTCGATTTAGGCGTTGATTTGGACATTATCAAGAAGAGTGGCTCCTGGTATGAATATAACGGCGATCGTATGGGCCAAGGACGCGAAGCGGCCAAAACATATCTCAGCGACAATGCATCTATCTTTGAAGACATTAAAAATCGCGTCAAAGCGGAAATGAAACCGGCGGGCGACGGCGATGATAGCGGCGAGGTAGAAGACGAATAAAAAAACCGAATTAAGTCCCAGTTGGGACTTTTTTTCTTTCAACTTAATGCGGTATGTGGTAAAGTTGTAAAACAGACTTATCTGTTGTAGGAGTTATTATGCATAAAAAATTCTTTCTTCTTATCCCGCTTTTGACGGTTTCCAGTTGTTCGTTTCCGACGTCCGAAACTAGCAATCCGCCCAGCACCATTTCTGGGACCTCATCAAGTGAAGAGTCATCTAATTCTATTTCCGACTCCCAAAGTGGAGATACTTCAAGCACTTCAGAATTATCGGAAGGAGAATATGTCGATAACATCAATAATATTGATCTGCAAACTTATGGTAATAAAATCAGTGCTCAGTTCTATATACCGGCGCTGGGAAACGATCCTTATGCCGATGTCGATGTTGAGCAATTTTATGAGAATTATCAACCGGCAGGAAGTTACGAGGATAGTTATTTTAGATCGGTGCATCATCTGTTAAGCGGTGAAAACGTTGAATTATCGAGTTACTATGAGCCGATTATCAATCAAATCGACGACGAGATTAGTTATCGCGTTCAAAATGGTCGTTATATTCTGGATGTAAATGGAAATTATTTAGCCTATTATCTTAACTCAGCAACCGATGTAGATAATAAAGGTCAATCCAGCACCCACGTTATCTATTATGGTGGGGCTTACACTTCCATGGAAGAAGTGGCCGCCTATTTATATGCTTTTGGAGAAGTACCGGCAAACTCGGACTACGATAAGGGAAAATCCGGACAAACACAATCAATCAGTGATTGGGGAGTCTATGGCCGAGTCAACACGGATTATTTTAGTGGTGACACCGGAAGTTATCCTTACGAGCCGGTTTTACCAGAACTTAACTATGTGAGCTATACCGAAACGGATTTTGGCACGACGGGATACTTTATGAATTCTTGGTCATCTAACTATACCGACGACCCTTATAACAGCGGCTATAAGATAACCCGGGGAGCGGCTCGCTTTATATTTGGATCAAATACGAGCGATTCCAAGAATATTGACGAACGGCATGTGTTTTACACCTATAACCACTATAATGATATGCAGGAATATCTGAACTATGAAAATGGTTGGGGACTACGCTTCGGCTCGCAATCGGCGGGAAACGAATATGTAGCGGGCTCAAATGATTGGTATAATTACGAAAATCATTATGGGGTTGCCCCTAATGAGCCGACGGAATATCCGGGTTACTCATTTGTTGACTTTAAAGATTTATGATAATTTAGCCCTTTCAAAAAGGGCTTTTTTCAACCCATTGTTAGCCATATTTGCAAAAAAATCCCTTTTTGCCCGCCCTAAAGCGATGTTCAAGTTTTTTCTCTTTTCAATTTTCCCAGTTTCACATATAATAAAAGCGTACCTAATCAGTACCAATCCTTGAGAAAACTCTTCGTTTGTATTTCGTCCTCATTTGGGACTATAAATATACATATTCATCTATGACGATAATAACGCTTGAGAAATACTCAGGGCATAGAATGTCCCCTTTTTTTGTAGGGCAAACTTCTATGATATTGGAATTACCGATTATTACTTAAAGGAGCAACAAACATGAATCCGCTAGGCTATATCGTCAGCGCGATTGCACTTGTTGTTGGTTTTATCCTTGGACTTGTTTGTTTCTATTTTGTTCCGTTTTTTAAAGCTAAAAGTGCTCTTCGACGCGCAGATAAAATAATCCGCGATGCCGATATCAAAGCCGAACACATTATTAAAAACGCCGAACTTGATGCCAAGCAAGCCACGATTGAAGCTAAGCAAGAGGCTGATCGCCAAATTAAAGAGAAGAAGCAGGAAATTGCCGTCTTACAAAATCAGATGGCGCAAAGAGAACAGTCGATTGATCGTCGAGACATTGCGTTACTTAGCAAAGAGCAGTCTCTCGAGGACAAAAATGAAAACCTTAATCGCAAGATTAAGGAAGTCGAAAAAAAGGACGAGGAGTATCAGAAGAAACTTGATTCAATAATTTCCGAATTAGAAAAAGTTTCGCAGATGTCGATGAATGAGGCCCGGGATGAAATCTTCCGGCGGGTTGAATCTAAACTCAGCAAGGAAATCGCCGCCTTCATCCGGACGAAGGAAGAGGAGGCGGAAGCTTCCGTTAATGAGAAGGCTCGCGACTTATTGGCCTTAGCTATGAATAAGTATTCGCAGGAAGTAACAACGGAAAGAACCGTTTCGACAGTCTCCCTTCCAAGCGATGAAATGAAGGGCCGTATTATCGGCCGCGAAGGCCGGAACATTCGTTCGTTAGAACAACTTCTCGGCGTTGATTTGATTATTGATGACACTCCCGAAGTTATCACTGTCAGTTGTTTTGATCCAATTCGAAGAGAGATCGCCACGCGTAGTTTGAATTACCTTGTTCGCGATGGACGGATTCAACCGGGACGAATTGAGGAAGTGGTTGAGAAGGTTAAAAGTGAACTGGATGAAGTCATAGATAAGGCCGGTCAGGAAGCCGCGTTTAAATTGGGTCTTCCTCGTATCAACAAAGAACTTCTTAAATATGTCGGACGCCTAAAATTCAGAACCAGCTATGGTCAAAACGGTTATCAACATAGCATTGAAGTCGCAACTTTATGCGGTATTATGGCAGCCGAACTTGGACTTGATCAGAATTTAGCTAAGCGGTGTGGATTACTCCACGACATCGGAAAAGCGGCAGATTTCGAACTCGAGGGCTCGCATGTGGAAATCGGTGTTCGTTTAGCCAAGAAATATGGTGAACCGGATGAGGTTATCAATTCCATTGAGGCTCACCATGGAGACGTGGAAAGCAAATACATTTATACCCAACTAGTTATCGCTGCGGATACCTTATCAGCCGCCCGTCCGGGAGCTCGTAGCGAGACGATGGAAAACTATGTTAAACGAATTGAACAATTGGAGACAATTTGTAAATCGTACGAAGGCGTTAATAATTGTTTTGCGATGCAAAGCGGCCGCGAGGTTCGGGTTATGGTTGTCCCCGATAAGGTCGATGATTTGGCGGCATTTAAATTGGCGCGCGACATTCGCGAACGTATTGAAAATGAAATGACCTATCCGGGTCAGATTAAAATTTCGGTCATCCGAGAATTTAGAGCGCAAGAAACAGCCAAATAAGTGTTCTTAAAGGGGCCTCGGCCCCTTTTATAATTAGGAGTTAATATGCGAATTTTATTTATTGGTGACATCGTGGCCAAAGTCGGACGCAAAACCGTTCAGCACGAACTGCCGGGATTGATTGAAAAATATAAGATTGATTTTGTTATCGCTAACGGCGAGAATGCCACGCACGGAAAAGGGTTGATTTATCATCATTACCAGGAGCTTTTGAATTACGGAATCGATGCCATTACTTTGGGCAATCATTACGATGATAAAAGTGAAATTGAGAAATATCTTGACGCGGCCACCGAAGTTATTCGCCCTTTGAACATAAAAAAAGATTTCCCGGGCGTGGGAAGCGCGGTTTTTAAAAGTGAAGATGGAACAACGATTCGCATAACTAATCTTTTGGGACAGGCTTTTCTAGAGATGGACGTCGAGAATCCCTTTTTATTCTTTGAGGCCTTTTTAAAGACGATCGAGCCGACAAATATTCACATAGTTGATTTCCATGGCGAAGCGACCGCCGAAAAGCAGGCGTTTGGGTTGGCCTTCGCTGGTCAAATCAGTGCTGTCATTGGAACGCATACGCATGTGCAAACACGCGATTACCGCATAATCGATGATTTTACCGGCTATATCAGTGATGTGGGAATGACCGGGCCTTACAACGGGGTCTTGGGCACAGATAAAGAAGGAGTGATTTCTAAGATGTTTAATCGAGAAAAATCTCACTTCAGTTATGAAAAAAAAGATGATGGTTTATTTAGTGCGGTTGTGCTCGATATCGACGAGATGACGGGCGCCTGTCAGAGTGTTTTTCCTGTTTATTCTATTGTAAAGGCGAGTGAATTAAGATGAAAGATCAAAAAATTGTTATTCATAACGAACCGGATTTTAATAAAGCCCGCGATCGACGGAAAGCCGATACGATTTTTAGCGATGCCAAACTTAAGATAAGCTCGCTTTTAAGAGAGTATGCCAGAGGAAAGCGATATTTTATTCGCACCTATGGTTGCCAAGCCAATGTTCGCGACAGCGAAACCATGATGGGAATCCTTGAAGAAATCGGCTTTGTTCATAGCGATGACTACAATGAAGCGGATGTCATTATTATCAACACCTGTGCGGTTAGGGAAAATGCCGAAGATAAAGTCTTCGGGGAAGTGGGGTCCCTTAAGAGTTTGAAAGCCAAGCGACCCGGGCTAATTGTTGCCGTCGGCGGTTGTATGGTTCAACAGGGGGTTATTGTTGATACGTTAAAGAATAAGTACACGCAGGTAGACTTAATTTTTGGCACCCATAATATCGAGTATCTACCTGATTATCTGAACGAAATTATCACCACGCGGAAAAGAATCGTCGATGTTATTTCAAAGCCAGGGGAAGTAATTGAGAATTTACCTTCCGTTCGCATCGATCGCTACAAAGCATTTGTCAACATCATCTATGGATGCGATAAGTTTTGCACTTATTGCATCGTTCCCTACACCCGCGGGCGGGAACGGAGTCGCAAGAAGGAAGAAATTATCAAGGAGTGTCGGCAATTGGTGGCGGATGGTTATCAGGAAATCACCCTTCTCGGTCAGAATGTTAACGCTTATGGAAAAGATTTAGCGGATGGAACTGACTTTGCCGGGCTGTTGGCGGATGTGGCTGAGTTAGGCATTCCTCGTCTACGCTTCACAACCTCCCATCCGTGGGATTTCTCGAGCAAAATGATCGAAGTTATAGGTGAATATCCCAATATTATGAAGGCTATTCATCTTCCCTTTCAAAGTGGAAATGCCAATATATTACGCCGGATGGGTCGCCGGTATACTCCGGATAGTTATCGGGCTCTGATCGATGAGATGAAGGCGAAAATTCCCGAAGTAAGTTTCACCACCGATATTATTGTCGGCTTTCCAAACGAGACTTATGAAGAATTCTGTGACACTAAAAAGATGGTTGAATATGTTGAATTCGATAATGCCTTCACATTCATTTATTCGCCTCGACCGGGAACCCCGGCCGCTAAACTGGCGGATAATGTCAGCGAGGAAGAAAAACATCGCCGCTTTGATGAATTGGTGGACACTGTCGAAAAATGCGCGAGTAAGAACGCCGAAAAAATGGTGGGCAAAATTTACTCGATTTTGGTCGATTCGGTCTCTAAACGCAACGAAGAAGTGATGTCGGGATATACGGAGAACAATAAACTGGTTAATTTCCCGGGAACAGTCGATTTGATTGGCAAGATTGTTAAAGTGAAAATTTTGGAATCGAAGGTCTATTCACTTCGGGGAGAGTTGGTAAGTGAATAACGATCAATTTAAAACTGCCCTCGACAATTTGTCTGAACACCTTTTTTCATTGCCGCTTATTAAGGAATATTTATTTTCGAAATCGGCACTAGACAACGATCAAGTTCTGAAAGCTATGGAGAAAGAACTTAGGGTGAAGAAAAAAGCTTTGGCTCAATCTTTTAACGACGATACTGCTCACCAAAAGGCAAAGGAAGAATATGAGACATTGCAAAAGAAGTTTGATTCGTATCCCCCGCTATTGAACTTTCGGCTTTTAGAAGAGAATGTCTACAATCTCCTCTTTGAATTAAGAGAGATACTTCGCCCTTAAAATGTCCGATTATTCTTTTGTTTTGTGTTAAAATAAGTACATCGTGGAGTTGATTATGAAAAATAAAAAAGAACCTTATACCCCGATGATGATGCAATATTTATCGATTAAGAAGAAGTATCCGGACACGCTTATTCTTTTTCGCTTAGGGGATTTTTATGAATTGTTTTTTGATGATGCCAAACTCGCCAGTCGCGTGCTTTCACTGGCACTTACAGGAAAAAATGCCGGGGCTCAGGATCGAGTTCCGATGTGCGGCGTTCCTTATCATGCGATCAAGAGTTATATCGCAAAACTAATTGCCAACGGATATAAAGTCGGAATTGTCGAGCAGATGGAAGATCCGGCCGAAGCGGTTGGCTTGGTGGACCGGGATGTGGTGCAAATCATTACTCCGGGAGCTTTCATTGATTACGATGGCAGTGAAAATAATTATATTGCGTCTTTAGATGAAACGGAATTTAACTTTGTCCTTGCCTACTGCGACCTTTCGACAGGTGAACTATATGTGACTAACGTTGAGCATGATGAACACTCTCTTTTGAGCGCTCTTGACAATATAGCCACCAAAGAATTGGTGGTAAAGACGGATTTTTCTGAAAAAATTTTGGAGGCTATTCGCTCTCATCGCGGAATATTAATCAGCCGCGAAGATCAACAAACGCTTACTTTGGAACAGGAACCGCTGTTAAATGAGGTGCAGGATCTTTTTCAAATGAAGGCCGTGATTCGCCTCGTTACCTATCTTCAAGAAACACAGCGTCGGCAGTTGAGTTATCTTCGCCCGGCGGTAGTAATCAAAGCAAGTAAAACACTGCAGATTGATGCTTTTTCCCGTTTAAACTTAGAGTTGACGCGGACGATACGCAGCGAGGAAAAATACGGTTCTCTTTTTTGGCTTCTCGATGACACTAAAACGGCGATGGGCGCGCGGGAATTAAAAAAATGGATCAATGCCCCCAGCAGTGATTTAAATGAGATTCTCAGACGTCAAAATATTGTTTCAACCTTGATAGCCAATTTTTTATCGCGCGATGAACTGCGAGATTATTTAAATGAGGTATATGATCTTGAACGGCTTATTGCGCGGATATCTTTCGGAAATGCCAATGGGCGCGACCTTTTGCAGTTAAAGAACTCGCTGGCAATTGTCCCTTCAATTAAGAGCAAAATTGCTGCCGTTAACAATGGCAATCTTATTAATCTGGCCGCTAAAATGAACCCCTTGGAGGACATCTGCCGCTTAATAGAAAAGGCGGTATCGGCGGAAGCGCCAATTACGATTCGGGAAGGTGGAATTTTTAATCCCGGATATAATCAAGAATTGGATGAACTGCTGGATATTGCCCACAATTCCAAAAAATACATCGCTTCTTTGGAAGCGAAGGAACGGGAACGGACCGGAATAAAGAATCTTCGTATTGGATTCAACAAAGTTTTCGGTTATTACATTGAAATTTCCAATTCCTTTAAACCGCTTATTAAGGATGAATACGGATATATTCGCAAACAGACGACGGTCAACGGCGAACGTTTCATCACCGAGGAGTTAAAGGAAAAGGAAGCGTTGATTCTCTCTGCGGATGAAAAGCAAAAAAAACTCGAATATCAGCTGTTTGTTGAACTCCGCGATACCATCAGTCATCGCACCCTTGAAATTCAAAATCTGGCTAATGCGTTAGCCGAATTAGACGTTTTGGCTTCTTTAGCTGAAGTTTCGGCCAAAAACCGCTACGTAGCTCCGACTTTTAATCATGAGCGAAAAGTGGAAATTATCGACGGCAAGCATCCGGTTATAGACAAGGTGCTCAAACAATCAAAATTTGTCGCAAATGATATTATGATGGATGCCAAAACGGATGTTTTGTTGATTACCGGCCCCAACATGGGCGGTAAATCAACCTATATGCGGGAGATGGCTTTAATCGTTATTCTTGCTCAAATAGGGTCGTTTGTTCCATCTAAAAGCGCTTCACTTCCGGTTTTTGATCAAATATTTACGCGGATTGGCGCGAGTGATGATTTGGTAAGTGGTCAATCGACTTTTATGGTTGAAATGAGCGAGACGAATTATGCGCTTCGCCACGCCAGTTCCGACTCGCTGCTGCTTTTTGATGAGATTGGAAGAGGAACTTCAACTTTTGATGGCATGGCTTTAGCCCAAGCCATTATTGAATACGTTACAAGCAAAATTCACGCCAAAACACTTTTTTCGACTCATTATCATGAATTGACAAAAATCGATGGAGACTTACTCGGAATTAAGAATATTCACGTTGAAGTAAAAGAGGAAAATGACCATGTCACCTTCCTTTATAAGGTTCTTCCCGGATCGATGAACAAGTCTTATGGCATCAATGTGGCCAGATTGGCGCATCTTCCAGATGATCTTTTAGCACGGGCGACGGTTATTTTATCGACTTTGGAAAAGAAGGAAGTACCTTTTTCTTCACCGACGGAAAACATTGCTTCGATCACGGAAGATCCATGGATTGATGAAGTACGGAAAATCGATCCGTTGGCGATGACACCGCTGGAGGCTTTAAATTTTCTATATGATATTAAAAAGAAAATGTGAGGTCATATAAATGAGCAAGATAATAGTCATGGATAATAGCCTTGCTAACCAAATCGCCGCCGGTGAAGTGGTTGAACGGCCAAGTAGTGTAATAAAAGAACTAGTTGAAAATAGTATCGATGCGCGGGCAAAAAACATCTCGGTCGCGATTGAAAATGCCGGACGAACTTTAATTATGGTTGAAGATGACGGCGAGGGAATGGAGCGAGAAGACGCCCTTTTATCGTTGAAACGCCACGCCACGAGTAAAATTCACTCGGCTTTTGATTTGTTTAGAATTAAAACGCTTGGTTTTCGCGGGGAAGCCCTTCCTTCTATCGCCTCGGTTTCAAAATTCTCTTTGACTACTTCGACCGGAGCGGGTGTGGGCACGCATATATTGGCTGTAGAAGATGAGATGAAAGTAGAAGATGCCAGTTTGCGAAAAGGAACGACAATCGTTGTTGAGGAATTGTTTTATAATACGCCTGCGCGCTTGAAATATCTTAAAAAGGATTATACCGAAAACGCTTCTTCCCTTGAAGTGATGCAGCGCTTGGCGCTTGCCCATCCGGATATTAGTTTTCATTTTGCCGTTGATGGGCGGGAAAGTTTCGTTACCACCGGTCGCGGAGATCTTTTGGAAACGGTGATGACCCTGTATGGTCCGTTCGTGGCTAAACGGATGTTGGCATTTAATATGGCTAACAATGATTTTAGTGTCGGAGGATATTTAGGAACAGCAGAATTGGCAAAAAGCAGTCGTTACTACATTATTACGCTTCTTAACGGTCGTAATGTGTTTATGCCCAAAGTAAATGCGGCGATTATCGACGGCTATCATGATTTTATTCCTCCGAGTCGTTATCCGTTTGTAATCTTAAATTTAAAAATTGACCCGGCACTCGTGGATGTAAATGTCCACCCGAGTAAACGGGAAGTCCGGTTTTCAAAAGAAGACGAGCTTATTTCCGATCTTCGTCAGGCGATACCTCACCAGCTTCACCAGGCGAATTTAGCCTATGATTATCAAAACAAAGATCAGCCTTTGATTGCTAATCCACTATCGGAGGGTGGGCACGAAATTACTGAACAGTTAGAGTTAAAACTTTCCGACCCTGGCCGCGAAGATGATTCGGTGCCGGCTGCGGCTCCCGTTTTTAGTCCAAAACGGGAAGAGATTGATAGGCAAAGTGATAATAGCAGCGTGACATCGATGGCAAATCCGGCTAGCGAAGAACCACCACTGAAGGAAAAGGAAAACGCAAAACCGCGTTTTAGTTTTCGAGCGCTCGCGCAGATTAACTTAACCTATATCATTGCCGAAGATGATGAGGGTGGGTTTTATCTTGTTGATCAGCACGCGGCGAATGAGCGCATTAACTATGAAGCTTTTCGCAATCAAATGATGAAGGAAGTAGTAATGCGCGAGCCACTGGTTCCCTATATTATTGATTTGTCATCGGCTGATGCTTTGCGCCTTTCCGAAGATAAACTAGAGTTACTGAAGGCGGTCGGAGTGGAGATTATTCCCTTCGGCAGTCATACCTATAAGATAGTTTCCGTCCCGGTTTTTAAAGAACAATATGATATTCAAACCTATGTTCAGGCGATGATTGATCAGCTTATTCATGATGATCATCTCGATTTAGCCGGCTTGCGAACCCATGCCTTTGCAACGATGGCCTGTAAGGCTTCGGTCCGCGCCAACGACCGCCTTGATCTTCAATCCATGCAATATCTTCTCGATCGGTTAAGCCGCTGTGACAACCCGTATGCTTGTCCACACGGTCGACCGACCATCATCCATTTTTCGCGATATGAAATTGAGAAGATGTTTAAGAGGACGGGAGTATGATTTATGTCATTGCGGGGCCGACGGGATCAGGTAAATCGGCCTTGGCATTAAAACTGGCGGAGGAGATTAACGGCGTGATCGTCAACGGCGACGCTTTTCAAGTTTATAAAGAAATGGATATCGGAACGGCAAAACCATCAAGCGAGCAACGGGAACGAATTCCTCATCGACTTTATGATTTTGTGGATTTAGAAACTGATTACAACGTTTTTCTTTATCAAGCGGCCGCCCGCAAAATCATTGCCACCGAAAAGCGTCCACTGATTTTTGTCGGTGGAACAGGCCTGTATTTACGGGCAACTTTTTTTGACTACGATTTTAACCCGCTTCCGCCGGTTGATATGGCTCCGTTTGAAAAATTGAGTGCCGATAATCGCTACCAAGTGCTGCGGGATCTCGATCCGATTACCGCGGCAAAGCTCCATCCCAATAATGAACGTCGTGTTCTACGGGCAATTGAGATAGCTTTGGCAAGCGGTGAAAATAAAAGTTCTTTGGAAGCCAAACAGGAACATAGACTTCTTTACGATGTTGAATTTATCGGTGTTGACTATGATCGCAATCACCTTTATGAACTAATTAATTTACGGGTGGATCGAATGATTGAACAGGGGCTGTTTGCGGAGGCTGATCAGATATTTAGCCGCCATTCCCCGCTTAAGCATGCCGCCCAAGCCATCGGTTATCATCAAATTCTGCTTGGTCGGGCGGAGAAAAAAAGCGAGGCTGAGATAGTCGAGGATATAAAAAAAGCCAGTCGGAACTATGCCAAAAGACAGATGACTTTTTTCCGTCATCAATTGCCGATGCATTGGTTTAAGAGTTGGGACGAGGCCTATAAATATATTATTGAGGAGCGAAACAAGAATGGAATTTATCAAGATTGACCTCTTTGATTTGGTGGAGATGAAAAAAGAGCATCCGTGCCAAACTCGTAGCCGATTATTTCAAGTGGTGCGCGTGGGAGCCGATATTAAGATTCAATGTCAGGGCTGTGGCAACATTATTATGATGCCCCGATTCGATTTCAATAAGCGCTTAAAAAAAATTATCAGTCATCACGATGATGTTTTATTTGTAAAAAAAGATAGTAAATAGAAAACCTCGCTATTTCCATAGTGAGGTTTTTTAAATGGATATAAACTTCAATAGTGTAAGTTACTCAATTTTGGATGGTGAAAAGAGACGAATAATTCTAAATCAAATCACATATTGTTTTAAATCTCCGGGCCTTTATATTATCGTAGGGGCGTCCGGCTCGGGAAAAACGACCATTCTTAATTTACTTTGTCGAATGCTGAAGCCAGAAAGAGGAGCAGTGGAATTAATCGATCAGGGTCACGTATTAAACTCTGACGGGCATTTTAATCTTGGAAAAGCATTTGCCTTTGTCTATCAAAAAAAATTATTACTCGGCTTTTTAAATGTTCGCAATAATCTGTCTTTAGCCTATGAATTGGCGGGATATGCTCCCTTTATAGCAATAAAAAAGAGTCGTGAACTCTTGAAAAAAAACAATTTATTGCACTTATGCAACCGCAAGGTGACAACTTTATCGGGAGGAGAGAAAGCCCGTATCTCGTTGTTGAGAAGCGTAGCTTTAGAAACGCCTATTTTATTGGCGGACGAGCCGACGGGCGAACTGGATTTAGCCAATGCTCAATCAATTTGTCACCGCCTATATTCGCTTGCCAAAGAAAAACTGGTAATTGTCGTCACGCATAATCAAGAACTGTTTTCCGCTTATGACAACGCCACTTTTCTTGGGCTTGAAAGACAAAAACTCCGGACGATAGATAGGCGCGGAGCAAGCGACTGATGGGCTCATCCCGGCCTATTAGTCTGCCCTATGTCAGCCGTCATCTTTGGGCTACGAAAAAAACGGCTATTTGGGCGACATTGGCAAACTTCGTTGCCCTTTTATTTGCTCTTTTAGCCGTGGGTATTAAGCAAGGAATGGACTACAATGAGCACAATATTATCTTTGATTATTACGACTATAATAATTTTTACATCAGTCGCTACGAAGAGGGAAAGTCGCTAAATTCGGGAATGTCGATTAAGAAGATGCGGCGGCCGTCAGTTGAAGAAATGGATCAAATTTATACGCTGTGGCCATATTTTTCCTATCGTCCGGATTTAAGATACTATACTTCACATTTTCAAATTCTCTATAACGATTCTCCGCTTAATGTTCCGATTGAAATTGTTCATCGATTACCGAATCAAAATAGCAATTCCCAATTTGCGATTAACCAGTTTGTAAGCTTGTCAAAGCAAGATAATCAAAACTTTATTTTGATTGATAAAGAAGAGCAAGTTAAAGTCCCCCTGCCCTTTCCCGATCAGGTGATGGAAAGTGCGTTTTTTCCGCAGCCAGCCGCTTTTTTAGATTATGACTTTTTTTGGAATGAACTGCTTAAGGTTTATCCTGATCTGAACGAGAAACTTTTTACCTATAACGGAAACGAAGTGGAGACAAATTATGCCTGGCAGGTCACAGTCGAAAAGCAAAATATTCGCTCTATGATTGCTTTATTTGCATCTATAGATTTGTTTTTCTTGACCTCAAGGGCGATTAATTCCAAAACCATAATCGAATCCTATCAAGCACTGTTGGCAATTGGAATAACCCTTTTCCTTATTTTTATTTTTCTCAGTGAAATTGTAATTCTAGTATTCATATCCTTGTTTAGAATGGAGGCAAGTCGTCATGACTTGGCGGAGTTAATGAGTCTGGGTGTCACCAAAGCAAATCTTGTTTTCTTTCTTTTTGAAGAGAACATCCTTATTGCCGGCCTGAGTATACTCCCCTTATTTTTGCTGCCGAGTATCTCACAAATTTTATCGCGGCTTTTAAAATATAAAACGGGGCTGAGCAATTTGGTGTATCCGAATGCGTCTTTTGCTTTCTTCATGGGCAGAATTCTTCCCTTAGTTATCGGAATTACAATGCTTTTATTACTGGGAATTGGATTTATCAGTCATATCTTTATTAAAAAAATTAATTTATCGCAGGAGCTGAAAGAAGAATGATTGAAATTAAGAATTTAGTTAAATCATATTCTAAGGAAAGTGATATTCTTCGTGTTCCTTACTTTTGTTTTCCCGATAAGGGCTTTGTGGCAATTGTCGGCGCTTCCGGATCGGGGAAAACCACCTTATTAAATATTCTCGCGGGATTAGATAATGAATATCGAGGTCAAGTAATTATCGATGGGCGCGTAACAAGTAAGTGTAATCTTGAAAACTGTGTGGCCCTCCGTTTATTTACGGTAGGTTATTTAAAGCAGAGCGATTCTCTCATCGAAAGTCTGACAGTTAAAGATAACATTACGCTTCCACTTCGATATGGATACCAAGTTTCAAAGGAGATGGTTGAAGCCAGAATTAGCACCCTATTATCGTTTGTCGGTTTAAATGATCAGATAATGATGAAGAAAGTAGGGAAACTAAGCGGTGGAGAGAGGCAAAGAGTGGCCCTTGTACGGGCCTTAATCAATAATCCATCAATCATCCTTTGCGATGAGCCAACGGGGGCCTTAAGCGGATGTGAAAAAGAAGCCATTTATGAGTTACTAACGAGGCTGAGTGTGAATAGACTGGTAATAATGGTCACGCACGATGAAAAAGGCGCTCAAATATGGTGTCAGGAAGTTATTACTATCGTTAATCATAACTTACAAATAAAAATAAAATCACCGCAAAAAAGTATAGAGGCCGCATTTTCCTTGTTAAATATCAAAGCTCGAGTTCAGCCCAAACTTGATAACACAACGATTAATCACTATAACAGGGCATTTGATAAGCATCGCCCGTTTAGAGTAATGATTGTTCGCTTTATTCTCTCCTTCGCGCTTTTAAGTTTCGGTTTGAGTTTTAGCTTGAGCGATATTCTTTATTCGAAAATAAAGGAAAGCTTAACTAACTATCTAGGTGAAAATCAAATTGTTGTCAAAAGCCGACAGCCAATCGAATTGGATGATCACGGATATCGGCTGGAGGAGGTAAATAATCTATGCATAAATCTCGATAAAGAGATGAAGTCGGGATATGCCTATTATGCAAATTGGGATGTTTTTTTTAAGACGGTCAATCAAGTATCAGTTGGTACGGATGGTTTAATATATTATCTGCCATCGTTTTCCTTCATTAATTTTATCGAGCCGTTGCTTTATTTTGAAATGGAAGATGCGACAATTTACCCCTTGAGCGTGGAACTAAATGAGCCGGAGGACATAATACTGGGACTTCCGTTCGTTGATTATGAGACAGTCAAACAAGCTTTAAAATTACCGTTTTTAAGCGATTACTCGTACTTAGGCAACTACCTAGTGGCCAATCCCTTGTCGATAATACTTCATTTGGCCAATTCAAACTGGGGATATGAAGATGAGCACATATTTGCCGTTCGAGGTGTCTTTCCTTCAGATGTGCCCCGCATTGTGGTCAATGAAGTTCAATGGACTCAGCATTTTGTCGAGGAAAAGATGGGTTTTCCCACGTATGAACACCAGGCGAAGTCCTCAATTAATCCGTGGGAGATTGCATGTCAAAGTTTTGTCTATAGCCAACAAGCGGAAAAGTTTATAGCGCAGGCGCAAAAAGACAGTAATCTAGCTTTTACCATTTTCGACAATAGCGCAACGAATACTTTCTTTTCCACTTTGCCGGATAACGTAAGAAAACACCGCATTATTTTATATCGATTGCGTAACAAAGCCTTTCATCGCAGTGACTTGGATAAAATGGAAAAAATTTTGTCAGCGCGGGGGGTACTTACCAACACGGGAAGTTACTTTGCTGACAGTGGAACTCCTGTTTTTGGATTTATCGATACTTTTTTAGTCAGTCGAAATGAGAACAGTTTAAGAACTATAATTGATGAACTATCGTATTTACCGGCCCAAAATGATCCAACTGATTATCATTTTCCGCAGGAAATAGTAGGCGGATCATTTATTAATACAAGCACAACCAATCTAACGTTTTCCTCCGCTTCCGGTCCCCCTCTTTCAGGTGAATGGCCCCAGGGTTTGAAAGAAATCGCCCTTTCGCGCTCCTTGGCTGTAAACTTCTTTATGGCGGAGAGTAAAGCTCCAGGACAAACGATTTACTTATCATATCCCAGGACACTCACCAAACTTGAAAATGGCTACACACTTCGAAATTATGAAGTAGTCGCGGTAAGAGTAAGTGGTGTTTTTGATCTTTCGGGTAACAAGATAATTCATGACTCCGATTGGTCATCCCGTTTCTTTAGCGAACAAATTGGCATGTCGCCTTTATCCTTAATAAGTGACGGAGCAATCATTTCTCTTCCGATCAATAAAAAAATAGATACGGTTATCAATCAATTAAAAAGGGCCTTTCCTGATCTGATTGTTTCCTCCCCCAGCAAGGAGTTCTTTATGACGCTGAACTCGACGCTAGATGCGGTAAGTTTTGTCCTTTTGATATTTGCTTCCCTATCTGCAATTATTACCGTTATGCTGTTGTTTATCATTAGCGGCATTTCCCGATTAGAAGAGCAAAAAGAAAGAATGATTCTTGTGCATATCGGAATAAAAAAGACCGAAAGATTAAAAATATATCAGCAAAGAAATTTTCTTTTGATTATTAAATCTCTATTTCTATCCTGGGGACAATTTATCTTGCTTTCTAACGGAATGACATATTTTTTAGCCCAGTATTTTCATAATCAATTTTACTTTGCCTTTAATCTCAAAGGTTTTATGGCCATGGCCTTAATTGCTTTTTTACTTTCTATCCTTAGTAACGCTCTACTAACCAACAAAAAAAGCCATCAAAAAGCGTGAATTAAACTTAAAAAACAATATTATCGAGGTAGATGGATTAATTTAATGCGGTTTAATAACTGTTTTTTCTCTTCCGACTATAAAAAAAATAAAAAAAGTAGTAATCAAATAATAAAAGTGATAATATATGTTCGGTAATAGGTATTCTATTACACATTCTATTCGTAAGGGTTTAGAGGAAAGGTTGGTCCGATGAAAGGTACAGTCAAGATGTTCAACGCGGAAAAAGGCTACGGCTTCATTCATAGCGAAGATGGCAAAGATGTCTTTTTCCACTATTCATCACTCGTAATGGACGGTTTCAAAACCGCCGAAGTTGGTGAACAAGTTGAATTCGATTTAGAACAATCTGATCGCGGCTTAAGAGCTGCTAATATCAAGAAAGTTGCTTAATTGAATTAACAAATTGCTAGAACAGCGAAAGCTACCCGGTTTGGGTAGCTTTTTAAATTGTTTTTTCTTATTTTGACCACTATAATACTATTGCTTGTGTATATAGTTTGGAGGCAAATATTATGTCATTAAAAGCGGGAATTGTCGGGTTGCCTAACGTTGGTAAATCGACTCTTTTCAATGCGATTACCAACTCGCATGTGGAAGCAGCCAATTATCCATTTGCAACTATTAAACCCAACACCGGAATTGTTACCGTTCCCGATGAACGTGTTGATTTCTTAACAAAACTTTTTGAACCAAAACGGACTATTTTTGCCACGTTTGAGTTTTATGATATTGCCGGCCTTGTCAAGGGTGCCAGTCAAGGTGAAGGATTAGGCAATCAGTTCTTATCGCATATTCGCGAGTGCGATGCGATTGTCGAGGTGGTGCGTTGTTTTGATAACCCGGAAATTATCCATGTCGAAAATACAATTGATCCGAAACGTGATATTGAAATAATCAATCTCGAACTAGTTATGGCCGATTTAGATACGGTAAATAAACGCTATGCTAAAATCGCTACCAAAGCCCGGGTAGCTAAGGACAAAGAGGCGATTAAAGAGGCGGAAATCGATGAGACGTTAATTGCCGCTTTACAAAAAGGAATCCCTGCCCGCGCTGTCGGCAATTTGAGTGACGACCAGCGTGATTTTGTTATCAAAAATTACTTTCTTTTGACGATGAAACCGATTATCTATGTCGCTAATGTTTCGGAGGAGGATTACGCTAATCCGGACGCCAATAAATACTATCAAGTTGTCAAGACAATCGCAGCCGCCGAGAAGGCAGAAGCAATTCCTGTCTCTTGTCAAATTGAAGCCGAACTTAGCGAATTATCCTCTTTGGAGAAACATGAGTATTTAGCTTCGCTTGGAGCAAAAGAAAGCGGACTTGATAAGGTTGTCAAGGCTTCCTATCGCTTATTGAATCTATCGACTTTCTTCACTGTGGGTAAGGACGAGGTACGGGCTTGGACTTTCTTAAATGGGATGAGTGCCCCTAATTGTGCGGGAATAATTCATACTGATTTTGAAAGAGGATTCATCAAAGCGGAAGTCTACAGTTATGGTGACATACACGAACTAGGCAGTGAAATGGCCGTTAAAGAAGCCGGAAAATTAAGAATTGAAGGAAAGGAATATCGGATGAAAGATGGTGATATCGTCTTCTTCCGGTTTAATGTATAAAAATATGTTTCGCGTGGGGTTTGGAAAAGATATTCATCGTCTCGTGAGCGGAAAGCCTCTAATATTGGGAGGCGTGAAAATAAACTTTTCCTATGGGCTTGAAGGTCACAGTGATGCGGATGTTGTTTACCACGCACTTACCGACGCGGTTTTAGGCGCTTTGGCCCTCGGTGATATTGGAACTCGTTTTCCTAATACGGATATTAAATATAAAAATTGCGATAGCAGTTTGTTTGTTAAAGAGGCTTGCCGACTGATGAAAGAAGCCGATTATAGAATCGGAAATATCGATATTTTAATCGAAGCAGAGGAGCCGGTTTTACGCCCCTATATCCAGCAAATGCAACTTAATATTGCAAAATTATTCATGACGGATGCGACTAATGTTAGTTTAAAAGCGGGGACGCGCGAAAAAATGGATGCCGTCGGAAAAAAACAAGCAATTGAAGCAACGGCAGTGGTTTTACTTGAAAAAGAATGAATTATTATCGGCTTTGCTTAATAATTATTTGCTTATTCTTTATACTAAAGTATAATAAACTAGAATTCGGCGGAGGAACGCATGAGTATTGAGACTAAATTAAAAGAAAAGATCAGCGCGGCATTAAAAGAACTTGGTCATGAAGTTGCGCTCGATAGTATCATCATTGAGCACTCAAAAGAAGTGGCGCATGGTGACTTCGCTAGTAACGTCGCTTTACAAAATGCGCGTGCTCTTAAGTCTAACCCGCGGAAGATAGCCGAAGATATCGCCAAAATTATCAATATGGACGGCATCGAACACATCGAAATTGCCGGGCCGGGTTTTTTAAATTTCTTTCTTAAAGAGGAAACATTGACATCAGTACTGACGAAGATCAAAACCGATGGTGCCACTTATGGCGCGTCTTTAAACGGTAACCATAAAAGAATAAATGTTGAATTTGTCTCCGCCAATCCGACCGGTGATTTGCATTTAGGTCACGCGCGTGGAGCGGCGATAGGCGACGTCATTTGCCGGTTGTATTCCGATACGGGATTTGATGTTGTCAGGGAGTACTATGTGAACGACGCTGGCATTCAGATTAATCATTTGGGCGAGTCCCTTCGCGCTCGTTACCATCAAGAATTTAATGATGATGTGGCCGTTCCAGAAGATGGATATCACGGCGAAGATTTGGTCGAATTGGCAAAGATTATTAAAACCGAAGTAAATGATAAGTATATGGTTGATTCCAGCGAATCCACTCGTTTTTTTATGCGTCGGGGCGTTGAACTTGAATTAGCGAAGATTGAAAATGACCTGAATCTTTTCCGGGTTTGTTTTGATAAATATTCATTTGAAACTGATGTACGCAATGATAATGGCGTTGAGAAAATTATTGAGGCGCTAACGAATAAGCAGTTTTTGTATGAAGAAGATGGTGCCCTGTTTCTTAAAACTACGGTTTTTGGTGATGACAAGGATCGGGTTGTTGTTAAGAAAAATGGCCAATACACTTATTTTTTACCGGACATTGCTTACCATTTGAACAAACTTTCACGTAATTTTTCAAAACTTATCGATGTGTTGGGCGCGGACCATCACGGCTATATTTCCCGGATGAAAGCGGCTCTACAAATGTTTGGCTACCCGGAAGATATTTTGGATGTCGAACTAATTCAAATGGTGCGTTTGATTAAAGACGGGCAAGAATTCAAGATGAGTAAACGAAGTGGCAAAGCAGTGACGTTGCGCGAGTTATGCGATGAGGTCGGAGTGGATGCGGTTCGCTACTATTTTGTGAGTCGAGCGGCTTCCTCACATCTTGATTTTGATCTTGACTTAGCTCATGAGACGTCAAGTGCTAATCCGGTTTATTATGCGCAATATGCTCACGCTCGTTTGGCGACCGTTTTGGGCAAAGCCAAAAAGTTTGCGTTTGATTATTCGGGAGTGGGATTGTCGGCTACATCGGAAGTGGCGCTGCTAAAGTTATTGGCGGATTTTCCGAATATCGAATGGGATGCGGCCATCAGCCGTTCACCCTATAAAATCACCAATTACATCCAGAAGTTAGCTTCGGCGATTCATGGATTTTATACCGAATGTCGGGTAATTGATGAAGAAAATATACCTTTGACCAGCTCGCGCTTAGCCTTGGTTGATTGTTCGGAGATTGTTTTAAGAAAGGCTTTAAATCTTATCGGTGTATCGGCACCGGAAAAGATGTAAAATACATTGGAGGAAAAAATATGGTTGCCAGAGCTACACTAGATGTCGCATTTGAAATTCTTGAAGAAAACAAAGGACCGCTGTCGTTTTTTAACTTATGGACAAAGGTTGCTGAGGCTCAAGGGTATGATGAGGGAGAAAGACATCACCACATTTCTCGGTTTTACACTAATCTGTCATTGGATGGGCGCTTTGTTAATTTAGGCGACAATACTTGGGATTTGCGTAAAAACAATACATATGACAAAGTTCACATCGACATCAACGATGTTTATTCGGATGTTGAGATGACCGATAACGACGAAGAAGAAGAGGCGGAACTTAAAGAAGAGATTGGCGCCTTTGATGATACACCGGCTGAAGATGATTATGACGAAGAAGAAACCGATGACAAAGGTTTTCGGGAAGACCTTTAATTTTCCGAGCTAACACGAGGTGAAAGGAGATTTTTATGCCATTAGTTAGTATGAAAGAGATGTTGAATAAAGCCAAAGCCGAACACTATGCGGTGGGACAATTCAACATAAACAATTTAGAGTGGACAATTGCCATTCTTGATAAGTGTCAAGAGCTCAAAGCTCCAGTAATTCTAGGGGTAAGCAGCGGTGCCGCCAAATATATGGGTGGATTCCATGTCATTGTTAAGATGGTTGAAGGATTAATTATTGATAAAGGATATACGATTCCGATTGCAATTCACTTGGATCACGGAGCCAGTTTTGAGTTATGCAAAACGGCAATTGACGCTGGTTTTACATCGGTGATGATTGATGCCAGCAAATATGAATTGGCAGAAAATATTCGAATTACCAAGCAGGTTGTTGATTATGCGCGCGCGCAAAATCGGGAAATTTCGGTTGAAGCGGAACTAGGCCATGTCGGCGGACAAGAAGAAGATGTCATTGCTGAAACAATGTACGCTCGGCCAGATGAATGCTTAGCGATGATTAAAGAGAGTGGAATTGATTGTGTGGCTCCGGCTCTCGGAAGCGTTCATGGTCCATATAAAGGTGAGCCAAAGCTTGGTTTCCCAGAGATGAAAGAGATTAGTGAACTCGTTAAAATTCCTCTCGTCCTTCATGGTGGATCAGGAATTCCTGATTTTCAGATTAAAATGGCCATCGAACGGGGAACAGCTAAAATTAACGTTAACACCGAATGTCAGCAATCCTTCACGGCAGTTGTGCGTGAAGTATTGAAAAACGATGAAAAAGTTTATGACCCACGGAAGGTTATCGGCCCGGGAATGAAAGGTATTGCTAACGTTGTCCAGGCCAAATGTGAGGTCTTTGGTTGCATTGGCAAAGCCGAATAAGTTATAATAGGTCTCCTACGGAGACCTTTTTATTTGGTCGTAGGTTGGAAGGAAATTTATGCGTATACAAAAGAGTATTTATAATTTAATCCGGAGCTCAGATATTATTACTATTTTTGGTCATGTCAATCCGGATGATGACTGCTATGGGTCGCAAGTTGGACTTCGCGATTCCCTTCGTCAGACTTTTCCCCATAAGCAAATATATGCCTTGGGTTCCGGCTCCAGTCGGCTTCTCGATTATGTCGGCAAAATGGATGTAATTGACGACGAAACTATTAAAAAGTCTCTGGCAATAATTGTCGATGTTGGCGATCGCGAAAGAATTGAAGATCAAAGGTTTTCCATCGCCAAGAAAATGATTAAAATCGACCACCATATTTTTACCGAAGCCTTTGCTGATTATGAATGGATCGATACGATGTATGTCGCGGCCTCAGAAATGATTGCCGACTTTGTTATTTTTAATCATATGCGGATGCCATTATCCGCCGCGCGGGCCTTATTTGCCGGTATCAGTGCCGATTCCGGTCGTTTTCAATATGCTCCAACATCGGAACGCACATTTAGACTGGCGGCCGAATTAATTGAAATAGGCGCTAATCCAAGTGAACTATATGATTTGATTTATGTTTATAATCCCCAATTTGTTCGTTTTAAAAGCGAAGTGGTCGCTAATTATCAGACCAATGGAGTTGTGGCGTATCTAGTTATTGATCAGCCTTTTTTGCTTGCCCGTAATCTAAAAAGCGGCGATGCATATGGCTTAGTTAATGGAATAGCCAATATGGATGGATTTCCGATTTGGATTAGTTTCGTCGAGCGAGAAGATGGAATAGTCAATTGTGAAATTCGAGCCAAAAAAGTAAACATTCAACCAGTGGCAAGCGCTTTTGGTGGCGGTGGCCATGAACAGGCGGCTGGATGCCGGTTGGATTCAATCAAACGCATTCCGGATGTTTTAGCGGCCTTAAATAGAGCGGCTAAAGGAGATGACGACAATGTTTGAACAAGAGCTAAGAGCGGCGATTGACGCCGCTATTAAGGCAAAGAGGCACGTCCTTGGAGTCTATGAAACTTCATTTGCAGTGGAGATTAAAGCTGATAATTCTCCCGTTACTGAAGCTGACAAAGGTGCGGACAGAATCATTCGTACTTTTCTTCAAAAGCGTTTTCCCGATTATGCGTTTTTGACGGAGGAAAGTATCGACGATAAGACGCGCTTACAAAATGACTATGTTTGGATTGTAGATCCGGTAGACGGCACGAAAGATTTTGTCAATCATGACGATGAATTTACAATTAATATTGCCCTGGCCTATAAGCATGAAATTGTTCTTGGAGTCGTGCTTGTTCCCGTCAGTGGCGACATATATTATGCGCTCAAAAATGGGGGCTCATTTCGCTTAAGAAACAATATTATTACGAAATTGCATGTTAATGGCAAAACCGAAGGCTTGACGGTTCTTACCAGCCGATATCACATGAATGAAAAAGAAAGAACAACAATCAATGTTCACAAAAACAAGATTGTTCGGGTTATGAGCGTCGGATCTTCTTTGAAGCCATGTTATATTGCGGCCGGAGAAGCAGAGTTGTCATATCGCTTTTCCAGTGGAACCAAGGAATGGGATACGGCGGCTAATCAAATTATTGTTGAGGAAGCCGGCGGTATTTTTGTTAAACCGGACGGAAGTCGCTATATTTACAACCGCGAAGACGTCGTTAATCGGGAAGGCTATGTTATTACTAATCGAAAGGAAAACTTATTATTATGAAAAAAAGAATTTTATTTGTTCTTCTTCCTTTGCTTTTGGCCGGGTGCAATCCCAGCGCTAGCAGCAGTCATTCTTCCTATAGTGTGCCAAGTTTTAATACATCATACGATAATACGCTTGAACCCAATAAGGATGAGCAGGGTAACTATCTATTGGACTTTTATGGTCTAAATGATTTTCATGGTTCCGTGGCCGAAGATGAGGCGGAAAGTCAACCCGGTTTTAGCAAAATCGCTGCCTTTTTGAAAGAAAAACGGACGGAGAATCCCGGCGGTACCGTGATTGTTTCTAGCGGTGATATGTGGCAAGGATCAGCCGATAGCAATATTACCCATGGTGAATTGGTCGTTGATTTAATGAACTACGTTGGTTTTGATGCCATGGCGCTCGGCAATCATGAATTTGATTGGGAAATCTCGCAAATTGAAGAAAATGCGCAAAAGGCTAATTTCCCTTTTCTAGGAGCTAACATTGTCAGCAGTACAACTGGTCAAAGGGCGGACTTTGCGCTTCCTTCAGTCATGATAAAACGCGGCCCACTGAATATCGGAATCATCGGTACGATCGGCGCAAATTTAGAGAGTTCCATCGTAGCTTCCGCGCTTGCTGGTTACGAATTCGCTCCCCAGGCTCCGATTGTTGCCGATGAGAGTGAACGTTTAAAGGATGAAGGTGCGGATGCGGTTGTTCTTCTTACTCATGATTCCTGGGCCACGCTCTATTTGGATGGACGAACAATCGTTGATAACCATTATGTTGATGCCGTTTTTTCGGGACATGCCCATGTTACGGATCGGCATCTGGAAAATAACATTCCTATTTTGCAGACTACCGGTATGGGCGAGCAGATTATGCATATTCAACTAGCAATCTCGGAAACGGGGGAAGTCACTCCTACCACTTATGAGGTCTTAGACTCATCGACATATGTTTCCGGTTTAACCCCTGACACTTTAGCGCAGGAAATCTATGATTATTACTACTACAATTTTATTAAAGACATTAAAGAAGAAGTTGTGGGTAAAGTCGGTTCGACCATGAACCTGATGCAAATTTCATACATGGCCTGCTATACAATGCTTCAGCACGCAAGAACGGTTGATGATACGGTGGTAGCCGCTTTCCATAATAACTATGGAGGAATACGCGTGGATTCATGGCCCAAGGGACAGATGACGTATGGCGACATATATAAGACGATTCCCTTTGATAATTACATATCTATTTTTGAAGTGAGCGGCGAATCCATAAAACAGATGGCCAATCAATACTCGGCAGTGGCTACGGTTAAAGAGACGGAGTTAGTTAATAGCCAAGTTTATAAGATTGCGATTATCTCCTACCTATCAGAAGGTCGGGCGGCACCGTATTTACTAGATGATGGCGTTATTATCAGTGGTTTTGTCCGTGATCTTATCGCTCAAGAGTTCCGGGATAACGGAACGGTATATCCGAATACTTATAGTGCTTACGCAATATAAAAATAAAGCTTCCGAGATAATCGGAAGCTTTTTTATTTAATAAAGACTAGGATCATTTTCCAAGCTAACACCGAGCACGCCGGGAACTTCCTCCATCAGGATAACTTCAATTCCTTGGGTCAAAGTAGTGTCAATCAAGGAGCAACCTTGACAAGCACCGACCATCGAAACATAGACGACACCATTATCAAAACGAAGAAATTTAACGTCTCCGCCATCGCGGCGAATAAAAGGGCGAATTTTATCTAAAGTCTGTTCAATTTGTTCCTCAATAGTCATAATACCTACCTCGTCGATTATTCTAGCACAATGCCACTGATTAAACATCAAATGTGATAAAAATAATCGGGTTTAATTACTTCATTCGGCTATTAAAAAATGCCCCAGGCTTTACGTTCCAGGGGCATTTATAAATTAGACTATTACTCTTTAAATTATAAGGTGACTTTCCAAAGGCCATGAATATTGCAAAATGCATAGGCCTCCAAAATCTTTTCATCCTTAGCGAGTCCAAAGTAGGCTTCCGGTTTATCACCCGGTTTTAAAACCCGACGATAGGCACCTTTGTCAGTAATGAGGTAAATCCATTCAATCCAGTGTTCAGCAACCATTGGGTGGGGTACTTCACCGACAGTAACCGTAACTTGGTTAGCATCAACTTTAACAACCGGAATATGTTTTTCCGTTGCCACGCCTTCCTTCGTATTGGCCTTTAACTCGGTCATTGGAGTTCCGCAGCATACGGGGTTGACGCCGCTATCATAAATCATATCGACTTCATTTCCACAATGCATGCATTTGTAAAACTTAACCGCCATTTCAATTTCCTCCTTGGATTTTAATCCGCCTTTAGTATATCAAAAAATAACACCTGTGGCGCAATTATGGCAAAATAAAATACAAAAAGTTCAAAAGAAAAGTAATCGTGAAAGTGATTTGCTTTGATAGATAACGATTAAAAGCACAAAGCAGAAGCACGCTTTTTACCTATATAACTATAAAATATCTCATTTATCGATTAAGTCGTGCTATTACTTTTTAGTAAAACATTGACTTATATATTTGCCGAATTGGATACTATCGTTCTTTTCAATTGAAAAAGGGCAACAAAAAAAGGTCTGCGTCGCAGACCTTTAGTTAGTAGTTTACTTGTCTTTGATAACTTCTTTAATAGCAGTAGCCATGCTGGCGATGTTTTGCATATCACCAGGAATAATGATTTTCGTCGCTTGGCCTTCGGAAACTTTCATCATGGCTTCATATTGCTTAATCTTCAAGACGGCTTCGCTAGGTGAAGCTTTTTTAATGGCTTCGATTCCCTGTGCTTCCGCTTGCTTTACCATAATGAGCGCATCGGCTTCTGCCCGCTTAATGGTCAGAGTTGATTCGGCTTGACCCTGAGCCCGCATAATGGCGGCTTTCTTATCGGCTTCCGCATTTAAAATTTCGGATTCTTTTTTACCTTCGGCCAACAGGATAGCTGATTTCTTTTCCCCTTCAGCAAGAAGGATCTTTTCCCGGCGCTCTCTTTCAGCCCGCATTTGCCGTTCCATCGCATCACGGATATCCTTCGGAGGAAGAATGTTTTTAACTTCCACCCGGTTGACTTTAATGCCCCAGGGATCGGTTGCTTCATCGAGAGTAGCCCGCATTTTAGAATTGATAATATCCCGGCTGGTTAGGGTTTCATCTAAATCAAGATCACCAATAATATTACGCAATGTGGTTGCCGACAGATTTTCAATTGCGGCGAGAGGATTCTCTACGCCATAGGCATATAACTTTGCGTCGGTGATCGTAAAGAAAACGACTGTATCAATCTGCATTGTGACGTTATCTTTTGTAATAACCGGTTGCGGATCAAAATCTTTTACCTGCTCTTTCATAGTAACAATCTTGGTCACGCGGTCAATAAATGGAACCAGAATGTGGAAGCCCACGGTCCAAGTAGTGTGATAGGCGCCAAGCCGTTCCACGACATACTTGTTAGTCTGATGGACAATCCGAATTGAACCAATAAAGATCAATAAACCAATAAAAACGATAATTGCAAGAACTACCAAGAAAACTTCAATACCACTCATTTTATTTCCTCCTGTTACTTGGTAATGGCATCACTGTCACTACTTTTAATGAGTTTTACGACGAGTTTATTGCCCGAAATGGCCAATATCTCGACGATGCTACCTGTGCTTATTTTACCACCATGCGAATCAGTATTCATTGCCGTCCAAATAACTCCATTGAGTTTGACGGCTCCATACTCGATATCAGTAATTGGATGGACAACGGTTGCCCGGCGGCCGATAATCTCATCGGTGTTACTCTTGATTTCTGAGCGACCAAGCAGTTTCTTAACCAATGGCCGCAATAGAACAAGAACAACCGTGGATACAGCCACAAAGACAACAATTTCAACCCAAAAAGGGACCTCGGGTATAATGCTTAAAATCATTGCCACAATAGCTCCGATAGCAAACCATACAGTTACTAAGCTGGCAGTTGATGCTTCAATGACGATCATTAAGATAAATACTGCCAACCAAATCCAAACCATATAATTATCCATAATTATTTCATTACCTCTTCATTTAGATTTACAACGAGGACTTCCTTGTCGTCATCCCAACTCGTAAGAAACTTCCTTGGACTTCGTCCAAATTCAGTATGGGCTAAGCCGGATATTTTTTCAATCAGCTTTTTGTTTGCGATACGCGAGTAACTATTCTTCACAGTTAACGGAAGCAAACTATCATTATCGATGTCGCCCCGGATAGAGGCGGCGCGGGATACCTTTTTAACAACGATGGAATTTCTTTCATCATCAAAGCCCACCATAACGCGGTAGGCGGTCTTAATCGCCTCCATCGCGGTAGTATTAAATGTTATATTGGTATCGTAAATTGTTGCTATTCCCTGAGACACTTTTTTATTGAACCATGTTAAGGCCATTTTCTCCTCCTTTTCCCCTTATGGCAATATTATAGATGATAAAAAGAAAAAATACAATTAAATACAAAAAAATATTTATAGAAACAATTTAAGATATTATTTTCTTTTAAAACAGCTAAATATACGAGTATAAAAAAACTCCTCACCGCTAGAAGTGAGGAGTCAAAAAAATCATTTTTGCGCTTAATTGATAATTGTCGGCTTATCGTTTGCGTCATCTTTCTTATCTACAAGAATGCTGTGTTGATCATTTGGTTTATCAACCGAAGGTGAAGAAGGAGTTGAAATATTTTTTTCCGCTTTTGCGGTCTTAACCTTTTTAACCTTATCCGCATTTAGTTCGGCTTGATACTTACGATAGTTTCGATATCCAAAGTACCCATCGACTGCGAGATAGATAGCACCCAAAACGGCGATAACAAGCAACATCCAGGCAATCCATTTTGGCGTGAAATCCTTGAGAACCGAGATGATTGATCCTAAAGATAATAAGCCGATGTGAGCCCAAAATTTGGGCTGCTCCGTCTTTTCGCCAAGGAAAGTAACGGAGTAAAAGAACACGATAGCCCGAAAAACCAGCACAAACACCAGCGAGTACTTGTAGACAAGTCCCCAGGCGCTTCCTGGATCCCAACTGTTACCTTCTTGCAAGGCTCTGACGCCAACATAGAGAAGTAAACCGCCTAAAATCGTATCCAGAATAATTTCAACAAGATTTAATGTGCGCAGCCCTTCCTTCTTTAAGGTTCTTAACAAGGGATATACGCGCAGCAAAGAAAATGAAACAATGAAAATGCCACTAATTAAATAAACAATTCCGTTTGCAAAGACCGGAGCCAAGCCGACACCTATTAAAATGGCGGCTAAAACCCACTTAATCAACCAACCATAACCATATTTAAGTTTCTTCATATTGAGTCCTCTCTGGTAATATTTTACATCATTTCGCAAATGCTGTCTTGTCAATTGTTTTTAATTGCATAGTTAAGGAAATTATTTTTTTAATAATTCGGATACTCGATGAATAAAGTCAAGTAACCATCTTCATTAAACTATCGACAGCTTAATTCGAAAAATGATGTCTTATATAAGCATGATTATAGAGTAAAAAGTGATTATGCGATACTAAAATCGTCAAATAGTTATTAAACCGAATTTATGTACAATATTGGCGTCAATTAAATTACCTTAATCATAACGACACATAAAAAGCTCCAAGTCTTTTACGACAAGGAGCTTTCCATGCTATTCTGGTTATTTTGTCATCATATTTAAACGATAAACAAAACATAAAGGTTGGTGCCCGGGACCGGAATCGAACCGGTATGAGGGATTAACCTCGCAGGATTTTAAGTCCTGTGCGTCTACCTATTCCGCCACCTGGGCATGGTGACTCGTAAGAGATTCGAACTCTTGACCCCTTGATTAAAAGTCAAGTGCTCTACCGACTGAGCTAACGAGTCATGATTGGCTGGGGTACCTGGGATCGAACCAGGGAAATGACAGAGTCAAAGTCTGTTGCCTTACCGCTTGGCTATACCCCAAAAAGATGGTGGAGGAGGGTGGATTTGAACCATCGAACCCGAAGGAACTGATTTACAGTCAGCCGCGTTTGGCCACTTCGCTACTCCTCCACAACGTGGTGCAATGTATCAATGGTGGATGTTGAGGGGTTCGAACCCCCGACCTCCGCCGTGTAAAGGCGATGCTCTCCCAGCTGAGCTAAACATCCACATTACACTCCGATACACGTGCTTAATAAATATATCATTGACCCCCGTATTAGTCAATGAAAAAAAAGGAATTTTTTTTCGAGGTTTTCTCGAGTAAAATCCCTTATTTTTAAAATGAAAAATGTGCCGACTAGTAGCCTTTTTTACCCAATAAATGGAACATATTACGCTTGTAAATTTCCACCCCTGGTTGGTTGAAGGGATTAATATCCAAAAGGTAAGCGCTCATCGCACAAGTCTTCATAAAAAAGAAGAACATATAACCGATGTTATAACTATCAATCGTCGGAATATTAATAATTATGTTCGGTACTTTACCTTCCTGTTCGTGGGCGGCAACTGTTCCTTCAAATGCTTTGTCGTTAATAAAATTTAAAGTTTTTCCCTCTAGATAATTTAGGCCATCGAGATTATCGTCATCATGCGGAACCTTGACTTCGTAGGCGGAAGATTCAACGTGAATAACCGTTTCAAAGAGAATGTGCGTTCCCTCTTGAATAAACTGTCCAAGACTATGAAGATCGGTCGAAAAAGTCGCGGAATCAGGAAGCAACCCTTTTCCTTCTTTACCTTCGGACTCACCAAATAACTGTTTGCACCACTCGCCGATCTGCGTATACTGAGGCTCGTAGAGCACAAACATTTCTACTTGATAGTGGTGGTGATAAAGATAATCGCGCGCTACGGCATATTGATAGGCAACATTGCTGTTTAAGTCGGGATTAGAAAAATCCTTAGCGGCATCTTTGGCCCCTAAAAGCAAATTATCAATATCAAATCCCGCACAGGCAATAGGGAAAAGGCCGACCGCGGTAATAACGGAATAGCGGCCTCCGATATTATCCGGTAAGACATAAGTTTGATATCCTTCTTTATCGGCTAAAGTTTTTAATGCGCCCCTTGCTTTATCGGTAGTGGCAAAAATAGCCTTGCGAGCTTCATTTTTACCAACTTTATGTTCCAATAATTCTTTTACCAAGCGAAAAGCAACGGAGGTTTCGGTGGTAGTTCCTGACTTAGATATAACATTAATTGCAAACTTCTTGGTTTTTAAATATGTCAAAACTTGATGAATGTAGGTACTAGAAAAGGTCTGCCCGAGATAAATTATCTCCGGTTTAGCAGCGGAGTATAGACCTCTTAAAGCATCAATGGCTGAACGGGCGCCCAAATAAGAACCGCCGATTCCGCAAACGACGAGAACTTCAAAATTTTGGCGCACATAGGCGGCATCGCGCTTAATTTGAGCCACTTCCGTTTTGTCATAGTCATTCGGCCAAGTTGTCCAACCTAGAAAATCACTTCCGGCGCCGGTTCTTTCATCAATCATCCGATTAATTGCTTCAACCTTTGCTTGATAAGCAGTAAAATCAATTTTTTCAATAACGTGAGACAAATCTAATTTAATCATAATTTCTTTTCCTTCTTCGTAGTTGCCATTGCTTTGGCTTCTTTAATCCATTTTGGGAGACGTTCTTCTAGAGGGCTAAAATCAATTTCAGAGGCGGAAATTAATTTTCGTCTTTTCTCGGAATCGCGCTTGTTGGGCGAAACTTGAGGTATTTTTTTAATTGATAGCCGCAAGAAGTTACTCTTGTGATCAACATCGACAATAATAACTTGAATTTTGGAACCAACTGGGGCAAAATCAGCAATATTTCGAACGAATTTGGTCGATATTTCCGAAATATGCAGTAACCCTTCCTGTTCATTATCGAAGGCTAAAATAGCACCATAGGGGCGTATTTCGATAACAGTTCCCTCACAAATATCTCCCGTATTATAAAGTTTATCCGACATTGTTATCTCCTTCGACTAGTTCAACTAGGGCTTTAAAAATAGAAAAATCTTCATAGGTGGTAATCTTAAAATTCAGAGTACTTCCTTTTGCAATATGCACCTTATGGCCGGCATAAATGGCGATTTGAGCATCATCGCTACAATGAGTGATGCCCTTCTTTTGAGCAAGCATATGCGCCTGATAAATCAAGTCAAATTTAAAACTTTGCGGAGTCTGAACTTGAAATAAACGGGAACGGTCGGGTACTTCTTCAACCCATTCTCCATCACTACTAATAGCAATCGTATTGGGCGAAGCAATGGCAGTTTCCACCGCATCAAATCGTTCAGCCAAAGAAATATTCTCACTGATGATTTTCTCATCAACCAATGGTCTTGCTCCATCATGAATTAAGACAATGTCATCATCTTTTAGTGTCTTTTTGAGTTTCTTAAGGGCCTTTAATACACTTTCCTGGCGCGATGTTCCACCTTCGGTGATCAGACGTATTTTGCTAATGTGGTTAGCCTCGCAAATCGCCTTCACTTCGGCCGCATGTTCAGGTTGCACCACTAAGACGATACTATCAACCTCCGGGTTTTCTTCAAATGAATTTACCGCATACAAAAAAAGAGGTTTTCCTTTTACCAATAAAAATTGCTTAGGAATTTGTGTCCCTACACGTGAACCACTTCCGGCGATTAATACAATTGCAGTGACCATTTTATAACCTCCATAATAATATTACTATTATTAATAATCTTCTTCAATTAAAGTATCAAGCAAATAAAAAAACCGACTTAGTTTATAAGTCGGCTACTTTTTTAATAATTGACTTTGTTTTTTGGCTAACTCCGAGCTAACGGCAATTTCTTGGATAATTAGTTTTACCACTTTGTCTAAGTCGCTGCCCGACGAGTAGTCGGCTTTAGCAATATAATTTACACGTCCATCCTCAAACAATGATTCGACCTTTTCTTTTGATCCGGGTTGATAGACGGCGATGGAGTTACCCCCATTTTCTTTGACCAATATCATAATCGGAATATCGGTCATTCCATCACCAAAATAAATGATGTTCCGGTAGGGAATGCGTCGATTGGATATCTTCTCGTTAACTTTATTGTCATCACTTTGGTCAAGTGCGCCTTTAGAAATGCGGAAAAAATATTGCGTTTTGGCAGTGTAGTTAATCGCCGTTTTAGGCCAAATAGGCTCGCCGCTGTCTTCATCAAAATAAAATTCACAGCCATAGATAGCTTTAAACTCTTTTGCGATAGCGCACCCG
Source organism: Bacilli bacterium (assembly GCA_035326105.1). Classification (NCBI taxonomy): domain Bacteria; kingdom Bacillati; phylum Bacillota; class Bacilli; species Bacilli bacterium. The sequence continues at coordinate 810,754 of DAOKYO010000001.1, forward strand.
TCGATAATCTCCTTTGTTCCGCTACTTACAAGGTAGTGTTCAACTTGAACGCCGAGATTTGCGCCGAATTCATTAATTCTTCTAAACCAAGAAGTAACGCCATTAAAGAACTTAATCTCCCGGCCTAAATTGTTCAAATATTCCCGGGTTAATTTAATGTTTTTTTCTTTGGCAAGTTTCACCATCATATACATATAAGATAAAATTCTCTCGACGTTGGTTTTTGCAGAAAATTCAGTAGTTGCGCCCCAAAATTCCGGTGGAGTCATCCCAAGAGCCGGGATAAAGGAATAATTCTGCATATCCTCTGTACAGAGGGTTTTATCAAAGTCATATAGAATACCGACAATCGATTTTGCCGCCATTTTTGATACCTCGCGAAAGAAATATTATCATAAACGTTTTTTTAAGTCAAAAAAACCCCTAAAAAACTACTAAAGTAAAGAAAAAAAGCGAAAAATAGCGGAAAAGTAAACCAATTAGAAGAAAAAAATGCATTTATAGTTTATTGAATAAGAAAAGTAATATGTCTAGTGATATAATAAAATAATATGAGCGCAACTGAAGTTTTTAGAATTGTCATCCTTTCACTTCTAGCCGTTTATGTCTTAATTGTGTGCATTGTCGGTTATGTGATTTATCGTTTGAGAAAGGCGATGAAGCATGAGTACAGTGTTATTCTTTTTCATGTTGAGCAGCGCTCAAACGCCTTGGAGTTTTTGTCGCCTTTATGTGGCATAAATTTATTAGAGCGGAAGAGTAGCGTTGATGTTAATCGCATATTTGCTGCGCAGGATTTCAACGGCTTGCTAAAGTTACATGAGGATAATAATCATCTGGAAAAAGAGGTGTTTATCGAATTGAGGAATCGGCCTCAACTGCTGAAAGAAGGGCGAGTTGCCCTTTTAATAAATTCACTTGCGCGCGACAATGAATCATTTCGTAAAAGTCTGATTGAGTATAATCGAAGCGTTTCCATATATAACTATTGGATAAAGAGTTTTATCTTTTTTATTTTTGGCCGCCTCTTCAATTTAAAAGAAGGGGAACTTTTCCCCAAGAAATGACGCTTTAATCTTTTATTTTTCACGCTTACACCTTATAATTACTTCGGAAAGAAGGAAGAAATTTAACATGGCGAATAAACCAATTATTCTCTGCATCCTCGATGGATTTGGCTATCGTGAAGATCCATACGGGAATGCGGTTATAGCTGCAAAGAAACCAAATCTAGACCGCTTCTTTAGCGAGTATCCTCATACCTTGATCGAAGCCAGTGGCGAGGCGGTTGGCCTTCCCGAAGGACAGATGGGAAACTCAGAAGTTGGGCATATGAATATCGGTGCGGGCCGCGTGGTCTACCAGTCACTGACTTTCTTAAATAAGGCGATTAAGGAAGGAACTTTCTTTAAGAATCCTTCCTACTTAAGAGCGATAGAGCATGCGAAAAAACATCATAGCAAGCTCCATATCTTCGGACTTACAAGTGATGGCGGCGTGCATTCTCACATCGACCACATTATTGCCTTGATAAGGTTGGCAAAAAACGAGGGCGTCGATGATGTCTTTGTTCATTGCTTTATGGATGGTCGCGATGTTGATCCCCAATTGGGTGCGACCTACATTGCGAAACTTGTAAAAGTAATGGATGAGATTCATTTTGGACATATCGCGGATATCAGCGGCCGTTACTGGGCAATGGACCGCGATAAAAATATGGATAGGGTTGATCGGGCCTACCGGGTTATGGTTGACCACGATGGACCATCGTTTATCGACTATAAGGACTACTTTGCTGATCAATATACGAAAGTTCTACCGGAACTCGGGCGGGATCCTTCGGATGAATTTGTAATTCCCGCATTCAATGCTAATGTCGATGGTCGAATTGGTGATGATGATGCGATTATCTTTGCCAATTTTCGTCCGGATCGGGCAATTCAGATTGCAACTTTATTTACCAATCCCACTTTTTACACGCACCCGGCTCAAAAGGCGGATGGGACTTTGGCTTTTAAGCCCTATACCCCGCTTCATCCGCTTAAAAATATTTTTCTTGTTTGCACGATGAAGTATGCTGATTCCGTAAAAGGAGAAATTGCTTTTGCGCTTCCTAAGCTCACCAATACTTTGGGACCATGGTTAGCTGATCATGGCTACCGTCAACTACGGATAGCGGAGACGGAAAAATATGCGCATGTGACTTTCTTCTTTGATGGTACGGTTAATTTTGACGGGGTAGAACAGCCCGAGTTAAAAAACAGCCGCCGAGTGCTTATAAACTCGCCGAAAGTTGCCACTTATGATTTGAAGCCAGAGATGAGTGCCATTGAAGTATGCGATGCACTGCTGGTTGAACTGGATAAAAAGGATCTTGACGTAGTTATATTGAATTTTGCCAACACCGATATGGTTGGACATACAGCGGTTATGCCCGCGGTAATCAAAGCGGTCGAGACGGTTGATGCTCAAGTTGGTCGTATTTTGGAATGGATTGATAGAAATGGCGGTACGATTATGATTACCGCCGATCACGGCAATTCGGAGCAACTACTTGATGAAAAAGGTCATCCGTTTACGGCCCATACGACGAACCCGGTTCTTTTTGGAATAAATCTAAAAGGAGCCAAACTATTGGAAAAAGGTGGAAAGTTAAGCAACATTGCTCCGACCATCATCGAACTTCTCGGAGACAAAGCTCCAGAAGAGATGGATGAGCCAAGTATGCTTGTCCACTGAAATATAAGAAAGAGGAATATATATATGACATTTGAAGAATACCCTTTGCGTGTTCCTTCGCTCGCCAAAGTTGAAAAGAAACTTGGCGGTTTGATTGAAGAGTTTAAAAACGCCAAAGATGCTGCCGAAGCGATTAAAGTTGTGAAGAAGGTCAACAAGTTTAACGGCGATTTAATGACTGATATGACAATCATTTCGATTAGATTTTCGATTGATACCCGAAATGAAATCTATCAAAAAGCGCACGATACGATGGATGAGATTTCCCCCCAAATTTCCGCCATTTTTAACCAGTACAACATCCTTCTGGTGAATTCTCCTTTCCGTAAGGAACTAGAAAAAGCCTTTGGCAGTTATTTGTTTACGATGATTGATAACTCCATCAAGTGCTTTTCACCGGAGATTGTACCCCATCTTCAAACAGAAAACCGGCTTACGAGTCAATATGCTAAATTATTAGCAGGCGCCCAAATTAAATTTCGGGGCGAGGTTTATAACCTTAGTCAACTTGGAAAGTTTATGCAGGATAAAGACCGGGAAACTCGTAAGGAGAGCAATCGGCTTTATTGGGAATGGTTTGAGCAGAATGAGGAAGCCATCGAAAAAGTTTATGATGAACTCGTTCATATTCGGGACCAGATGGCAAAGAAGTTGGGTTTCAAAAATTACCTTGAATTAGGCTACCGGCGTTTAGGCCGCGTGGATTATACTCCAGAAATGGTTGCGGTATATCGTGACCAAATTCTTAGAGAAGTCACTCCCGTTTGGAAAAAATTAGTAAAACGTCAAGCGAAGAGAATTAAAATTTCTACGATGAAATATTACGATATGAGTTTAGCCTTTCTTTCGGGGAATCCGGCTCCGATTGGCGACCGGGCTTTCTTAGTTGAGCAAGCCAAAGAGATGTACGATGCCATCAGCCCTGATACTAGTGTGTTCTTCCAGTTTATGCTTGAGAATCATTTACTTGATCTCGATGCGAAGACGGGAAAACAAGGCGGGGGCTATATGACTTATATGCCCCGTTATAAGGCGCCGTTTATCTTTGCCAATTTTAATGGTACCAGCGGCGATGTTGATGTCCTGACTCACGAGGTAGGACATGCCTTTCAAGGCTATGAATCCCGCAATATCAAAGTTCCGGAATATCAGTCTCCAACTTTAGAGGCCTGCGAAATTCACTCGATGAGTATGGAATTCTTCGCCGAGCCATACATGGAAAAATTCTTTGGCAGCGATGCGAACAAGTACCGCTTTGATCATCTCGCCGGAGCGATTAATTTTCTTCCTTACGGCGTGACCGTCGATGAGTTTCAGGCATTTGTTTATGAACATCCAGAAGCCACACCGGAAGAACGCAATGCCAAGTGGCGGGAAATCGAAAAGAAGTATATGCCTCTTTTGAATTATTCAGGAAATTCATTCTTGGAAAAAGGTGGCCGGTGGATGAGACAACATCACATTGTTGAGTCACCGCTATATTATATCGATTATACTTTAGCTCAGGTTGTGGCTTTCCAATTTGCCGTTGAGATGCGCAAAAATTATGACAAGGCCTGGAAGAAATACGTGCGTCTATGTAAATTAGGCGGCCGTTACCCATTTGTCACCTTGCTAGAGCATGCCAAACTTCGCAATCCATTTATCGAAGGAAACGTAAAAAAAGTCATTCGACCACTAGCTAAAGAATTAGCCGGCTACGACGACTTGAATATGTAAAAAAAACTACCGACCATTCAAGGCCGGTAGTTTTTATTTCAATTTTCTTTTTGAACTGCGCTCTTTCATCTTTAAACGATGTGATAAAACCGCAAGCGAAGAAGCCATTGATTCATCCTGGACAATAATATCGGAAGGTAACATTAAATTGGCGGGAGCAAAATTCCAGATAGCGCCAATTCCCGCTTTTACCAATTGATCCGCTACTAATTGGGCGGCTTTGGCGGTCACGGTAATAATGCCAATTTTAGCTTTTTTGATGGATTGAATTTCGTTTAAGCGCTCAAGCGGGTAAATAGTTAGCTCGCCAATTTTTGTGCCGATCAAATCGGGATTATTATCGAATGCGGCAACTATATTAAAGCCAAAATCATCGAATCCACGATAACCGATTAAGGCGCGTCCTAATGAGCCACATCCGACAAGAATCGCCGTGCTTTCCTTGTCATACTCTAGAAATTTTATTAAATCATGAATGAGATCATCGATATCTCGACCAGCACGAGGAGTTCCTTGTGTGCTGGAAACCAAAGCAAAATCTTTCTTCACTAATTCGACATTTAAATCAAGATCTTTGGCTATTTGGGGACTTGTAACCCGGTTAACACCGCTGGCTCTTAGCATTTGGAGATGATAAAGATAGGCAGGAAGTCGCTGAAGTTGATTTTTGGAAATTTTATTAACACGTTTCATCGTATAATCTCCCAAGAAAATAAATTTTAAATATTTCTTTCAGTAGAACAATTATATACGAAAAATAAATGCATGCAATTAATTTATGTTTTTTTTACCGATTTAATGCAATTAAAAGGGTGTTTGATATGGTTGTACATAGCGATAATAATTAGCGATGATAGTAAAAGAATCACATAGATTTGCTATAAGTGTCACTGGTAAAGATTGTGTCTTAAATTTATATTGCATGTTAGGCGGTTCTATATTGGATTATGACAGTAACAATATCTATTTTTTTTGCAGATGGCTATTATTTATACAATTCCAAATAGGAAATGTTTTTCGCCGTTCTTCTATTCGCTGCTTTTTTGTTAGTTGATATTGGTATTGGACTTAGATTCCCTTAAGTTTACAAACTGTTTAGGTAATCTGAAAATGTGCTAAAGGGCAATTTTCTTTTCTTCGCAATCATTTGAATCCAAATTTCATCGGCTTCTGCGATTGACAGCACGCCATCAAGGACTGATTTACACATAATATCCGAAGTAGCAATGTGATTTAATTTATATCTTTTGAAGATAATTTTTGCCAGTATAAGTTTGATGTATCTAAAAGCACGCTATACAAGAAGTTTAAAACAGATGAATCGTTTGCTTCTATTAATGTAAAAATACTTGAAAATCCTTTAGAAGAGCTGGAAAAACTAAATCTAGCAGGCGAGAAAGCAAAAATTTTGGAACGAATTGTTGTTCCTCTTTACTCTTTTAAAAAAGGTGAAAAAACAGTTTTCCCAAAAAGTGGTTTAAATATATGGAATGCGGCTGGAAGAAAGAGAAATACTGACGAGGTTTACATTCCGTTTCCCGCAGAAATTCGAACAACTTTTGAAAATTTCTTTCCAAATCGAAAAACTCCATTCAATGTTCAACTGCCTGATGGAAAAATAATATCAATGAAAGTAAGCCAAGATAATGGAAAAGCTTTAACTTCAAATCCAAACAGAGTGCTTGGAAAATGGATACTTAGAGACATTCTTAACATTCCATATAATAAATTACTTACTTATGATATGTTATTAGCAATCGGAATTGATGCGGTTGTTTTTGAAAAAATCGATGGAACATATAGGCTTGATTTTGTGGAAGTTGGTGGCTATGAAGATTTTCTTTATAATTATGTTCTTTCTGATGTTGATGTTTAATATACCGAAAACGTAATTAGAAGAGTATAAAAATAGATGCAAGTATTGCAATTTATTAACTTAGAAAATCTTTGGTTACAATAATTGCCCCAAGATCATACAAGTAAAGTCATAAAAAATCATTACCATACAATAAAATTTGGAAAAGATACCTAATTGATACCATAAAAAAAAAGCCGCATTAAATGCGACTTATTTTCCTATTGGTGCAGCCAATGAGAATCGAACTCACACAGGTTACCCTATACGCCCCTCAAACGTACGCGTCTACCAGTTCCGCCATGGCTGCAGCGAAGATAATTATAGCAAAATTAAACTAAAAGACAACCGCTAAAATTAAATTGTTGGTAAAAAAGTATAGTAGAGAAGCGAAGAGAAACCGTAGAAGGATAAAACAGCAATTATAATTAGATAAGAAACATCAATTCTATTGTTTGAATGAGGTTTTTGGGCATTTACGAATCCACCTATGTAGATTCCTAAGCCCAATATTAATGGAACCAAATAACGGAAGTCCATCGTGCAGGTGGCCGGGAATTGGTAGTTAAAATAGGCGTAGCTCAAGAAGAAAACTAGCATGATGATCAATCCGCTGGCGATGGAAGTTAAAGAATAAAAGTGGCGATGGCGAATCGACTGAAAAATGTAGTAAATAATAGATATGATAAAACCAATAAAAACTAGCAGAGTAGATACGTAAAGCAAAATTGCCCCAATAAAGAAGTTTGATGAAAACTCGCCAAAAGCAGAACTTTTCAATAGGGTTGAATAAATATTATAATCTTGCCCGACAGCACTGCTTTTCCAAAGCATTACGAAGGGCGATTTTATAAACTCGTATATCGGTAAAGAAAGAAAACGATCGATAAGTCCCATATGTGCTTCGTCTACAAAAAGATTGGTGTTTGTGACTTCAAAAACATAGTTAAGCGGTTGATTGTAGTTTCGAAGATTATATATCGGCCAGTAAAGTCCGACCGGAAAAACGATAATTGCAAATATTAATATGTACATTGCAAAATAAAAAAGCGAGCGATAGTTGTTTTTTTCATTACTTTCTTCTATGACAAAGAGAAATTTAAGAAGTAAAATCATTCCAATAGGAATGGCGACCAGAGCTCCCGAAAGTTTTGAGCCCATGGATAAGCCGATAGATAAGGCCAAGCCGATACTTGTGAACACGTTCGGTTTCTTAAAGAATTTAACCGCTAACATAAGCGCTAAGAACATAAAGAAAATCATCATATTGTCGTTATTTGTCATGGCCGACAATCTAAAGAAAATCGGACTAAAACTCACAATCATTAATGCAGGAAGGCGAGCTTTGTCACTAAGCTTCAAATCTTTAAAAATCTCGTTGGCAAAAAGTAGACTCATTACCATCGTCCAGATAAGAAGGATCCGATTAGCCTGATACAATGTCCAAATGTTTCCCCCCATAAATAGCGAGTTAAATTTCATAAAATAGGCGAGAATGTAATGCGAAAACTTAGGATGGTACATCTGATATGCCATTTCGATGTTTGGCACTAGACTGCCGTCAACTAGTTTTAAGGGAATACTGGGAATGGCGTTGTTTTCATATATAGAAACAATGATTCCATAATGTCCATAGCCCAATGAATGCCAGACATCATGCTGACGAGTGACAATTGCGTCCGTGTAAAAACCATACCCCATTCTAATAACTATGCCTAAAATCAAGACGATGCCGATGTATAGTGGCCAGGATTGGTCGCGCTTTAGGACTCGGCTGACGGTGTAAGCCAACAAGAGCAAGACGATGATTGCAATAGTGGATACAAGACCGATGGTATTTCCACTTCCGCTCATCGTGCGATAGGCCGACTCTAAAGCCCCATAGTAGTTACGTAATTGACTAAAATAAATATTTTGGGCGTTAATAAAACTTGAAGGTAAAACAAAATCAGTTGGGTTAGGAGCAGTAGGATAGGCGGGTACCAGTGATAAGTCAGGGACATTTCGCGTATAGGCAAAAAGAAAATAAAAAAGATAAATTAGAATTAAAAGGGCGAAGCTGGTAATCCAAAGGTAATACCACTTTTTGGTAAATGACTTGAATATTTGTGATAGTTTTTCACCATCAAAGGTGGCTAAAAACTCGCTTATAGATCTACTTTTTTTCCTCATGATACTCTTTTTCCGTATTCACTTTCCAAATGTTTTCTTTAGGGAAAGATTTGGGATTCTGAATTGATTTCACCGTTTCAATTGCGGTTAGCATTGAGTGATCCATGTTGTTATATCGATGTTGACCATTACGGCCGATACAGAAAAGATTGGTAAAAGTATTAAGATAGTCAATAACGAGGTCTATATCCTTATAAGTATCGAAATATGCCGGATAGGCCTTCTTGATTTTTATGCGCACGGCATCTACAACATCTTCGGGATCAATGACTTTAATCCGCGTTAATTCGTCGATAGCCATAGCGATGAAGTCTTCATCATTCATCTCCCACATTTCATCGCCCTCATTAACGAAGTACTCCATACCGAGCCAAACGTGTTTTTGGAAATCGTCCACCATGTAGGGTGACCAGTTATTAAATATTTGTAAGCGTCCGACACCGACATCTTCCTCCTGAACATAAATCCAAGTATCCGGTATCAAACCGTTGACAGTTTTGATGTTGGTTTCATTCTTCAATAGTATTTTATTGAGTAAAAGACCGACGGTGATAAAGTCACGATAAACAAGGTGAGTAGCAACTTCATAAGGAATATGATTATCTTCATTTTCACCCAAAGCCAAGAACAAATCCTTTAAAGGCATGCTCGATATATAATAATCGCCGTTTATTTGAATTTCTTCGCCCTCGTGCTCATATACTAAACCGGTAATCTCGTTTTTGTTTGCATTAATCTTTGTAACTTCGGCCTGCATAATTATTTCACCGCCAAGAGCGATTATTTTTTGAGCCATGACTTCGTAAAGTTGGCCAGGGCCCTTTTTTGGATAAAAGAATTCCTCAATTAAAGAGGTTTCAACATGTTTACTGCTCTTGCGGAAAGGTTTGGCTAAAGCGTGAGTTAGCGTCTTCCAAAGAGAAAGGCCTTTTACCCGTTGAGCCCCCCAGGAAGCATCGATTTCCGACGGATGACGGCCCCAGACTTTCTCGGTATATTTTTCAAAAAACATACCATAAAGAGGTTTGCCGAAACGATTAATATAAAAGTTTTCTAAAGAGTCTTCCTTCCGCTTATGAACCATAGATCCAAGATAGCCAAATCCGGCCCGCATCGTGCGAGAAAAGCCCATATTTTTAAGGGTTCTGGCACTCAAAGAAATTGGATAATCAAAAAACTTATGAAGGTAAAGGATGCGTGAAACGCGATGGCGAATTAGCATCACAACATCGTCATTTTCGGGGTTTGGCCCGTCTTTAGCATAGTGCTCGTTAATCCTATTTAGAAGTAAATCATCGGCGGCAGGAGCCCCTTGCAAAGGCATAACCTCGGACCAAATTTTATTCACTTCCTCGCTTTTCGAAAAAAAGCGATGTCCACCGATATCAATGTGATTGCCCTTATAGGCAATGGTTTGTGAAATTCCTCCTATGGTAGATGAACCCTCAAGTATAATTGGATGAATGTCGGTCTTCTTTAATAACTCATAGGCGGCGGTAAGTCCGGCCGGACCGGCGCCGATAATGATAGCCGTTTTTTTATTTTCCATCTTTTGATTCCCCGTTTTCTTGATTATGCTGCTGTTTGTTTGGTCGGAAAAGAATTAATTTCCGGGTAATATAATTATAGATGAGAACTATGAGAGTGGCGACGGCAAAAACAAATGAAAACCACCAGAAGTTTTCTGTCGTGTAGATGTTATCGCCAATTTGTTTGATGCCAACATTTATCAGTAAACCAATAAAGCCAAGAACAACAAAGGCGACAAAGCCACCGACGGAGCGAGAGATTTTTTTATTGGCAACATTTCTAAAGACAAAAAATATCGACATAACGTAGTTGACGATAACGCCAACCACAAAACCGGCTAAAGTAGCAACCGTTAAATTCCTTGTAAAAGCAATGCCCAAAATCACCCATTGGCCGGGGTCTTTATAAATTAGATACTTAAATATAAGTGAAGTTCCATAATCGGCAATCGTAGCGATAACCCCAACGATTATGAAACGAACAACCTCATCAAATTGTTCGCGGTGCGAGTCGATAAATTTTTTCATAATAACTCCATAAAACGTGCTTTTATTATACCACCTATAAGCAATAAAACACCTATCATTTATCAAATAAAAAAAACCGAACTATTCTTTAGTAAAAACAACCTCTATGATATAATAAGTCGAATTATTTAAATGGAGTTTTTATGACGGAAAAAAGTGGGATTCCCGCAGGGAATGAAAATAAAGAAAAAATGCAAAGCAAGCGGAAAACATTAATAAGTGTTGCCATGCTTTTGTTGTCGCTTTTTCTAATTGCATTTGTTATATATCGCACGCTAAAAAAAGATATGCCGGAGAGTTTTGCCGACTTTTTTTCGGCGCTTCCAAGTTTCTTTCCTCAATGGCCATGGCTGGTGGGAGCATTCTTATGTTTGGTTATTTATGTCATCGCCAACGCTGTTAAATTTTCGGTACTGACGCATAGTAAAAATGGCCGTTGGTATTTCAAGGCCTCGCTTAATGCCCATATTGTCGGGCGCTACTATGATCTAATATCCCCATATTCAACGGCGGGCGAACCATATCAAGTGTATCGACTTCAAAAGTGTCATTTAAGTGTCGGGCAGGCCACTTCGGTGGCGGTGGTTAATTTTTTCACGTCACGGGTAGCTTTTTTTATTCTCGCTATTTGGGCTTTTTTAATGGTGCCACAGTTAGAAATAAATCTTTTTCTACGGATAGTGGCTTATTTAGGGGTTTTCAGTTCAACTATTTTTCCCTGTACGGTGATGACGTTATCATTTTTTCCGCGAGTTACAAATGTGATTATGCGACTTGTTTTTCGCATAATTGATTGGCTTCATCTAAAGAAAGCGACCGAAATTAAAAGCAAATTGATTCAAACGATTCGTAATTACCAAATGGCAATCGCAGAATTTAAGGACAATAAGCTTTTGCTCTTGTTGATGCTTCTTATCTCCTTGGTGGGTCAATTTGCATATAATATTATTCCGTTTTTTGTTATCAAAGCGGTGCCGAGTTCAATTTTAGACACCGCGAATCTAAATATCATAACGGTGTTTGCGATGTGCATGTATGCGGTCAACTTCGCTAATGTAATGCCAACGCCAGGCGGTAGTGGGGGAGCGGAGTACTCCTTTGCCAGCATCTTTGCCACGTTTATTTCGGGGACCTATCTTACTTGGGCAATGTTTATATGGAGATTCTTGGTTTTCTACATCTATATATTTGCCGGTTTCCTAATAACGGTGGTTACCAGCCGAATCTTTCACCGCCGCCGTCCCTACCGACCGGAACCGAATCTTCCTATCCGCACCTATCAATTTATCGACAACTATTATCCGATAGTCGATGGCGTCATTAAAGTGGTGGACAATTACGCGCTTACCTTGAATAGACAGGGTCATCCTACTTCGGTTGTTGCCCCCTTTTATCAAGCGGCGAATGATAGTATTTTTTCCTATCCGATTATTCGTCTTCCCTCTTATAAGCTTTCATTTTCGGAATATGAGGTTGCCAAAAGAATTCCTGATCGGCAGCTTTTAAAACTTGTTAAGTGTCAGCGTCCGGCGGTCATTCATGCCCATTCACCCTTTATCGTCGGTCATTTGGGCTTGAGAATTGCCATTAAAAAACAAATTCCGATCATCGCCACTTTTCATAGCAAGTTTTACGACGATTTTTATGAGGCCACTCATTCAAAGGCAATGAGTAAAATCGGAATTCGTTATGTGGTCAATTTTTTTAATGCGGTTGATGAAGTTTGGACAGTTAGTTTCTATGCGGCGGGAGTATTGAGAGGATATGGGTATCATGGGCCGATTCGCGTTATTCCCAACGGGACCGATTTCTTTAAAAGGGAGATTACTTTAGAGGAAAAGGAATCAATTCGTCAAAAATATCATATTGAAAAGAAAAATAAAAATCTTCTTTTCGTTGGTCATCTGATTTGGCAGAAGAATTTAAAACTGGTGCTTGATACTTTCGCTCGCTTAAGGAGAGCAGACATTGCATATGCTTTAACGATAGTGGGCGAAGGGGGAAATGAAAAGGAAGTTAAGGACTACGCTCGGCGAATTGGAATTTATGATGACGTAAATTGGTTAGGAGCAATCAAAGAGCGCGAGGAACTGCAAGGGATATATTCGGTTACTGATCTGTTCTTTTTCCCCAGTATGTATGAAACTTTTTCGATTGTTTTACGGGAAGCGTCAGTGATGGGCATTCCTTCTCTTGTAAGTTTTGGCGGTGGCTGTGCCGAGCCGATAACCGACGGAGTAAATGGCTACTTGGCAGTTCCGACCGTCAGCGATATGTTCAACCGTATTCAAGGCATCTTTACTAATCCGCAGGATATGGTTGGAGTCGGAAAGAAAGCCCAGAATACGATTCCCCTTGGATGGGATAATATCGTTCAAGAAGTCAAAGTGAACTATGAAAGAATAATAGAGGACTACTATGAAAAACTCGCCAAAAAATAGAAAAAAACACCACTGGGACTGGTTACATGCGATCGTCAGCGGTTTTTTCTATTACACGCTAAAACCATTTTTCAATCTCGGTTTTAAACTTTTTCATAACCTTCACTACAATTATAATGGTTATAAACTACCTAAAGGTCCGCTTCTTTTTGTCTCTAATCACCATAGCAACTATGATGGGATGTATATGGACACGATGTTTTATTCCCGCATCATCCATTTCGTGGTCAATGAGGAGATGTTTTATAATCGCCTGACGAGTTTTTTTAGCGGATGGATTTTGGGCGAGATAAAAAGAGGAATGAGCCCGACGGATGTGAGTTACATCCGCGAATTGAAACGTCTTGTGAAAAAAGGCCGCTCCATCGGCTTATACGCGGAGGGAGACATTTCGATGTTTGGCGATACCTTGCCGGTTGATAAGTCATTGGCCAAATTAGCTAAAATGTTGGATATACCGGTGGTTGTGATGCGAATAACGGGAGCGCATCTACGGGCCCCGCGCGTAGCTAATAAAGCCCGTAGATCTAAAATTACTTACACAATAACAGATATTATTCCGCAAAACGAAGTTCGAAATATGCAATTAAATACACTGTACAGCCGTATTGTTGCGGGCTATTCTCATCATGAAAATGCCTGGCAACATGAAAATATGGTGAAGCTCGGTCACGCTCGTCATCGGCGAGCCGAGTGGCTAGAATTGGGACTATTCCGTTGTCCCAATTGCGGTCAATACCAATCGCTTCATTGCGATGATAATGATCTTTATTGTGATAGTTGCACCTTTCACACCCATGTTAATCAGTATTCGTTTTTTGACTATGACGATACTCAAATGGGCATGCCCTATCCAAAATTTTCCGATACCAGCGCCTGGAATGATTGGCAACTAGAAGAGTTATATAGGGACTTAAGTGTAATTAGCGACCCTGATCAATTGATTTTCTCGCATGATAAAATTCGTTTTCATACGACCAAAGTCGGAACTTTTTTCCGCCATAAATATACGCTCGGAACTATTAATTTATTTTGCAACCGAGTTGAACTGCTTAATTCCAAGGGCAGATTGATTCACACGATACCATTTGATGAGGAAATCATTCGTTGCCTTGTCCAATACAAGGATGTTTATGAGATCGATCGCGGCGATATCCGCTATCGAGTCTGGGCGCACAAGCGAGTTTTTTCCGGACACCTGTTTGTTTCAGCAACAAATTATTTACGAAGTAAAAAATAGAGTATAATAACTACGATAGGAGTTAAAATTATGGGAAAAGTTTTAGTAGAAACGTCAGCTCGGCATATCCACGTTACTCAAGCTGATTTAGAAACCTTATGTGGAAAAGGATATCAATTAGAAGTCAGGGCCCCCTTAAGTCAACCGGGACAATATGTTTCGACTACGCGTCTAGATATCGTCGGTCCGAAGAATACCCTGGCTCGCGTATCCATTTTGGGACCAGTGCGGAAAGCAACCCAAGTTGAAGTTAGCGCTACTGATGCCCGGACATTAGGCATCAGTGCTCCGATTAGAGAATCAGGCGATGTCGCCGGTTCGTCTCCTGTTCGGCTTGTTGGCCCAGCTGGAAGTATTGACTTAAGCGAAGGGGCAATCGTGGCAAAACGCCATATTCATATGACTCCCGCCGATGCGGAAGCGTTTGCGGTTAAGAATGGCGATATTGTTGGCGTGCGTGTTAAAACTGCCGAACGCTCATTAATTTTTGAGGATGTCGTTATTCGCGTTCGCTCGGATTTTTCGCTGGCGATGCATATTGATACCGATGAAAGCAATGCTGCTGGTATCAGCGGCGAGACCTTTGGCGAAGTTATCAAACTTTAACTTTTATAGTGATGTTTAGTAGATGAGAACCGCCTTCTTGACGGTTCTTTTTCTTTGTAATTGACTAAAAATATCAAATGGTAGATAATAACAACCGGCAAGTAAAATACTCGCTTATCAAGAACCGCGTCATAGAGGACGAACTAACGCGGTAGCAACTATTATCGGTTTGAATGCGGATAATTAAGTGCTCTTCCTCAGCAGGGCCCACCCTGAGCGATAAGTGACGGTTAGTTTATTATTAACTTTCCGCTGTGGGAAAGTTTTTTCTTTATTTGGAGGTAAATATGCGCGAAGAAAAAATACTGTTTACATCAGAGTCAGTCAGTGAAGGGCATCCCGACAAATTATGCGATCAGATAAGCGATGCCATCCTTGATGCCTGTTTAAAGCAAGATGCCAATTCGCGGGTGGCATGCGAAACCTTTGCCACGCGCGAGTATATTTTGATTTCGGGAGAAATAACTACCTTGGCTAAGGTGGATTACGAAGCTATCGCTCGTAAAGTGTTAAAAAGAATCGGCTACAATAACCCAGAAGATGGAATCGGCGCTGATAGTTGCCGCATTGATATCCGCATCGATAACCAATCACCGGACATTTCTGTCGGCATTGATCACGGAAATGAGCTTAATCAGGGCGCAGGCGATCAAGGCATTATGTTTGGTTATGCGACGGATGAAAGCGAAGGGTACATGCCTTTGGCTATTTCCATATCCCACAAATTGGTGCGAATTGCTTCCACTCTGCGCAAAAGTGGCGAATTTATCGGAGCCCGACCGGACATGAAAAGTCAGGTGACTATCGATTATTCGGGCAGTCAACCGCGAATCGATACCTGTTTAATGTCAGTTCAACATGCTCCCGGTATTGATGAAGAAAAGTTTCGGCGCTTTATTCATGAAAAAATTATGATACCGGTCGCGGAAAGCTTCCACTTGAATACCGATTTTCGCTTTTTAATTAATCCGACCGGACGCTTTGTCATCGGCGGTCCTCGGGGCGATACGGGATTAACCGGTCGAAAAATAATTGTCGATACTTATGGTGGAACGGCTCGTCATGGCGGCGGGGCATTTTCCGGTAAAGACCCATCAAAAGTTGATCGCAGCGGTGCTTATATGGCTCGCTACATCGCCAAAAATCTCGTGGCGGCAGGAATTGCCAAACGGATGGAAGTTCAATTAAGCTATGCGATCGGCGTTGCTGAACCGGTCAGTATCGGCATTGCCACCTATGGAACATCAAAATATGATGATCGCGTAATTCTTTCCATTATCGACAAGTTTTTTGATTGCCGACCGGGTGCTATTACTAAAATGTTTGATTTAAAACATCCCCGAGGCTTTGCCTATGAGTCCTTGGCGGCCTACGGTCATTTCGGTCGCCCCGATCTTGAACTGCCATGGGAAAAACTCGATAAAGTCGAACTTATCGAGGCGGAAATAGCCGCGTATTCGCAAAAATAAAAAAAAGCGTTTAGGCGCTCATATTTTCATTCTAGCATAATCAAAAAAAAGTTAAATACTATCAATTAAATAAAAAAAATGCAACAATATAAATGTAGTTTTGCTCAATATTTTGGAAAGGAGTGTTTTTTATGAAGTACCAAATTGTTGGCAAGAACGTTGAAGTGACGCAGGCGATTCACGATGCGATTGTTAAGAAACTTTCGCGGATGGACAAGTATTTCGTTATTACAGACGATGTGACGTGTAGAGCGGTGGTGAGAACCTACCGGACAGGGGCTAAAGTCGAGATTACCATTTTTACCCACATGATGGATTTCCGAGCCGAGGTTACTAACGAGGATCTGTATGCGGGTGTTGATTTAGCGGTCGATAAACTTGAAGGTCAGATGCGGAAGTTGAAGACTCGTCTTGACCGGAGCAATAAGCCGAGTTTAAGCGAATCAATTGCCTTGGAAAATATCGAAGAGGATCTAAGTGAAGCTAAGCAAGATGAAGTCGTAAGAACAAAGGAAATCTTCCTTGAGCCAATGGACTTGGAGGAAGCAATTACAAGAATGGAAGCACTGGGACATGACTTCTTTATGTATCTAGATGCCGAAGATAATCGCATTAGTCTTCTTTACCACCGGAATGATGGCGGATATGGAATTATCCAAGCGGAAAACGCAGTTAAATAACCATTATCGCTAATTATATTTTGTAAAATTAAGGGACTTCGGTCCCTTTTTTAATGGCTAAAAAAGCAACACTAATGTATACTTATTTAAATAGAGGAGTTTGGCCATGATTAGAGTTATCGCTACCGATTTAGACGGAACATTGTTCTATCCTCGCCGTCGCCGAAAGATGATCCCCCGAAAAAATGTCGATCTAATTAAATCATTTATTAGTGAGGGTGGAAGAATTGTCTTAGTCAGCGGTCGTTCCTTTCATTACGCGGAAAAGGTTTTTGAAGTCATTGGTCAAAAAGTAGATTTTATCGGTTGTAACTCGGCGGTGATGTATGTCAATAATCAAATAGTTGATGAAGTTTTTTTACCTAATAATTTTCCGGATATTTTTCATGAAATTCAGACAAAATATCATCTGCGAGGCTATATGCTAATGTCAAAGAATGTTCCATTAGCCTTAGAGACGGCGGCACTTTCGGGACCGCTACGCTTGTTCTATAACATTTATTATCGCTTGCAGGGAATATATCGCGAAAATTACGCTTTTGACCAAAAAGTCTGGAATCGAGAACTGCACAGCGGGCAGATTTATAAGTTCATGCTTTATTTTGGTCTTACTGGCAAGGGGAAAAAACGCGCGATGGAAGCCAATAAGTATATTCGCGCCACCTATCCGATGATTGAATCTAGTTGGTCTAATGGATTTATCGAGATTACCGGAAAAAACATTTCTAAAGCGGAGGGATTAAAAAAATATTGTAGATACCTAAATATTGCGCAAGATGATATAATTGTAGTAGGCGATTCGGGTAATGATATTTCTATGTTTAATACCTTTTACGAAAACAGTTACTGCATGGAGCATGCATCGGAAAAGGTTAAGAAATATGCTAAGCACACGCTGAAACAATTTTCCGACTTATCGACCATAGTTTTAAAAAACAGGAGCAAAGACTAATTTATGAATAATGTCAATTCTTACATTCTTGGAATCTATCAAGTCGCACTTATTGTTCGCGACAGTCTCGAGTACACCGTACGTAATCGGGCGCATGAGGTTAAGGCTTACGAAGAGAGAAAAAAAGGTCTCGATATTCTTTTAGCCGAAGGCGCGCCACTTCCCCAATTTGTGAAAGCAAACGGGGAAAAATCAGGAAAGGTTCTCGAAAATTTACGCAATTTTCAAGAGAGTATCTATTCGGATAAATCGACGATTGTTAAAGTTGCAGCTGAAGGTATTCGCGTCGATGACAACCAACACTTGACCGTTTATGAGCAAATTGTTGGTATTTATCAGACTTTGATTGATATACTTCAGGGATACATTGGCTATACCAAAAAAGAAAATCTCTACGATGAGCGAGTGGATAAACTAGTTTATTTAGATGAGAAGTTCTTCCGTATTTATTCAATTTTGAATATTGTCGGTGATATTGTTATTAGCTTTAATGAATTCAACAAGTTGATGAACGAACAGAAGGGTAAGCCTTCTCCACTAAGCAACTTTGTGGTTGAAGATATGCGGAAGTTATATGGCTTGGTGCTCTTTGAAAAGAAGCACAATCGGATTGTTGAGGCGGATTTTAACGCCGCATTTGACCAATGTATGGCCTTGGTTGAATCAATGGAGGGAAAACGGGCTCTACCCGATGGGAAAAAATTCCCTGATTTATTTAAGGAAACAAATCAGGCTGTTGTTGCGTTGCTGGGGCCGGCTGAAACTGCCTGGCGGGATCAATTTCGGATATTGATGTCCGAGGCATTAAGCGCCGCTTCTAAAGCAACAAAAACCCCGGATAATTCCGGTGGAAATGACGGTAGCTTAGCTTAGTACTTTATTATTCAAAGGAGTGTGATCGTAATGAAGAAGGCGTTTTTAAACCGACTTCGTGGCGTTCGTAAATCACGGCATATCACTTTGGGTGAACTTGCGAAGAGTCTTAATATTTCTAAGGCCTACTTATCGATGATTGAAAACGGACGGCGGAGTCTTGACTATGTTATGGCGGTAAAAATTGCAAAGTTTTTTGGCCTACTGCCGGATCAACTGTTCTATGTTGATTTTGCGCTTAATTAAACACAAGACATTTATGAAAAAATCCGGTTTTTCCGGATTTTTTTTTTTATCAAAAGAATTATTTACGCTATGTTAATTTTTTGCGCAATTCAATTGTTCTGTTTCAGCAACGTTCTTATACTTAAGACGTAGTTATGGAGGTATCTTATGCAAAAATTTGGTATTGTTGTTGATTCCACAACCGTCTTGGAAGAATCAATTAAAGAAAAGTTTGATGTCGAAATTGTTGATTTAAATGTGATAATTGATGGCGAATCATATAGCGAAAGTAAAATTAGTGAAGCTGAAATTAAAGCCCATTTTGCAAAAGGAGCCAATATGCGTACTGGTTCCCCTTCGCCTTCCGCATTTGCAGAGGCCTATGAACGGCTTTATGCCAAAGGATACCGGTCAATCGCGGTACTGCCAATTTCCAGTGGACTTTCATCTACGGCTCAATCAGCGGAGATGGCAATCGAACTCTTTGAGCACGGAGATACCACAATTTTTGTTTACGAAGGAAATTTAGCTAATGTTGGATGGACAACTCTACTCGATACTTTTTGGAATGAGATTGCCGATGGTATTGAATTTGAAGATTTTGTCAAGGAATTAAAGGTTCGGGGTGAAAACTCCGCCCTGGAATTCACGGTTATCGATCTAAAAAATCTGCATCGTTCAGGAAGATTGAGCAGATTAGCCGCTATCGCAGCGAGTGTTCTTAGAATTAAACCGGTCGTAAAAATGGTTGAGGGCAAACTTCATCTGATTGCCAAAGTAAGAACTACACGCGGGGTAATAGAAACCTTTGTTGCAGCGATAAATAGCATCGCTCAGGCCGGTAAGGAATTATTCATTACTATTGTATCCATCGGCGATAATAAGATTACACCGGCCATCGCAAATGAGTTGAAAAATATTTTTCCCAATGTTCACCTTAAGTTTTTAACTCGGGTTAATCCAGTCTTCATGATTTCACTGGGTGAAGATGGATATGGTTTTGCAGCGACAGCGGCATAACGGAGAAAATGATTGACAATTTAAGTCCGTTAAACGCGGACTTTTTATTGTAAATATGCACTTTCTATGCTAATATCAAACGTGAATAATGAGGACGAATTTTATGAAAATAAGAAAAATTAAAAAGGCAGAAATTGTTTGGGACTCAATTGCGGGTTTCTTCGCTTTAGCAGGACTATTTTTTGGAGTTATTAGTTTTATTAATCGCTATTTAGATAGTGGAAATTGGATCAGTAAGGTTGAGGAGGCACTGGCTGGTTTCTTTAAATGGAATGTCAATTTAGCCGTTTGGGCCTTGATACTCTTACTTATTGGCCTGACCATCTATCTTATCGTTACCTTATACTATGCGAAGAAAGTTGATATTAGTACTGAGAAGAGCCTTAGAAGGGCGCAGAGATTGAGTGCTGCTTTAGATGATCAAGAGGTAGTGACTGTCGACGAGACTTCGGAAAAAGTTTCGGAGTAATTGTACTTTATAATTTAAGTGTTTAGCCGGCGGGGAATTGCCGGCTTTTTTAATTCTTTCATATGAATATGCGAGTAATTACGAATTAGTATTTGAAGCTCTTTAATAACGGCAGCACAAAATATTCATATAAATGTAAGAAATGACAAAGTTGTAAGAAAAAAAATTTAAAGCTCTGACAAGGCTTTTTACCTATGGACGTAATAATTATTTCCCCAATCCAATTATTGATGAAGCCGGCGATAGATGATTGAATGCATATTCTTACTTATAACGTGATTTCAAAGACTATTATTTAATTTATTAAAGTCTTATGACTAATTTTTCATTAATATCGATAGTATAGTGGTTTCTCGATTAAAAAAAGCCATCAGGATAAAATATCTTTTCTATTATTTGTAATGTAATCAGTGGTTTTTGCCATTAACATTATGGATTATTTAAGCAAATAAAAAGTCAAATATTTTGTATTTAACTTTTTTGAAATTACCTTTTATATAGTTTGGTCCTAATCTAAATTAGTAAAAACGGGATTTGTCATAACAAAACTTCCGGAATATGTTCCGTCGGGAACAGTATTTATGGAAGTTATAAAGAGAACTATTTTGCTTATTTGCTTTGTGACTTTTTTGGAATAATGATATGTGCAGTCTACATCAATCCAAAATGGTGTCCAAGAAAACTCGCCTGACATATCCCGCAGCACAACTTGAATATGCACGGCCTCTAACCCGGTGTTACTAAAATCAATTACAATCCCATTAGCGGCTTCCAAGTCATGAGACACAGAGGCTTGAATGTTATAACTAAGCGTGGTTATTGTCATGAACTAAATTCTCGTAAGATACGCTTACAGTTCCGTTTTGGTTATCGGTTATCTGATAGAAACTATTGCCTGACCAGGCAGGAGCGACTTCAGGCGCGGTTTTAAAGCTAAAGACCGGGTTGGTAAGACGGATACTGCCTTCAGTAGTAGCCCCGGCACTTCCGTCATATTTACTTGCATTTACCCAAACGACAATTTTATCCACTTGCCGATCAACAAATAAGGTTACCGTTTTTTCTTCGCCTGCAGCCAGAGCATAACTACCGGAAGAGATTTCGGCACTGTTATTTACACTAAAGTCTTGAGCCTTGATAAACAAGTATACTTTTTTTCCAAAAAATATTCTCAATATATATGTTTGAAATTATTTGCTTTTTAATGAATTTTTATATTTATTGTTGTGTCCTTATCAAAAAAGTATTAATTATGCTTTCTACGCCATAATATATATGATTTACACTCAAATTTGAACAATTGCCAGATTAATACTCATCCCCACCGTAATCGAATGTGTTTATTCACTTCATCAGAGATAATCACAATAACAAAAAGGTTTCGCTATTTTGATAATAATTTATATTTCGATTAGGAGTAAAAGAATCTTCTCAGTAAATTAGACATAATTGCACTTTATAATTTTTTTCTGAAAGTTTATTTAAATAAACATACCAATCATGTTTACTTTGGTTATTTTGAGTATTTGCTGTAGTAAAACTTATTTATATCATATGAAATTTTTACTTAATTTTATCGTGATAAAAAAATATAGAATTTGTCTAATACTGTTTCTTATCATTTTCGTCTAATTAATACTCCTTCCTAGTTGTCGATGAATGACTCATTCGAAAAAAATAGCAAGCGAACAATAAATCTTCTAAAGGCAACAGGTCAGATAAACGTTGTTTGAGCGGACGTAAACACGAAATAAGAGCAACCGAATGAACGAGAGTGTTTGCTAGTTGGAAAATAGACATTGTCGAATTATTGAAAAACAGGAAAACGATTAATGTTAGCAGCATTAAGCATAAAAAAAGACATCCTGATGGACTCAGAATGTCGAATTTTTAACAATGGCGGAGAAAGAGGGATTCGAACCCTCGCACCCTGTTACAAGTCTACAAGCTTTCCAAGCCTGCCCCTTCAACCACTTGGGTATTTCTCCAGCGTGTTTTATTATATCAAGCAACTATCTACTTGTCATTAATTTTATATTAAAATTTTACGTAAAAATATTTTCGTAGATATCGAGAAAACAGGGCCTCTGTGCTATTATATTAAGTGTTAATTATGAAGTCACTAATTATTGGCCCTGAGGCCCAAAATCAAAGAATTGATAAATTTGTTCGCAAGTACCTTTCGGAAGCGCCGTTAAGTTTTATTTATAAACTTTTTCGTAAGAAAGATGTAAAAATTAATGGTCATTGGGTGGATGCCGGTTATATTGTAAAAGTCGGAGATCAGCTTTCAATTTATGTTACCGACGTTCAACTAAAAGAATTTGCTAAACCCAAGCCGGTCGATAAGATTGCTTTTAATCGGCAGATTATATATGAAGATAGCCATGTGCTGATTGTAAATAAACCAAGTGGATTGTTAGTTCATGGCGACGAGAATGAAAAAAAAGTAACCTTGCAAAATGAAGTTTTATCTTACTTGATCCAGAAAGGTGAATATAGTACGGATATGGTAGGATTTACCCCGGCTCCGGCACATCGCCTTGACCGGAACACGAGTGGCTTAATCATATTTGCCAAGGACCTTCCCTCCCTTCAGATATTAGAAAAATTATTCAAAGATAAGGATGATATTTCTAAGGAGTACTATGCCTTGGTTGCCGGTCATACGGAGGATGAGGGGACGATAGATCTTCCTTTACTTAAAGATGAAAAGGCAAAAACCGTTAAGGTGTCTTATAGGAATGGCCAAGTGGCGAAAACAATTTATCACACTGAGCGACACTTTGGTGATTCATCCCTTTTGCGGGTAAACATTTTAACCGGACGAACCCATCAAATTCGGGTGCATATGCAGGCAATTGATCATCCGGTAATTGGCGATAATAAGTATGGTGATTTTTCTATCAATAAAAAGTATGCGCAACTTTACGGATTAAAGCATCAGTTTCTTTTTGCTCGTAGTTTAAGTTTTACCAACGTGCCACCCCCACTTGAATATCTATCCAATCGTAAGTTTGTTTGTCCATGGCCGGAGGAAGAGAAAACCATTATCGATAGGCTGGCCAAAGAATAAGGAGAAAAAAATATGGAAAAAATTGAAGCATTGTATCAAAAGTGGCTTGCATCATCGAAAATAAGCGATGATGAGAGAAAAGAACTTAAGGAGATGACCGCCGAAGAAAAGGCCGACGCCTTTTATCGGGAACTCGAATTTGGCACCGCCGGTATGCGTGGAATATTAGGGCCAGGCATAAACCGTATGAATCTATTTACGGTTCGTAAAGCAACAATCGGCTTTGCTTTGTACCTACTTGAAAAATTTCCCGATGCAAAATCACGGGGCGTGGCGTTAAGTCATGACAATCGCTTCTTTTCGCGGGAATTTACGCTCGACAGTGCCAGAACGCTTAATCGCTATGGAATAAAAACTTATATTTTTGATAGCTTGCGGCCAACCCCAGAATTATCCTTTGCCGTCCGCTTTTCGCATGCGGTCGGGGGCATAATGATTACCGCCTCGCATAATCCGAAAGAATATAATGGTTATAAGGTATATGATGAAAATGGCTGCCAGCTTGTCCCGGAAAAAATCGACCGTTTGGTGGAGATCATAGCGCATCTTCCTTCGCCTTTAGAGATTGAAATTGATGAGGTGGCGCCGTTTGGTGAATCGATAGTTTATGATGAAAACATCGACCTAGCCTATCGTCGGGAAGTGGAGAGTATCCAAATAAACAAAGATTTGAATCGGAGCGATTTTAAAATTGTATTTTCGCCTCAACACGGAACAAGTTATGAAAACGCCATGAAGATTTTTGAAGACTTGGGATACGAAGTATATCCGGTACTTAGCCAGTGTAGTCACGATCCCGATTTTAAGAATACCGCTTCGCCTAATCCCGAAGATGTACGGGCTTATGAAGAGGCAATTAAATTAGCCCGTGAAAAAGAGGCTGATATTATTCTTATTACTGATCCCGATGCGGATCGAGTTGGACTCGGAGTGCGCAGTAGCGCTGGCGATTATCGCCTTTTTACCGGGAATGAATCGGGATCGATGCTTCTTGATTATATTTTATCCGAACGGAAAAAGAAGGGTATCTTAGCTTCTAATGGAATCGTTTATTCGACCATTGTTACCTCTTCCTATTCGGAAATCATCCCTGCCTATTACGGAGTTGAATCACAATTGTTTCTTACCGGCTTTAAATATATCGGGGACGCGATTGAGCAAGCTATCGAAAATAAGGGACCTAAATTTGAGTTTGGCTACGAGGAAAGTTACGGTTGCTTAGTCAAGCCCTTTGTTCGCGATAAGGATGCTTTGCAGGCCTTAGTTATGTATAGCGAAATGGCTTTATTCTACAAGAAGCAGGGTAAGAATTTGATACAAGTATATGAAGATATGCAAGCTCGATTCGGCTATCATGCGGATAAAGTTTATTCAATAATGTTCCCCGGTGAAGCGGGAGCGAAAAAAATGACTAATCTTATGGATTCGTTAAGGCTAAGCCCTCTAAAGGAAATCGCCGGCAAAAAAATTGTTCGGGTGGAAGATTACCTGGCTAGCGAAATGGTTGAAAAAGGTCATCGGCGACCGATTTATCTTCCTAAAGCCGACGTCTATAAAATGGTCTTGGATGACCAGAGCACGATTATTATTCGTCCGAGCGGGACCGAGCCCAAGTGCAAGTTTTATTACGAAGTGGTAGGAAAAAGCAGTGCCGCTATTAAAGGCAAGGCGGACAGCCTGCATCAAGAGTTGATTCGCCTGTTGAAAATATAAGAAAAAGGATGTCCAAACCGGACATCCTTATTTTATTTTATCTAGAATAAGAGGAAGAGTTTTAATTATTCCATCGTGATTGTTATCCGCAAGCGTAATCATATCCGCATGCGCTTTACAATATTCGTTGCCATTCAGCATACCAACACCAATATTGGCCCAGGCTAACATTTGAATATCATTCTCGGCATCACCAAAAGCAATGGTGCGGTTATGAGGAATGTGATAGTAATCGGCTATATATTTTAGAGCATCACGTTTAGTTACATAATCGAGGTAGGCTTCACTATAGTCACTGCCATACCAAAAACGGACCTTATAATGGGGATATTTTTCGATTGCAGAGGTAATGATGCCGTCGATAACTGAATTTTTTACTTTCGACTTCAAAATTAGCGTCATCGGATCTTCATTGATATTTTCTCTGACGTCTCCATAAACAATTTTAACGTTATCATGCCAAAAAAAGGCATTTAAGTCATCGTCTTCCCGCAATAACCATATGTCATCTGGAGTTTCAACCATGACATTATCAAGATTATCAAGTCCGATATCACTGATAATGTTCTTAATAATATCTTGTTTAAAACTACTTTTAAAGGTTGGAAAATCGCGGTCGTGACGTGAAGTTATCAAAGCTCCGTTATAACAGACAAGGGGAGAAGATAAGTCAAGTTGATCTTGGTAGTGGGCTAAGGCGCGAAGGGGGCGACCACTGGCTAAAACAATCAGATAGCCTTTTTGATCCAAATCCTTCAAATAATTAATGGTGTTTAATGAAATCGTCTTGTCATCGTTTAAAAGCGTGCCATCCATGTCAAGCGCGATAAGCGTATGTTTTTTAATCATTAGCGCAGACCGACCGCCTTCTGTACCCGCTGGAGGACAACCCGAGCGATAGCGGATGCTTTAGCTTCACCTTCTTCAAGAATTTTTTCCGTCTGCGAGTCGTTATAGAAAGCATAAAAGCGGTTTTGAAAAGGTTCTATTTCCTCAACAACGGCATCGGCGATGGCTTTTTTAAAATCACCATAGCGATAGCCGACAAATGTGGCTTCCGCCTCTTTAATCGTGATATTTTTTATCGCAGCGTAGATGGTTAGCAAATTAGCGATTCCGGGCTTGTTTTCAATATCAAAAAATACTTCGCTCCCTGAGTCAGTAACCGCGCTCATAATCTTCTTGCGAATGGTCTTCATGTCATCGAGCAAAAAAATATCTCCTTTTGGATCGGACTTACTCATTTTTTTACTCGGATCGGACAAGGACATAATACGCTTTCCAACTTTGCCGATTTTTGCTTCGGGCATTTTCAAAATATCACCGTAATGATTATTAAAACGTTTAACTAAATCCCGGGCCAATTCCACATGTTGAGTTTGATCTTCTCCGACGGGGACGACATCAGAATCGTAAAGAAGAATGTCGGCCGCCATCAAAACCGGGTAGGCAAATAGTCCAAGACCAATGGCATTCTGATTCATATTTTGTGATTTTTCTTTAAATTGAGTCATCCGTGATAATTCGCCCATATAGAGATAATTCTGTAAAATAATGGCTAATTCACTATGTTCACTGACGCGACTCTGACGAAAGATAGTGCATTTTTTGGGGTCCAACCCGGCCGCAAGATAAAAGGAAGCGATGATTTTGCTGTTTTCTCTTAAAAATTCGGGATCAATTGGCATTGTTAAAGCATGAAGATCGGCAATAAATATAAAAGTTTCACCCTCATTTTGAAAACTAGGAAAATTTTTTAGAGCTCCAATATAATTTCCCAGAGTTAATTTTCCGGTTGGTTTAATTCCTGATAAGACACGCATAAATATAGCCTCCAGTCATGAAGAAATTATAAGGCTTCATCCGCTTAAAAGCAATTTTATTCCCAAAATCCGGTCTTCCTGTCATCCCCAAGGTCTGTTTCCTATCGATTTATAAGATATAAATCGAAAAAATCTATATATCTATGGAAAGAATAAACCGGGGTAGAAAAAGAAAGCGTTTGCGGGCAAATATTCCGTGATTGTTTATTGTGTCAAACAACTAAATAAGATAAAATAAACGCAGAGAGGATGATGCTAAATGATTAAAATATATACATCGCCAAGTTGCTCCTCTTGCCGCAAGGTTAAGAAGTGGTTTGACGAACAGAAGATTCCCTACGAGGAACATAATATATTCGCAACAATTCTCGATGAAAAGGAATTGAAAGATATCTTATTTAAGTCGGAAAATGGCTTTGATGACATTATTTCTACCCGGTCGAAGATTATTAAAGAGAATAATATTGACCTCGAAGCGATGACGGTTAGTGAGTTGATTGACTTTATTCAAAAGAATCCATCAATATTAAAGCGGCCGATTATGGTTGACGATCGACGGATTCAGGTCGGCTACAATGACGAGGAAATTCGCATTTTTATTCCGCGGGCAAGACGACTGGCGGAAAGATACTGCTCGGCTGAAGAATGCGATAAATTCGGTGATTGTGAGCACGCTCAAAACTGCAATTAAGCAACAAAAAAAGGCACCTGTAATCAAACAGGGCCTTTTTATTTTAATTATTTATTGTTTAAGCTTTTGGCTGCCGCCATCGCCCGTGCCTGTTTGGAACGGGTGTTAAGGATAAATGGAACTTTACATTTATCGCAGATGTCGCGCAACTGATCCTCGGCATTACTGATAGAGGAACCTTCCATTTCTAATTCGTAATCGGTCGTATTGCAGTAGGAATTAGCGTCCATTGAAAAAAGGCAGTCTTGATAATCAAGGGAAACCCGTTCGGTAGTTAAAGAAGTGATGATCGAAAGATCTTCAACATTTATTCCTAAACTAATAAGGAAATCCTTAATTGATCCTTCCGGAAAGATTTTTTTACCGGCCAGAGCAGTAAACTCGCTTTTAGTTATCGATTGATTTTTTTCGAGTAGGCCCTCGGCTAGCGGTGTCTTTAAGGTCAAAACATATTCACTTGTCTCTCTTACCCTTAAGGCCATGCCATACTTTTTTAATTGATAGGTTGAGGTATCAACATAGTGATTGGTTTGAACCTTAACCTCATGCTTATCGGCGCTCATTATTTTCTTTACTTGATCAAATTGATCTTTGCTAAGCAATACCTTAACTTCAATTTCAATATTAGTGGACATGATTTCGCGCTCCTTAGTAGTTTTTAATGCAACAAAATAATGATACAATAAAATTACCATTTTGGTAAGAGGTGGGCCTATGCAATTTCAAATCTTTTGTCGCGATGATGATAATAGTTGTCGAATCGCCACTAAACTAGAAAAAGCACTTTTGTTACGGAATCATACGCTTAATGAAAAACACCCGGATATTGTTGTTTTTGTCGGCGGAGATGGAACTTTTTTGCGCGCGGTAAACCATTACATTGATCAAATTGATCATATTTCGTTTGTGGGCATTCATGCGGGTACATTGGGTTTCTTTTGCGATTATGAAGAAGAGGATATCGATCTTTTAATTAAAAATATTGAGGATAAAAATATTACGGCCCATGCCTACCATCTTTTGGAAGCAAAGGTAAATTACGGGAGCAAAGTTAAATCATTTTATGGCGTAAATGAAATTCGACTTGAAGATCCGTTCCATACACTTATCGCCGATGTGCATATCGATGGTAAATTGCTGGAACGTTTTCGGGGCAACGGACTTATTGTAACTAGTTCACTCGGATCTTCTGGCTATAATCGCTCACTTGGTGGGGCGCTTGTCAGTACCGAAATGGAAATGGTTCAATTGACCGAGATTGCTACCATTCAAAACAATGCCTTTCGTTCCTTGGGCTCCTCTTTGATTTTACCGAAAAATACGGAGATATCATTCACCGGTAATTTTCCCGATGCGATTGTCGGCATTGATCATATGAGTGCGACTCTTATGAGTCCGGTGGAAAAATTAACCGTAAAATTATCTTCAAAGAAGGTCAATATTTATCATCAAAACAACCACTCCTATTTTGAAGTTCTCCGTAAAACATTTATTAAGGATTAAGAGGAAGATATTATGGCAAACGAAATAAATGACTTTCTATACCGGTATGGGCTATACATTGCTTTAGGCGTTGCGGCTCTACTGGTGATAATTCTCTTAATATATTTTTTCTTACGACCGGCCAAGTCGACTCCTTCTTTGGCCTCAGGCAGTCGATTGATTGAAGCTCTAGGCGGTCCGGACAACGTCAAAGAGATCAGTTTTGTGCGTTCTCGCATGAATATTTATTTGATCGATCAAGCAAAATTGGAACGTTCGGTTCTCGATCAATTAGGATTTGGACCTTTCGTTCAGATGAGTGACCGGCTGACACTGCTTATCGCGGATGCAGATAAAAAAGCAATCATTAAAACTCTAGAGCAGTATAAAATAAAAATTTCCTCGCACTGAGGAAATTTTTTATTACATATTGCGCCATTCTTTTTTTAGACTTTCAACCGGCAGTCCCATCACATTATAGAAGCTTCCTTCAATCTTTTCGACTAGAGGAAAATCCTTATCTTGAATACCATAAGCTCCGGCCTTATCCATCGGGGATCCGGTAGCCACATACTGATGAATCAACTCGTCATCAAGTTTATTAAACGTCACCAACGTAGTGACGCTTTTGGATATTCGCTTGTCGGTTTTAAGAATAGTATAACCCGAGATTACTTTGTGAGTGCGACCACTTAGGCAGCGGAGCATTTCGTAGGCTTGCTTCCCGTCATGCGGTTTACCCATGATGCGTCCGTCAATTAAAACAATGGTGTCGCAGGCGATAATGGTATCGGCAGGGTGGGAGGAAAAGACTTTTTCGGCCTTGAGAAGACTCAACTTCTCCGGAAGCAGTTCGGGATTATCCACCGGAACGCCGTCCTCGTCGATATCGGCAGGAATAACGGCAAAGGAAGGAATAATCTCTTGGAGCAATTCCTTGCGCCGAGGAGACTGCGAAGCGAGAATAATCATTTGCCCTCCACTTTGTTCATAATGACGGGAATAATCATCGGTGACCGTCCGGTCTTGGTAAATAAATAGCGTTTGACCGTGGAACGAACCACATTCTTAATCTCGCCAAAAGTTACATGTCCGGAAGCAAACAGCGTTTCAAGTGCCTCGTTGGTCCTTTTTTCCGCATGCGGAATAATGTGGGAGAAGCCCCATTTAATAAATCCGCGCGTGTATATTTTAGCGGGTGCCAGTAATTTGTTGTTTTTCGAATCTAAGACAAGAAGAACGGATACCATTCCATCTTCGCTAAGAATCTTCCGGTCATGGATAACGGCGTTACTCAAGCCGTTAATATCATTTCCGTCAATGTAAATATCGTCCGCGGGTAAGGTAATTCCCCGTTTGACCGCATGGTTATCGAGCACGAGGCTATCGCCATTTCCACAGACGAAGGTATGATCTTCCGCCATTCCCAGTTCTTGGGCGATCTCCGCGTGAATTTTTAGCATTCGATACTCGCCGTGAATCGGCATAAAGAAGCGGGGGCGCACTAATTTTAACATAATCTTCAATTCCTGCTGGGATGGATGGCCGGAACTATGGATATTATAAAGAATCGACTTTGTAAGGACCGTCGCTCCTTCGCGGGTTAACTGATTAACCACCTTATCGATGGACTGACCATTTCCGGGAATCGGCGAAGAAGAGAAAACAACCGTATCGCCAGGAATAATTTTAATCGTCTTGTGATCGCCGTTAGCAATACGCGAAAGCGCCGCCATCGGTTCGCCCTGAGACCCAGTGCATAAAATAACCGTTTCTTCCGGTTTTAACTTTTTGATATCATCGACATCGACCAGGTTGGCATCGGGTATTTTAATATATCCGAGTTCCCGTGATGTATTGACGACATTATTCATCGACCGGCCGACTATAACAACCTTTTTGTTGTAACGCACACTGGCCTCAACAATCTGTTGAATCCGTGAGATATTGCTTGAAAAGGTTGAAACGATGAGCCGCGCGGGCGCATTAGCGAAAATATCGTTGATGGCACTGATAACGGCACGTTCGCTGGGGGTATAACCAGGAACTTCAGCATTGGTAGAATCACTCAAAAATAGATCTACGCCTTCGTTTCCAAGGCGAGCAATTCGTCCAAGATTGATATCAGGTCCGATAGGAGTTAAATCAATTTTAAAATCACCCGTAGTCATAATTCGACCGTGGGGGGTGTCAATACAAATTCCAAATGAATCAGGAATTGAATGGGTTACATGAAAGAAGGAAACATGAAAATCATCGACGTAATACTCATCGTTTTCTTCGTATTCGACGATTTTAACCGGTTCCTTTATCCGCATATCCTTTAGCTTATGGCGGATTAAAGCCGCGGCTAATTTGGGTGCGTAAATCACCGGAATAAAGACGTTTTGAATTAAAAATGGAATGCCACCGATATGATCCTCGTGGCCATGGGTAATGAAGAGCGCCTTAATCTTCCCACGATTATTCCTTAGGTAAGAATAATCCGGGATAACATAGTCAACTCCCGGCAAATCTTCCTCAGGGAAGCGCACCCCGGCATCGATTAAAATTAAAGACTTGTCATTTTCAATGACATAGGTGTTTTTGCCAACCTCGCCTAAACCACCAAGGGCATAGACCGAAACCGGCGAAGGCATTAAAGCCGCCATAAAATATATTCCTCCAAAATGATTGTTATCGTTTTAACATCTAATTTATCTAAATTATAAATGAATTATTCAAATTTTCAAGCCATTCGCTTTAAATTGCAAGCGCTTTGGGATCATCAAGTTGTCCTTTACGAGCATCAATTCGATCGTAATAAAGAATGCCGTCAAGATGATCAATTTCATGCTGCAAGACAACAGCATCATATCCTCGGGCAACAATTACAATGTCTTTGTTGGTCACGATGTCAAAGGCCTCAACCGTAATCTTGAATGAGCGATATACGTGGCCCGGATGATCAAGGGGAACCGAGAGGCATCCTTCGCCATTAGATAGATAGCATTCACGAACGCTATTGGACACAATGCGCGGATTAACAAGCCCATATTTGACATATTGCTTCTTTTCCTCATCCTTCGGATAATAAATGGCAATTAAACGTTTATTAACCCCCACTTGAGGAGCGGCTAAACCGACTCCAGAACGAAGATGATATTTTTCACTCAACACCTCATCTTGGGACATCGCCAAATGCTCAAGCATTTCTAAAAGAAGAGCTCGATTTTCTTCATTGATGGGCAAAGAAACAGCAACCGATTTTTCCCGCAAACTCGGATGGGTGTCGTCAATAATTTTTAACATACTTGTACTCCGGTAGTTATAATAGCATAAAAGTTTTGTTTGTGTTAATAAACCGCTTACAAATTGATGTATAATTTGTAGTGTAGTGATAAAATACCATGGGTGATGAATATGACAGATGAATTAATTGAATTAACTTACAGTGTAAAGCAAGCATTAAAGGACCATCCTTTAGTGAAAAAACTTGATGAAATCGAAGATAAAATGGAAAACAATGTTGAGGTTCAACATTTGAGTTTTGTCTATCAAGTAGCGCAGGATCGCTTTAATGATTTTTTAAAGTTATATGCGACGCAGTCTTTAGAAGTGGTTACCGCGCAAAAGGCATTATATGAGGCCAAGAAGCAACTTGATGAGCATCCGTTGGTGCGTGAGTACTATGCTGCTTTTCGTCCAGTAAACGACCTTTACGACGAGATACAAAAGAAATTATTTAGCCCCTTTGGTGGAAGTAAGAGCTGCGGAGGCTATTAGAGTGCGCATTATCGGGGGCATCTATCGCCATCGACAATTAAAATTTATTTCTGATACGCAAACGCGTCCGACTAAAGACCGTATCCGTGAAGCTGTTTTTTCCGCTTTGGGACACAATTGTCTTAATCGGCGCGTTTTAGATTTGTTCGCCGGTTCCGGATCGATGGGTCTAGAAGCACTGTCGCGGGGGGCAGAAGCAGCCTCTTTCGTCGATACCCGCCGGGAAGCAATCGCCGTCATTCAGGAAAATATAAGTAATTTAGGAGTTGAAGGTAAAGTGTTTTTTGACTCCTATGATCATTTTTTGCAGGTAACCAACGACACTTTTAATTTGGTTTTTATCGATCCGCCATATGCCTTTGAGAATTATGCGGATCTCTTTGCAAATTTGTTAAAGCCGACATTACTCAATCAAGATGCTATAATAGTAATCGAAAATCAAAGTTCGGATTTTTTCGTGCCGAAGGAGTTTGCCATCACTCGGCAATATAAATACGGTGAAACTTTGGTTCATATTTTGAGGAGAAAATTATGAAACGAGTAGCGGTTTATCCCGGTTCATTTGATCCGATGACGAATGGTCATATGGAAATTCTTCGGCGTGCGCTCAGCGTTTTTGATGAAGTTATTATTCTAGTGGCGGTTTCACCGACGAAAAAAAGCCTTTTTTCTCTTGGCGAACGGTTTGCGATGATTAAGGAAGCAACAAAAGAGCTCCCCGGAGTAAGCGTTGACATGACCGAAGGGCTATCAATTAACTACGCCCGTGAGCATGATGCGATTGCTTTGGTGCGCGGACTGCGGGCAGCGACCGACTTTGAATATGAATTTAAAATGGCCGCCGGCAATCGCTTTGTCGATCCAAAAATTGACATGGTTTTCTTTATGTCGGCCCCAGCCTTCACCTTTCTTTCTTCATCGACGATTAAAGAACTGTTTATGCACGGCACAGATATTTCACCGTTAGTGCCGCCGGCGGTGGCGGAAGCATTAAAAAAGAAATTGAGCGAACAAAAGAAATAAAGCGATCTTCGGATCGCTTTATTTATTTCTTGCTATAAATGATACCATTCGCCCAGTCGGGTGATCCCTTCTGGCAGAAAAATACAAATCACCGTCTTCATAAGTGCAAGCAAAGGACGAAGATATGTGATTCACCGGCACATTCAATCTTCTTAATTCAAGAAAGTTAATGAGAGCTGTATCCAAAAAGTAAACCCCGCCGGTGGCTTTTACTCCCTGACGGAATTGGCTGCTCATCGCGGCAATCCGTTTGGCTTCTTCTTCGGAAATAATTTCATGGGAGAAGCTAATTGATGGCCCCAAGTGAAAGAATAATTCATCAGGAGTAAGTCCTTCCTCGTCCATCAATTTGGCGATGGTCAAGGCCGTGACTTGCTTTAAGGTGCCTTGTCGACCAGCATGAATAATGCCAATCAAACCGCGCGATGGGGCGTAGAAGAAGACGGGGACACAGTCAGCATGATAGATGGCAAGATATAAATCGGTATCAAAGGTATATAAGGCATCGGCTTCAATTCCATTTTCAAAACTTGTCCATCCTCGGCCACCATCTTCGCGACTGACCTTTCTCATCACTGTGCTATGTGATTGATGAGTAAAAATCATTTGATTGGATTTGATGCCTAAATCTTTAATAAAATCATCGCGATTCTTTTTTACTGCCGTTACATCGTCTCCGACTTGGAGGGCCATATTAAACGAATCAAAAGGGGCTTGCGAATATCCTTCAACTCTTTGCGTTGTACCCGCGACGAGTGAACTAAATTGGGCCCAAGGAGTATATTTCATCTTCAGTACCTCTATTACCATTAGTATACAATTAAATCATTCGATTAAAAAGAATATAAAAAAAGGATCGAATGCTCGATCCTAATTATGACTATTGTCGCTTACTTGGCAAAATCACCAGTTGTATTCCAGCATTCCGCAAGGAATTCAGCCTTCTCGTACTTATCGGAGCCGGGGACACCGACGAAAGCTTCCTTAACACCCTGTTTACCAGCATCGATCGCTTCCTGCGAGAAATCAACCAAGAAGATGGTCGGGGTTTGGAAGGAACTGCTTTCCTCGTAGCCGTTGCTAATTGAATCCAGAACGGAGTCGGCATCGGCAAAGGAAGATTTTCCCAGCATATGCTTGCTGTAGTAAATTGAATTTTGTTGAACCCAATCAACAGTTGAATTCATAAATTCATTGGTGTCATCACTAGTGAGAAAATTCAAGAATGGAGTTGTGCTTAATTCATCTTGATCATCGGTTTCTTCATCGGTGAAAATTGTCTTAAGGGCAAATTTATTACCACCGAGTTCACTCGTTGTGTAATTCTTTAATTCCGCGAATCCATCCTTGGCTTCTTCACAAGCCGAACAATCGGAAGAAACAAATATCAAGAAAAACTTTTGACCGTCAAGTTTTTCTTCCGCGATATCATTGATAAGTTTTTGGGCGGCAGAATTTTCTTTTCCCTCCAATGTCACTTGATACCGGGCATAAAAAGTTTCCGCGCTATCATTTTTTTCTTTTGCGTTCTTGATAGCCGAAGTAATCGATGGAATTGAAAAGATGATACCAAAGATGATGCCAACGATTAATAGTGGCTGAATCCAGGCGGTGTTTTTAATCCAATTCCATATCCGGGCGAATATATTTCCGTTACTGCTTTTCTTCATGAAAGACTCCTCCATATGTCGACAAATTAGACGAACATAGCACGTTAATAATATCATTAGGTTGGGTATTATTCAACAATAAAAGCGCTTATTTTTTTCACTGAAAGCGAACAATTATCGCCATCCTTATTTTACAAAATAAGTAGGATATTGAAAAGGTGTTTTTTCTCGCTTATACTTGTCGCAGTGAGGCACATATGTCGAAGATAAAAAAACTTGCAAAGCATTATGATGATTTCCTATTTGACCACCCAGCCGTAAGGTGGATAGTTGAAAACTTTTTTACACTTTTCTTCTGTACGTTCAGCGCTTTTATCTTTGCTTTCGGTTTTCGCTTGTTTATTTCGCCCTCATCTACCGACCCGGCCATTGTCAAATTTGCTGGCGGTGGCATCAGCGGTTTTGCTCAAGATGTCGTCAAGGTTTTAATCGAGATTATGGGGTTTCATTATAATGAGTATAATCTTCAGTCAATCCTTTATATCGTTTTCAATATTCCGGTTATTATTCTGGGCTGGTTTGGCATCGGCAAACGCTTTACGATTTATTCGTTGATAAACGTAGTGTTGGGATCGCTTTTTATTTCGATTATTCCCAACAATTGGGAAAGCTTAATTACTTTAGATAGCCAATTGACGCGCACATTACTCGCCGGCATCTGCACGGGAATGAGCGCGGCGGTCGCCTTTAAAGCGGATATATCGGCCGGAGGTATGGATATTGTTTCTTATTATCTGGCGAATAAGAAGTCGACGAACGTCGGCAAATATAGCATCAGTTTCAATGCCGTCATCGTTGTTTTATATTCACTAATTACCATCATCGCGGCGAATAAGAATGGTCTAGATAACCCATTTTCAACCGGCCTTACCGCACTCGTTTATTCCATAATCTACTTATTTGTCTCCGCCTTAGTGATTGACTTCATCAATGTACGAAATAAAAAGGCGCAGATTCAAATTATTACAACCAGCAAAAATATGTCGCCAATCTTAATCGCCAATTTCCATCACAGTGCGACGATCATTCAAGGAACGGGAGCGTATACGGGCGAAGCAAAGATTATTATTTATATGACGGTTTCAACCAATGAAGTCAAGAAAGTGCTAAAAGTGGCGCAGAAAGTTGATTCTCATGCCTTTATAAACGTCATCAGTCTGCATCAGGTGTATGGTCGTTTCTTCGTCCAACCTGTTCGCTAACATAAAAAAACTCAGACAATGCCTTCAAGCAACGTCTGAGTTTTTTGTTTTTAACTAAGGAATGTCATTAACTTCAGAAAGTTCTTTTCCCGTACTTTTTCAGAAATAGTGACAATGTCATATATCCATAAAATACCGAATAGACCGCCGGTTAGAAGTTTTAAAACCCCCATACCTATATCGCCAATCATAAAGCGATCAATGCCAAGACCACCGACGAAGATTGAAACTAAAAGCAACATCATCGGATCCATCAAATCAATTCCATAGACGAGAAGCGTTTCATCACCTTGATATAAGGCGAGCTTTTCCCGAATAAAGGGCAATTGTTCCGGTGGAAGTTTCTTAGCGTTTTGCATGATAAACAAATCAATTTTTTCTTTTTCCATACAATTATTTGTCTCCTCCTTTCTTGCAGGCATTCAATGCTTGAGTGAACAACAAATAGTTTTTCTTTTTTGTTAGTTCTGAACATTTAAACCAATCAATGATTACAAAAACCATTTGAACCAAAATTGTAATGCTAGCCACGACCATCAAGATGCCGATTAGAACACGTAATCCTGGAGAGTTGATTCCGCCATACGGATTCATATTTACATTTACCAAAGCTATGGCAACCAAAAAGATAACGAAGGACACCACTCCTAAAATCAATTTCCGCAGACCGCGTGTTTTTTCACCGATATAAAACATATCGATTCCTAGGCCTCCAAGAAAAATGCTTAGTAGAAGCACAATAAGCGGATCACGTAGATTAATGGAACTAATTGTAATTCGATTATCATCTTCAAGATCAATTAATGATTTACGGACAAAATTTACTTGGTAAGGTTCAAAGTACTTTCCTTTAGTCATTAAGTATAGACTCACAAAAGATTTATCCATATTTGCTCCTTTTATATATTGTATTGTATTTTGCAAATATATTAAATGGAAATAGCACAAATGTTTATATATTTAATCTATAAGCGCTGAAAAAGGACTTCTTAAATGATGGCCAAGAAAATGTGTCAATCAAACAAGGTAAAAAAAGCAAATAAAAATATTTAAAAAAATATTAGTGTTCTATTTTTATTCTAGTATCATCAATGATCATATAACCCGAACCATTTGAAGACATTGGTTTGATTAACTACTTATTCTCATCACGATAGCTTTATAGAAACATAGTCATATAAACAGGCAAATAGATAACACCATCTTTTTGCATTAAATCTTTTGTATGAATAATGTATTTTTTACCCAGTTTGTTTTTAAACTTGATACTAAACTTGTCCAATGACGACGTGGTATAGTTCTTGCCAGACTTAACTTCAACAGGTGATATTTTAGTTGGTTTAGATTGATCGATAATTAGAAAATCTATTTCCATCATATTTGAGCGGTCTTGATTATCAGTCCTTGAGTAAAAATATAATTTCTTATTTAAAGCAGTAAACATTTGAGCGACGATATTTTCAAATATCATACCATTGTTAATATCTAGTCGATCTTGAATAATGGCTTTTGCTACTTCTTGATGCATTTCATCATTTTCACTAAATGCATGACTCAATAATAACCCCGTATCTGCCATATACATTTTAAGCGTTAATCTATCCCGATTTAGAGATAATCCAAAACTGGGATCGGATGTATTAAAACATACATTTGTAATCATGGCTTCGTCTAACCATGTAAAAGCATCCTCATAATCTCTAAATCTCGCATCTTTTGATAATGAACTTAACATAAACTTTTTCTCGTGTTTCGATAATTGACTAGGAATTTCATCAAAAATACTAAGCACTTTATGTTCATATCCTTTGGCATATTTTGAAATGTCGTTCTTATAAAGCTTTAAAATATCTCTTTTAATCCGATCTACTTTTGTATAATCATTGGTATCTAAAAATTCCATAACTGCTTGAGGCATACCTCCGATTAACAAGTACTGTCTAAATAGTTTCATAATCGTTGAATGAATTTCGCCAAGGGGTCTTAGATTATCAAAATGCTTTTTAATAAGAGGAAAAACATCTCCTCTTCCAAGAGCAGTACAAAATTCTTCGAAATCAAGCGGATGCATTTTGATTGCCCTTTCTTCTGAAGGTATTAAAATACTTTCTACATTACGCTTGATTGATAATAAAGATCCAGTTTCAATGTAATCATAGCGGTTGTCTTTCACTAGATGTTTTATCAGTTGCCTAGCTTGAGGAAATAATTGCACTTCATCAAATACAATAAGTGAATTTCTTTCGAATAATGTAATTCCAGTGATTGATGTTAAGAAAAAGAAAAAATCATCAAGATTTGATGCGTATTTTTTAAAAAGCGATTTAACCTCAGTACTTGCAACACTAAAATCTATGAGTATATATGACTTGTATTCTTTTTTTGCGAAGGCTTCAACCACAGTGCTCTTTCCAACGCGTCTTGCGCCTTCTATGAGTAATGCGGTTTTGCCATTTTCATTTTTCCACGCAATCAATTGCTTATATATTTTACGTTCTAGCCTCATCAATATCACCTCTTATAACTATACTATACACGTTTTTTGATTTTTAATATGGAAAATAATACACGTTTTTTGATTTTTTAAAGTGCTGTTATATCACGTTATCATGAATTGACTCTTAGGTATTATATATTTATTCTCATTTAAAATGAGGAGTGATGTTACATTATTCCCATATTTTACATTAAGTAAAATATGGGATTCGATGCATAAACTAGAAAAAATTATTAAACAATACATTTTTGATATTTTTTGCACTTTGAATCAATAAATCATGAACAAGCAATGTCCGTAAAAACAAAAATGCCCCTTCCAAATTGAATAAAGAGTGAGTCATTTTGGAGTTCGAAAATTCATAGTTTTTCTCCTCAATACATTATAATATGGTTTCTATTATTGTTATGAATATTTGAAAGATACCTACAACTATTGTAGCAAAAAATCTAATAATTGATCTCATAAAATCAAAAAATTGATGATGTGTGAAACATACTTACAAACATCCTGATTCAATTTTCTGAGTTACTCTGAATCTTTTATTTTCAAGCCTAAAATGTCTTGAAAATCCTTGAAGTATTCTGAGCAGACCCATTCATCGCGTTTTCGTTCCTTACCTTTCCCAATAATAGGTTTCAAGATTGTTTGATAACCCTCGTTTAGCGCATCATTGATTGCTAAGCTTAACCTAGCCTAGCAAAAACTGCAATAATCGTGATTATTATCATCGTTTATTGGTTTGTATTCTTTAAAAACAAATTCTCTATCTTTTAGACGTTCTCCATTAATGTATTTCCAATATTCTTTGGTAATCATTATTTCCCCCCTTATTATTAATAAACGGTTTAGCTCTTTTTCCTAATGATAAATGAAACTTCTCTGTCTTAATCTCGGTTGTAACGATATCCTCTTTTTTCTCATATGACAAATCAAACTTATCCAACCCAAATTCATAGCAGCCAAAATCCTTAATTGTTGATGTAAAATCATTAACTATCCTTAATTTGTCATTATGAAAGAATAACAGTACATCCTTATCAATAAGAAGTCGATTTGTACAATTATAACATTTGGTAACTAAATAGCTTTCTGGAATTTTATAGTATTTAAATAACTTTATATTAGCCATTGCAATAATATCTCTTGGAATGGCTTCTAATGACTGAGGTGGATAATGTTTCTCCAGTTTTTGATATGGAAATAATAAAACCAATGCCGGTGAAATTAGGCTGACAAAAATAACCAAAATCGTATATAATGTCTTTCCAATTACTGGTTCTATCTTTTGTTCGAGAACAATCATAATACTTAGAATAAAAACGAACAAAATCCAAAATAGGGTTCCAAAAATTAGGCTAAGCCGTCTATTAGCAATATATCTTTGTCGTGCTGAATTATTTAGTAAATCAATTCTTTTTCTAAGCATTTTTTTGTCAATGTGCTTTGAAAATGGGTATTTGAATCGTCTCATCGAATATCTTTCCTTTCAAAATCCAGGTCGTAGCAAAAATGAAATGACTCGATAAAGTTGGAGAATATTTTAATGAACCTACACCAATTGTAACCTATCAATAACTGTATTTCTATTGTCAACAGAACTTATTTTTAATATTTCACGCCGTCCGCGTACTCCAACTTTCATCATTAATTACATCTTTTAATATTTAATAACAATCCAACAGCCATCGCTTTTTAAGTCAATTCTTTCAATTATTTTCTTATCCTTCAGCAAGTTAAATGCTTTCCTGGTTGTTCTCTGAGCCACGTCTATTGCACTGTTGCTTCAAGATATGCGGTGCTTGGATGTTCTATTAAAAGTCCTATTACTTTATTTTCTGTTTTATTTAAACCGACATTTAAACTGATATTTCGACTTATTAGTTTTATTTTGGGGTTCGCAACATTTGTCCCTGATTGCTATTCTTCCTCTTCGTAATAATATGAACAATCAATTCCACTCATGAAAATTTCTCGATTATTTATGCCGTCGGTCAACGCGTTATTTAATAAATCAAAGATTGGTTTTGGGTTAACTGGACTTTCTTTCATTGCGGACAAATAGTC
Source organism: Bacilli bacterium (assembly GCA_035326105.1). NCBI lineage: Bacteria > Bacillati > Bacillota > Bacilli > Bacilli bacterium. The sequence continues at coordinate 852,280 of DAOKYO010000001.1, forward strand.
GTTTTTTTCAATCTTTGACCAGTCAACACATCGCTGTATTCTCGCTTTTAATAATAAATCAAGCCAAATTCTAGTCGATCTTCCATTTCCTTCCATAAATGGATGAGCGATATTCATTTCGATATACTTATCCAATATTTCAGGGAATGTATTATCTGGCATCTTATCGATATCTTTTAATACTTGAGGTAAGAAATCACCATTGGCAAACATAAAACCACCTTTGGAGATTGTTTTTGTTCTAATCTTGCCCGCAAAATCATAGATTCCTTCAAATAAATAAGCATGGATTTGCTTTAGTAGTTTTGTCTTACCAACACATGAAAAATCTAATATTTCAGATCTAAATAATGTGTGGGCTTTTCTTTTGCTCTGCTCGTCTATAGGATCCAAGTGTCCTTCAATCCAAATTTGAAAATCAGCACTATTTTTACTAGGAAGAATAAAACCGAGTTTCTTGACCCCATTTTCATCCAAGACATCTGAAAGGTATTTCTTGCCATCATCAGCATATAATTTCCGCTGTCTACAAAATGTATTCAACTCTGGATGCCTTCTCTTAATCGCATTCCAATAAATACGTGGATTTTTTGAATCGGTCAACGCAAAAACAACATCAATAGATGAATACCACCACTTAGAATCATCATCATCCCATACGGCGCGAATTCTCTTATTTAAAAACAATCTTAGAAAAGATTTTATCATACTAATATGATAACAAACTGCGTTTCAGTTGTCTACAATTTGTATGCAACTGCCATATAATGAAACTTTGGCACTATTATGTATCAAAGTTGGTCATCTACCCTGGGTGAATTACCTGTTTAAATACATTTACGCACCTATTTCAAAATTTGCGTATCTCTAGTCTATTTTACATACCCTTCGTGGAAAGATATTTGAAATACTAGAACTGCTTTATTTAAATGAATTACTCTATAATCAAAAATTTATGGAATTTTTTTGGTACGTCTGTAACTGGCAAATTTGCAACTTCAGAAAGTGATTTTAATTCAATAGCTTTTTGGTAGTACCATTTCTTATATTCAAGCATATCAAGATTATGTTGTAACGATTCCATTTGTTCAAGAACTGATGCTTTTTGATTGTCAAGTATCTTGATTCTATTGGCAAAGTCAGTATCACCGGTTTTGTAGTAATCAACAAAACTCTTAATATCTTTGATTGACATACCTGTTTGTTTTAAGCATCCAATAATATCCAGCATCCCGATATCAGATTCCTTAAACATTCTGATGCCACCACGTGATCTTTCAACAAATGGTAATAACCCTTCTTTGTCATAATATCTTAATGTTGATGCATTTACATCCATTTTTTTAGCGATTTCACTAACTGTATAATACATAAAATAACCTCCAAACATATTTTTATATTTTTTTAATAAATCTCTTGACTTAAAGTTGACTTTAAGTAGTAGTATTAACTTGAACTTTCTGATAATAGCGTATCACAAACAAAAAAAGTGTCAATTGTATAGATTAAAAGAGGCAACAAATGAGCAAAATTATTAAAGATCAAATTTTCCAAGAAGAAAGAGCTTTATATAATCTTCAAGATGCAGAATTAATTAACTGCCGTTTTGACGGACCACTTGATGGCGAATCCAGTTTAAAAGAAACCAATCATATCATCATAAGAGATTCATATTTCAATCTTCGATATCCATTGTGGCACGCACATCATTTTGAATTAATTGATTCTCAATTAGATGATATGGCTAGAGCTGCTTTTTGGTACTCAACATATGGGTTACTTAAGAACGTGAAAATCAATACTATCAAATCACTAAGAAATGCTGAACATATCAGAATTGAAGATTCAATCATCATTGCAAGCGAAGTAGGTTGGTTCTGTAATGACATGCAAATCGAGAACACTTATATCGAAGGAGACTACCCTTTACTTAAAGCTAAAAACATTACAATTAATAAATCACATATTGACGGCAAATATAGTCTACAATATATGAAAAATGTAAGAATTACAGATTCTATATTAGACACAAAAGATGCATTTTGGCATTCCGAAAATGTTATTGTAGAAAACAGTAAAGTTAATGGTGCCTATCTTGGTTGGTATGGCAAAAATTTAACGTTCATTAATTGTGAAATCATTGGTACACAACCATTATGCTATACAGAAGGTGTTAAACTCAAGAATTGTACGATGAAAAATGCCGATTTAGCATTTGAATACTCAGATGTTGAAGCAGATATTATCGGGCATATAGATTCCGTTAAAAATCCAAAATCCGGATATATTAAAGCTGACACGATTGGAGAAATCATTTTGTCTCAATCAATTATGCTCACAGATGCAGTGATTGAAACAAAACCGAATAAGTGACAAAAATGCCTTTTATTAATTGATATAAGTACCTATCAAATTATACTTCACATGACACAGGCGTTATTACATATAAGACGTGACCATGTGAGCCCATCTCAAATCGTGTATTTATGTTTATAATCGTGTAAATCTGATTGTAATCGTGTAGATGGTTTTTGAGTAATGAAAAAATGCACCTTAATTTTGTTGAAAATAATCAACTATGATCGGTATGTATTTTGGAATAAGGGGATTTCCCCTTTCTGCAAATAAAAAGGCTTGATACGTTTGTATCAAACCTATGCTTTTAATATATCTAAGGTTACCAATACTGATACAATTTTAGCACCCCAAATATTGATTATCCATGATTATGAACAAATATAATTAATGAAAATAAAATGACCCATTCTCAACTGAATTAAGAATGGATCATTTTGGTACTTGGAAATTCATAGTTTTTCTCCTCAATACATTATAATATAGTTTCTATTATCGTTATGAATATTTGAAAGATACCTACGACTATTGTAGCAAAAAATCTAATAATTGATCCCATAAAATCAAAAAATTGATTTAAATCGATATTACTACTTGCTAATACACCAATCAATAGAATTACACCAAGGCTTCCTAATAGTTTTCCCATGTTTTCACCATCCTTTCTTAAACTTTAAAATTTGAAAACAAAATTTATTTTTCTTTGATTAAATCTCGTAATTTATGTAAATCATCTAAAGTCGGATTCCCATCTTTTTTTGCATTTGCTTTCCATGTATAGCCAGTATCCATTTGACGCTTTAATCTGAACCATTCCCTAGTTTGATTTAAAGAGAGGATATTTGGGCCTCCTGTAAAATCAGGATCATCTAACTGTGTCAGGTTATGCTCCCATCCACATATTGGACAAATATCAAATAAATCGACAATTGTTGATTCCCCACAACATGGACAAATGATAGTATCAACTGTTTTCTTGCTTTGATTATCTTCCATTTTTTCTTTTCTCACTTTCCCACCATTTTTCCGATGTCGTAAAATATGTTGTTACTGTACCTTCCTGATCTATAACAGCAAACTCCCCTGTTGTTTTAGAAAACTTTAATGTCACGCCATTTGCTCTTACAAAACTATCGTGATTATCCCTATCTACTCTGTTTGCGAATGAAATTGCAGCTGCTTTATATTGATTCTCATTACTCAACTTCATTTCTTGTATCCCATGTCTATTAACATGATCTTCTCGATGCTTTGGCGATAATAGTCTTGCATACTTATAGTTGATGTGTTCATTTGATTGGCCACGTTTTCCACGTCCGTATAGGTTACTTTTGCCTTTGGTTGGCATTTTTCTTCACCTCCTTCATCTTTAGCGAAGTGTATGATTCATAAATGTATATTGGCACCTGATATAAATCCATCCATTTTCTTAAATCATTAGGAAGCGAACCATTAAATGAAGAATGACGCACTTTAAATTCTCTTCTAGAGTTGTTTTCATAAAAAAGCTCCCTTTCAATTGTACCAGTATTTGGCCCAAAATCAGGGAGCAGTTTCATTTCAAATGTGTAAGGGCGACTATTTTGATACAATTTCGTACCCCTTTAAAAAGTTCGTACCCCTTATAACAAACCTAGATTCTTTTTAATTATATATGCAGATTTTTCACAACTGAATGAATGTCTACCGAAGCTTCCTTTTTTTGTTTTATCTAAATAGTTTAGATTCACCTCAAACTGTTCAGATGTTAAATCTATATCAGTTCCATCGATGCGATTAAAGTAGTGTCCTTTCTTATCAGGTTCAGGATTCGGATAAGATATGATATCTCCACCAAAGTACTCCTGTACCAGTAGTACAGTAGCGTTACATTGTCCAGAACATTTGTTATCAGGATTCCATTGTTCTTTTAAAAAAACAGTCATTGAATTCCAACCACGATCATTTAGCTCTTTATATAATTCTTCGATAGTTGAAAATGTACTATTCTCCTTGATACATTTAATGCTTTTACTTTTATTTGAAATATAGTATCCTATTTTTCTCACCTCACATTATATATTAGTCATTATTCATTTTTATCTGATATGACTGAGTAAAATGGTGTAAATACTTCTCCTCTAGTTGACTGTTTCCTAATAGGTTTGATTTCATTATCTTGTATGGCAGTAATCAACAGTTCTCTTCTAGAAGGGTACTCTAAAATTAGTGGATGATAGTAGACAATCGAATCTTTCTTTAAGAATTTGGTAACTCGCTGATATTCTCTTAAATCAAAATCATAATTCAATTTTAGTAAATTCTTATAAGAATCAATAGCAAGTCTTAAACTATTTAATTCATCATCATTTTTCAACGCCTTCATATATTCAATATAAGTTATTACTAATGACAATCCAAAATGCTCTGATTCTTTAAACTCTACCTTCATGTTTCTCCTCCTCAAATTTGGATATAAAATTTAACTTTCTTTTCAATCAATATCTTTAAGTTTGAAAACTGTGATTATTATTGAATTCATTTTAATACGATTTTATTAAAGAATATTAATAATGTTAATCACCTTAAAACTAATAAAAATAATGTAATAAATTATTAATAATCCCTATCCACAATAAATGGTTTGACGATTTGAATGATTTCATTCATAATACTTGTTTCAGCTTGTTGTCCAAAAATGTTTCCTAGTTTTTCATCTTTTGTATAGGCTAAAATAATAAAATTATGCGTAAATTTGTAATTATCTTTATCGGCAATATTAAAATGTTTCCACGTATGTAAATCATCAAATACATAAATATCATATCTGTTGACATGTGATGCATCAATACCCGGCCAATAAGAAAATGTGTCCATACCGATAATACCTGAAAACCCCAGATTAGAAACATCATAATAATCAATTTTATAACGTTCTGTTCGATAACGATTCAATTCTAAAAATTCAATTTTTTTGACATTCAATTTTTCAATCAATTCGTTGATTTTTTCTCTATCGGTCATGCGACTTTCCTTTCCCACTATATACTTAATTTAACCTATATACTGCCCATACAAGTATATCCTTGTCTTATTTGAGATGTCATAAATGGTAATTATTGAATAGATTATGATCAAATCTTATCCTTATACTCTTCTGGCACTGGAATATTAAATGTCTCACAAAGTAATTTAACATCATGGATGTCTTTATCACTGAATTCATATCCACGATGAAATTCTACTTGCGACTGAGCGTTTATACAATTTACAGTTATATCATCTATTTTACCAATACCATCAAATGTGTTTCCTGGAAACTCCATACCATCATAAATAATACTTTTATCACTATTCCATCTAAACGTGTGTAAATCAATAATCCTATCTAAGGGATCTTTCCAAACAGTATGATCATATGTCGTATATGATTTAGTTACCTCTTTAAAATTTTTTTCTAATAAAATTTTGATAAACAAATCTCGATGTTTTAATTCTATAAATAAATCTATATCATTATGTGGTCTTGTTTGCCTACCTAAGAGAGCATCAACACCCCATCCGCCATCTAACCAAACTGAAATTCCATGATCGAAAGCCCAATGTATAATTTCAATTGCATCTGTTTTATTCACCATAAAATATCTCCTTTTTAAACCTACCCCTAAAAACATGACAATTACGTATCGAGGAATACTAGCACTGATTATTGCATAGATGATATCTTACTTTATTCCTAGTTTCATTTGAATATCTTTGATAACAAGCTTTGCTTTTTTTCAAAAGGGAATACTTCTTCAAAGTTTTTTTCCAAACTCCATTTCAATACAATATCATCTATATCAATTACAAAATGTTTATCTATAATACTTGTGGTTGGGTGATTTGATGCACAAGAAATACGATGTCCTGCTTTCTCAAACATAAAATCTTTGTTCCACTCTCCAAAAACAATATATTGTATACCTTCATAGTATATTGTTTAATTTTTTCTATTTTCAAGCCAAAATGTTTCAAATGGTTTCTTATAGTCAATACCAATTGACTTCAAATAAGTAATTAACTCAGGATATGCTTCTGCAACCGATTTAATATGGTTTTGACATGCATCACAATTGCATACCTCTAAGTTTGATTGATAGTATTCCTTTGTTTTTTGAATATCTATTTGCATTAAATCGCCTCATTTCACTATTTACTGCTATTTACTACTAAAAGTATATTGATTTCCTACACAAGTATATTATTTCCCCATTTAAGACATCATAAACAGTGATTATTGAATTCATTTTTTACTGATTTTTATAAGTATATTAAGCGTGTTGATACTAATAAAAATCAACAACACTATTAAGGCAATCACTGAAACAAGAATCATTGTTGAATCAGATTGTTCTAATTGTATTGAATGCATAATGAGTAAAACAATATTTGTAATGATTAATATGAAGAAAAATATCCCAATCGTCATAAACAATCTTTTGGTCTTTTTTTGAGATAAATTGCCTAAATCAACAAAAAATGTACCTATAAATAAAGCGATGGCAAAAATTGATATCATGGTGAGTGAGAAATAGTTCAGTTGCTTACCTAAATTTGTAGGTATGTCAAGATACTTTGAATAATTACTGATAAAAACAAATATGCTCACAGCAATAACAATTAACAGTCCTATCAATGTTGTTTTCTTAGTTTTAATCTTCATATTTTTATTCCTTCCTAATTATTTACTAGATTTTTTTATTTAAGACATCAATAACCGTGATTATTGCTGTTATAAGACCTATTGCAAAAGATACTCCGTCATAAGCTAGGAGTCCAGCTATAACTTTCATTGCTTTTAATAGCCCGGTTACATTTTCACCGGATGATACAATCGCATTATCAATAGATTCATAAAGAATATTGAAAACTACATCTGATATTGCCCATGCCACTATTCCAAAAAACAAGAACTTTAATTATTTTTATAACAGTTTCATCCAATGAAACACCTCTTTAATCTCACACGAAACTCTACAATATATCCTTTGACCTTTTTATGTACTCCAAAATATAAACATCCAATTTATCTATCTTATTAACTACTTCTATATTTTCAAACTCTTCAAGATAGTATTTAGTGAATGCGAATGCGTCAAGTTCTATTTCTTGAGCTATGTAGTTACTACCATTGCTATCCATGTTCGAACTATTAATAACTCCTTTAAGTTCATTTTTCCATCTTTTGGAACGTTCGTTGGAAAACATACTTACATAGAATATTTGGAAAACATGTCTATATTCATGAGCGATACTTTTCGCACATTCCTCATAATTATTATCATACTTTTTATTGATGGCGACATAGTTTTCTTTTATGTAAAGTCTACTGTCATCAGTTAAATCTTCAAATCTAATATCAAGTGGTTCAATACCTAGTTGGTCGGCTATTCTTAAGCATAATGGTTTTAAATCCAAGATTTCATTCCCCTTTGAATAATCTCATGTGATGTAGGCATTGCCTCAAGTCAAAAAAGTAAAAATATCAATATGTAAATTATATCATAAAAACTACTCTATTTGAACTGGAAGTTAAAAAAACAGCCACCTCATTTGGCAGCTGTTTACAACGTTGTTGTTAAACTTATTTTACATTAACTTCTTCGCCACTCTTGAATAAGAATGTTATTGATCTATCTTCATTAACTGTTGCTTTTTCAACTAGATAGTTCCAAACTTCTTCATCCCATTCAGATAGAACACTAGGTCTATTTGCTAAATCACTTATGAATGCTTGGATATTTTTTGACTGTGCTTTTTTATGTCTAATCGATTCTTCAATCTCATTAACTTTAGTATTTAATTCTTTGTATTCATTATCATATTCATCATACTTGGATTGGAATTCTTCTTGAGACATTGGAAAAGATGCATTTTTGTCTATAAGGTTTTGAACCAATACAACTATTTCATTTACTCTAGCTGTATGATGCTCTATTTCTTTTTCCATCTCACTTGTATCATCGAGTATCTTGATTATATCCTTACAATCAGAAATGACCTTACTTTTATCGCCCATGAACGTTGTGTATGCTTCAATGAACCTTGTAATGACATCATCTTCAGTAATTGTAGGCGTTTGGCATTTTGTGTGACTCTTGTTAAACTTGTCATTGCATTGGTAGACTTGTCTTCTATACTTGCTTGTTGAATGCCATACCTTTTGGCCATAGAAACTACCACAATTAGCACATACAAGTTTGCTTGAAAAAGCACTCTTACATTTGTAGCTGTTGCTTAGATTCTTTCTTCTAGTTAGTTCAGCTTGTACAAGTTCCCATTGATTAGGGTCAATGATTGGATCATGATGCCCTTCAACATAAACCTGGTCAACTTCACCGTTGTTCTTAATGAGTTTTTGATCCAAGAAATCTTTAACATATGTTTTACAGATAAGTGCATCACCTTTGTACTTTTCATTAGTAAGAATACTCTCAATAGTAGATAATCTCCACTTTTCCTTGCCCATAGGGGTTTTAAATTCTTTTTCTTCTAAGAACTTCGCAATGTATGATAAGGTCTTACCCTTCATGAACATTTTATAAATTAATCTTACTACTTGAGCTTGTTGCTCGTTTATGACAAATCCCTTTTTTGGATCAGTTGGGTGTTTATCATATCCTAAGAAATGCTTATATGCTAATGATGTAATACCATCATTGTATTTCTTGCGTTTTCCCCACTTGACGTTTTCACTAATGTTTCTACTTTCTTCTTGAGCAATACTCGCCATAATCGTGAGCATTAACTCGCCGCTTGACTCAAATGTATAAACGTTCTGTTCTTCAAAGAAAACCTCAACGCCATGTGATTTCAATTCTCTTGTAACACTTATCGTATCTAAGGTATTACGTGCGAATCTAGTGACTGACTTGGTAACAATCAAGTCGATTTTTCCATTTATAGCATCCTCAATCATTTGATTAAAGCCTGCTCTATTTTTTCGATTTGTTCCTGATATACCTTTGTCTGTGTAAATATCAACATACTCCCAATCTTGCCTTTCAGCAATATACTTTTTGTAGTAATCTACCTGTGCATCATAAGAACTTACTTGTTCATCTTGTAGTGTGGACACACGAGCATAAGCTGCAACTTTTCTTTTATTTAAGGAATTGTGAGGTAACTGAGTTATTGGATTTATCTTGGATGGTATAATCGTTACTTTTGCCATTATTCACTACCTCCTGCAACGGTTTTTCGTTTCAATGCATTTAGTCGTGCTTTTTCTTTCATCTCATCAGTCCAACTATCACTTCTTTTTGGAACGTCCCAATTAACCTCTCTTTTTTCACCATTGTGCATATTGAAGGTAAGTTTATTTCCGTTTAAGATTTCAATCTGTGCTATGAATTGGTCTAGTTTTTGAGTATCAAACTCTTCTAGGTTTAGAACTTGACATGTTGCCTTTTTTAATACATCATCTCTAATTTGTTTTGAATCACAGTACGATTTTCCTAATTGCTCATACGTTGAGCATACCCAATATTCTAAATACTTGTTTTTCTTGTGTTTATAACTTCTTCCGCAAACTCCACATTTAAGGAACCCAGTGAATGAATGAAGTGTAAATGCTACTCTATGATTTCTTGGTAAACGTTCTGCTCTAATTCTTTTTACATTTTGAAATTGCTCTTTACTGATTATTGGCTCATGATTATTTACCACATGAAACATATCCATTTCACCATAGTTGATTTTGGTTGTTTTAGTCAGATGATTTTCACGATATGTTTTTTGAAGAATCAAATCGCCAGTATAATTGTAGTTCGTTAATACACCTCTTACAGATGATCTATACCATAGGTTGCCAAAGTAAGATTTAACTCCCATATCATTTAGCGTTTTTGCAATTTTATCATCGCCATAACCTTGTTCACATAGATTGAATATAAGTTTTACTAACTCAGCTTCATCTGGTACTACTTCAAATTGTCCATCAACGATTTTGTATCCAAGACAATTCTTACCACCATAGATTTTGCCCTCATTAAAATTCTTCTTTACTCTCCACAACGAATTTTCTGAAGATACTCTTGATTCTTCTTGGGCATAACTTGCTAGTATGGACATCAACAGTTCCCCATCATTGCTTAAGGTATGGATGTTTTGTTCTTGAAAGTAAACATCAACATTGATTTCTTTAAGCTCTCTAATTGTCTTGAGTAATGTTTCAGTGTTACGTGCAAATCTAGAAATCGACTTTGTAATGATGATGTCAATCTTTCCATTTTTTGCATCTTGTATCATTCTTTGAAAAGCACTACGTTTGCTCTTAGTTCCAGTTTGAGCCTCATCAGAGTAAACGCCACAGTAAATCCAATTCTTGTTAGATTGAATATAGCTGCTGAAATAACTTACTTGATTCGACAAACTGTGCAGCATAGCATCCTTGTCAGATGATACTCTTGTATAAGCAGCAACCTTTACCAACTTTGGAAGTTCGAGTTGCTTTGTTATTACTCTTATTTTTGCCATATTATCACTCCTTTTCTTGTATTATATTAATCACTCTAAAAGGGGATATTATCAAGTCATTTAAACGATATAAACTCGTTTCTTTTTGATTGTATTTTTTAGCCATTTTTTCTTCAATTTGAATGTAATCTTTTTCAGTGATTAAACCTTCTCTGGCCATTGCTCTAAGTTGAAACATAGTATTGAGATAATCAATTGAGTTTTTATCCATTGCTTCTATTCTCCATTCTATTTTTTAAGAAGCAATCTCGTGAACAATATTTTCTTTTCAAACTTTGGTAAGTTGTAAAACTCTTGTGACAATGAAAACACTCAACAAGATATTTTGGTTTGCGATTAATTTCAGCTTTATTAGATTTCCAATAACTCATTCTACATTTATCAGAACAATATTTCTTTTGTCTATGACCTTTTGTTTGTTTTAGTTTTTTATTACAGTGTAAGCAAAGTAATGATTGGTTAGTCATTGTCTTACAAAATGAGCTGACTGTACTTTTAGGTAGATTTAGAATTTGAGCAATTTTTCCATAACCACTACCTTCTAATCTCAATTTTCTAATTTGCTCTTTATCATGATTTGTCATAAAGATTACCTCCTTCAACATATGGAGAAATGAGATATCTTTTGACCACCCTCTTAAACAATCTTTTTTCAGTTCATTTACAATTTACAACTTTTTTATATCGTCATGTTGTTGATTTTCCACAACTCTATGACCATATTAAGTTAGTATAAATAAAAAAAGTAGCATAACAAGCGGAATGGTTACCGACATGTTATGCTACATATTTATTATATCAAATTTATTCGTTTTAGTCAATGTTAAATGGCTTAATGTGGCTGTAAAATCACTACTTATTTGAATTATTAATTTGCTTAGAAACATCTATAATCGATTCAATAATTCCGTCAATAGTACTTAGTTCAATTGTAATCTTCTGATCAAGCAGGAACTGATTTATATTTGAGATCACGTATTTCTTCTTTTGATCGCCCTTGGTATAATTCTTTTCTGCATCAATACAAAGTTTTCTAATTTGCTCTTCAACTTTGATAAACGTTTCATAGTAAACTTTTGCTTTCGAGTTACTTTTTGACCAGTAACCTAGACCGATAGATACAAGCGAAAGTATCACACTGATTATGGTCGTCAATAATTCTGTATTATTCATCTTTCTTATCCTCACCTTTACTTAGCACTTCAAGTGCATTTTTAATCATTCTAGGAACAGGCAATCCTGCAAGCGTTGAATTCTCTAAGATACTTACACCTTCCATCGATATGAAGGCGATCACAGCTCCATCTCTTACAAGATTCGTACCTAATACAATATCTAGTTGTTCAGCTAAAGCAACTAAAAACAGAATGAATATTTTCTTAGCTAGTCCTTTAATACCAGCTTCACTACTCACTCTGCCATTTTTTGTTTTACTACTCTTCTTAAATACGATTGCTAAGATTAAGCCAGATAGAAAATCAATAACCATGAAGATTATGAGTGCGATTAACAATTTATCAAATCCTCCAAATAGGTATGAGGCTAAGGAACCTAAGGATCCTACAATTGTTAGTATTAAGTATTTAACTTTCACGTTCTCAAACCTTCTCTAATTGTAATTATTTCATCAAGATATATTTTTAACTGGGTTAAGTGGTCAGATGTGTTCAACTCTTTATCCCAGTTCTTTTTATGTTCAAATACTTTGTTCAACCACACCTCATTTAGGTTGACATCGTATTTTCCTGTTTCTAAGTATTTCTCCAAAATACCCCTAATTCTAATAATGTGATAGCTTCTTTTGACTATCACCTTTTCAACATTAACTAGTTGATTAAAATACTCGATGACTGCATCCAAATAAAGGGGTAGTACATCTTCAAACTTCAACGCAATGATCCTGTTATACTCTGTTTGATAACTTGGATTTAGATAGATCAGATTATCTGCCATGTTGATCACATCATCCGAATGAATCAGGTTGTAAAGTGGCAATGTGTCATTCATAGACTGTCTTTGTAAGAAGTTCTCATATCCATAAGCGAATATATCAACACCTTCAATTGAAGCATGAATGATGCCATTGAAGTTACTTAGAACTACCGTTAAATCGGTGTCAGACTTTTTTTGCTTTGTCTTATAGTTATCTGAACCACAGTAATAAATAAACATGACCTCATTCATAGCAAACATATTAACAACGATTTCTGTTAGCTTGCTGTTGGTAAACTTTCTAGGCATCATACATCCTCCTCTACTTCTAAATCATCCGTTGATTGTTCAAATCCCTCAACGTTTTCTTTTAGCCAAAGATATGCAATACCTCTTGGATCTTCGTTGATGAATAAATCAAAATCAACATCAGGCACTTCAATATCTACGACTTCTAAGGGTTCACAATTATCAAATCTTTTATCCTTTGAAATGTAGGATGCAACACAAAGTAAAATCTTTCTATTTCGATAGTTGATATTGATACCGATAATGCGATGATAACTAACATCAACCCCTACCCTTGATTGTAAGTTTTTAATTATTGCCATTTTTAGTTCCTCCTCTTATTAAGAGCCATATACTTTGGCTCCATTAACTATTTCATTTGTAATATGACTCCCATTTAGCGAGTTTGATGTGACTTTACTTCCATTTAATGTAATCAGTTCAGTAGTTCCAGATGAACCTGTAATTGTAATTGCTCTTCTAGTTGAGCCTGGTGCTTTAAAGAATACTTCAACATAATAGGTTCCTGGACTAACCCCTGAAAATGAAACAGTATTAGCCATGCCACTTTGTAAATCATTGATGTCATCATAATATAAAGACTTTACATAAGTTCCACCAGTTAATGCATCATACAAACTTAAAGAAAAACCAGGGAGTGAAAACCCACTGCCTGATAAAGTGAAATTGATGACTAATCCGACATTCCCTGTGTTTGCTGCACTTGTAGGACTTATACTATGGATGGTTAATGTATAAGCCATACTAGTTAACCAACCAAATACGTTCTAAGTAAACAGTTGTTGATGTGTTCGTAGTCCATGCGATTGATGTGCCACTAAAGTTTCCAATCAAATGTCTTAAATATCCAATCGTCATCGTATTTGAGATTGAGTTTGAAACATATGCTTTGAATGAATGTGTTTTGAAATATTGGCCATCGAAGGTAGTCCATGAATAAAGTCTATCGTATGTTGGACTTGCTGATGTTGTGCTATTCGTACCCATCCTACCGTAAACAATATGTGTTTCATAAGAATCTGTGGCTGTAACTGCTCTAACCTCAAACGCTAGGATCTTATCGTATAGATTAATCGATCTATTGAGCGAAATGTTATTAGCTGTAATGGTCGTAGGTATCGAAAGATTACCCTCATATAGCAATGAGAATCCACCACCTATTTTAATAACACTACTGTTACCTCTGATGTATAATTCATTATTTGTTGTATCGAAACCCAGCTCACCAACTTGAGTCAAATGGCTTGTGGTTGGAACCGATGTGCCTCTTTTAACTCTGATGATAGCCATTAGTATGTTCCACCATCAATAACCGATGTTGGTGTGAGTACTTTTGTTTTATCAATACCAATGTAATAAAAAGTTTTAACTGGATTATAGTTTGTATCCTGAATACTATGGAGTACTAATCCATTATCAAGAACTGATGCATCGAATGATGCCTTTGTCGTATCGAACTTAGCACCTACACCTTGCATCAAGGCAACATTTTTCACATTAGCAATCTTTGTTCTTTGGTCATCAGTTAAGTGAAGATTACTTGATACGTGTGCATTATAAGTAGATGTTGCAACTCCACCTAGTTCTGATAATGTGATAACTACAGCACCAGTTTTACTATTAACGCTTGTTACAGGGCTCACTGCTGGAATGATTGAGGTTGGAAGTTTTCCATCTGCACCAATTAAAGGCACCGTACCATTCGTTGTACCTGTATTCTTTTTGGAAGCTGTCCCAAGTCCAAGTGCACTAATCTTTGAATCCATCGTAGCTTCAGCATTTGCTTTACTTGCAAACTCAATATAATCATTACTTGTTAATGGATTCGCACTAGAACCTGTTTTATCAGCCTTTGATATATATAGATTTGTCCCATTCAAATCGATTAAAGGTTCACCGGCTTTAATCGTACCTGCTGTTCCCACAATGGGTCCTGTACCAGCAGATGTTCTTCTTTTAATTTGTATAACTGCCATTTTTTATTTCCTCCTTAGAAACGATATATGATGACTCGATTGATTGTGTGAGTCGTTGAGCCACATGTAAATGTTGTATTGCCATTTTGATATGAAACAAACATCGAATATGTAATACCGTTGTACGTGTATGCTACCGAAGTACTCGATCCTATGATTTCAAAAATTAACGGTCCTGGTAAGTTCACAACCGTTCCGTTGCTTAATACAATCATGATGAATGCTCTCATTAGGTCATTCGAATAATAATTACTTATCCTATAAACACCTTGAGAAATATATGTTGGAGTGTGAACAGTTGGTGTCGTTTGATTCCTGATTTTCTGCTCAAGATTATAGACAAGACTATCAGCATTCAATAAAGTTTGTCTATTAAATGTATTGTTTAAAGTGACCGATGTTGTTGTCTTAGTGTATGCACATAGTGCAAATTCATATTGACCTTGACCGCTACTTAAATCATTCTGGACTAGATTCGGATAAGTTGATGCTTGTTCTTTCGTGTAAATTGAAACTTCATTATCGGTTAAGTCCACATTTAAAACTACATAACCTAAGCGATTTGCATTTGGTGTAACAGTGACTTGCGTATTATTTTCAATATAGATTAACCTACCCTGAACCATGACATAACCATCCTCAAATGTAATGGTGTTATTGGCAAGAGTATAAAATACGCTACCTCTACTACCTAAAAGCACTCCAGTTCCAACTGAAAATATGAAGTCATTTAAATCTGCATCATGTTTTGATGTGACGCTTGAACCATCAAAGGTTATTTTTTGTATTCCCATTAAAACTCTCCTCCATCTAAATCAGAATAACCACTATTATTGACTGTGACATTTCCGACCTTACTATTTACGTTCTTACTTAATATTTGAATTTTCTCAGTTAGTTTCAAACGATACTCACCAAGTGTGATGGTTGCTACTTCAAAAGTGTTCACATACTTAATACCCGTAACCAATGAATCATAGCGTTTGCCCTTATGAATAAATTCAACAAAATCACCAATATCTAATGTTCTTAAAACATCTAATGAGTGATTCTTTTTTTGGATCATAAAACTAATTTGATGATCTGTTTTATCAATACTGAGAACTGAGCGAACTTTCGTATCCAAATCTAAGTAATCATTATCTGAATATGTTTCAACTTTTGATATGACTTTTGGATATCTTAGATTACTGGTATTATCTTTTGTTATCGTGCCATCTGTTAATAGGTAATAAATAACTGTATCCTTAAAGAATAAGTTACTTGTCTTTGGATAATATATCGCCTTATTCGTGCTTTCTTTACTTGAATCATTAATGATTAAGTCTTCTAAGATGAGGCTATCTGCTTTTATTTTTAAGCCTCTTGTCACATTAACGATTCTTATTAAAACACCACTAAAAGCTCCATTATTAAACACTACTTCATGCTTGATATAGACGCCATACATCCGGTTAGCCAGTTCTAATAGTTCATAAATTGTCATGACTTTATCCACATCAAAAACAAAACTACCTAGCTTCGATGTTTCCACACTGATGCTTAGGTAGTTTAAGTTTTGTTTGGTATCACTGTTTTGAAGATATGTTTTTCTAATTATTTCTTCTATATAGGTTGCCACATTACCATTGAAACTTTCGACTAACACTTCAACTTTAAATAGCTCTTTAAAATCAACACTAGCAATAACAAGATGCGTTTTTTCATCTTCGATATTTTCTACAATACCAAAGTAGCCATTATCTTCTTTCACATAAACATAATCGCCAACTGCAACATTAAGCTTGCTTTTGTTTATCTTGAAATGTGATTTTTGCGTAATGACGATGTCATGTATAATTTCAAACTCATCACCTATATAAGCATGATCTTTATATGTGAAATCCAAGTGATCTAATATAATTAAATCCATAGTAATCACCCCAAATGGTATTCAAAGATATGAACTTTACATAACGTATCTTCCATCACACCAGATTTAAACTCTAATGTATTTCTACCTGGTTTTAATTCGATAAAATTATGCTTCTCAAAATCCTGATATGCATAGATATCTGTTTCAATGTCATTCTTAATCATCTTCAAATACTTATTGTCAGCTACGGATGATATTTGTATTTTGATATCGTCTTCAACTAAGTTCAGTCTTAGACTTGAGACTAGTGTCCCATTTTGGATCACATTGATCTCTGGATGATCGACTGACCCTTCCATTTCAATAATCACATTTGCATTAAATGAACCACCCACATCAATCGTGGTTTGTCCTTCTTGTGTAATCTGATACGTGTAAGCATATGGATAAGGATAAACCTTGCCATCAAGAACTTCAGTTATATCAATGATGATTTGTCTTTCTTTAATCCAATAACTCTTCTTATTCAATGTGATTTCACAGCTTAGTAATCCAGCTTTTATCTCTGCTTTACTTAATGAAACCACGTCAACGTGAACATACTTTATGTCATTGGAAACATAGTATAGTTTCAAATTATCTCGACCTTGATTTAAGTAGTCGATAAATCGTTGATAACCTTGATACCCATCCATGAAATTGAGTAGTCCACTTATTTCTGATAAAGGCGTTTCTCTTTTGACTGTTTTATGGATATGGCCATATTTCAAGTACGTCATATTGAGTTGAAAACCTAATCCTATAACATTCGATAGTAAGACACCACTGTGATACTTAAAATGGAATTGTTGGCCATGTTCATTCTCTAAGTAAAATCTTCTTGTCATATAAACTTACCACCTAACGCTCTGTTGATTGAATCAATATCGAATGTGGATGATGATGTATTGATGGTGATTGCATTATTGGTTGTGCTCTTATTGGACGTTTGGTTACTCGTATTAGAAGTTTTTTTCAGATTAAATGTATCACTGAACCAACCGCCAACCTTACCGAATATGCCACCGACCTTTTCTTTGGTGTTATTAGCAAAGTTAGAAACGCCATCGACGATATTGTTTGCGACATCTGTTACGCCTTTAACTGCACCACCTGCAAAGTTCGATACCGTATCAACCACATTTGAAGCAATACCAGTGACTTTATCAGCTACACCGCCAACAAAATCGCCAACTTTACCTGCAACATCTCCGATAAAATTACCAATACCACCGACAACATTTCCAATCGTATCACCAATACCGCCTAATGCACCACCAACAACATCTCCAACACTACCTGCGAAATCAAATATCTTTGTAAAGAATCCGATAATCGTTTCTAATATTTTCATAATGGGATTTAATATGAACTCTAATGCTTTAAATGCAGGAACTAAGATTGCTTGTAAAACATTACCAACAATTTCAATCAGCGGTGAAATCATTTCAAAAATATCGCCTAAGAATTCGAGTTGTTTAATCATTGGAGCTAAGATCATATCGATGATCGGAACTAATATATCAATTAGTCTTGTGAATATATTGATCACTATCTCTACAATAGGCATCAATGCATCCATTAAAACTTCAACTATCTGCATGATAGGTTCAAGGAGTCTCATAAAAGTCTCCATGAGTTTTTCTAATAATTCTTTGAACTTTTCGCTACGCATTAAAGCCATAACTACAATCGCAATCAAAGCACCAATACCTAAGGTTGCAGCATTAATACCAATACCAGCGATGGCACCAGCAGCACCTACACCTTTTAAAGCAACTGCTACTATCTTTAATATAGGACCAACTTTACCTATGATGGTTAACACTGGTCCAACGGCAGCTGCAAGTCCAACTAAGAAACCTATCAGTTGCTGTGTGCCACTACTAAGATTCGTCCACCATGAAATCATGTTACTTACTGCAGGAATGAGTTTATTCGTGATAGCTTCAACGACAGATTGCATAGCTGGAACAAGTGCTACCGCTAGTTCGACTGTGAGTGCTGTTGTTGAAACTTTTAGTCTATCAAGCGAATCATTAAATGCACCAGTTGTTTCAGCTTGTTCACTCGTAATGATACCAAGTGCTCTTGCTTGTTCTCTTAACTCGTTTATTGCTTCTGATTCCATATTAAGCATTGGAAGCAGCTCAGAACCTAACTTGTCACCAAATAAATGGTTAGCAAGTGCAGTCTTTAAAGATTGATCCTCTACTTTAGATAAGGCATCTCTCATAATCTCGAAAGCTTCACTCGTATCTTTACCTTCTAAGTCTTCCATCGAAATGCCAAGTGCATGAAGCGGACCTGCAATATTCTTAACATCACCTAATGCAATATCACCTAGAATTGAATTCACCTTAACAAAGGCACGCTCTAAACTACCGGTTTCTGTTCCAGCGATGGTTGCTACATGATTCCATTCTTGTAGTGCTTCAATGGACATCCCTATTTTTTGAGCTGTATCATTTAAGGCATCTGCAGTATCAGCACCTTTTTTAGCAAGTGCACCTAAAGCAGTAACGGCACCTAGAATAGGAACCGTTAGACTTTTAGTCAAGGTGCTACCAACCTTTGCGATATTGTCAAACTTAGCATTGCCTAAATCTTTAATCTTTGATTTTGTTTTGTCTAACTCGTTATTAAGTCGTTTTACTTCAGATTCACTATAAGAAACATTGCGTTGAACCTTTCTAAATTCAGCATCTGAAGTAGTACCAAGTTTGAGACCTTGTTTTGCCTTTTCTAACGCTTTATTTTGCGTATCTAACCGTTTTTTAGTTGTTTCAAGCATCTCATTCAACTGGGTTTGTTTCTTCCGCCACAGCTCAACATTTGAGCTATCATACTTTAGGTTTGTATTAATGGCACGGAGGTCTTTTTGTTGTTCTTTGAGCTCTTTATTTATCTCTTTTAGTTCATTATCAAGATCCTTGCCATCAAGACTCAACTTAATGTTTATGCCTTTAATTGTCTCTGCCATCATACTCACCTACCTTTATAATAAGAATAAATCTATGTCTCTTTGAGTTGCTCTTTTCATTTGTGGTTCATTGGATAGTGTTTTGACCTCGAGCTCAATCAGCATTGCATATACATCAATATCGAAGTACTCTGTATCCTTTATTGAGATGCCAAGATGAGCAAGGTTATAAATGATATTAGCGGTTGTGTTCTGCTCATCTTGTATATCTACTTTGGGTCCTGTGTACCTTCATTACCACCTAACATTAGGGTAATTGTATTTGAAATGTTCTCAAGTTCCTTCACATCAGATAATACGCTAAAATCCAAGTCCATCAAGAACTCATCATAGTTCTTTTTTGTGTATGGCTTATGCAAGATGTAGATAATTCTAAAAAGAATATCAATGACTAACGCTGCATCCGTTTCATCTTTATTTAAGTTTTCAAGTTTCTTAATGTCACTGAATAACTCGGTTCCAAATACACTACGATACGAAATAATAGTAAAAAGTGAAGACCTTAGTTTAAGATCCTCACCTCTTAGATTAATTGTTTTTTCCATACTACACACCTATAACAGGTAAAGTTGGAACTTGTGCAAAGAACTGTTGATAATTTGTGTCACCAAATTTCGCAATCGTTCTAATCACAGATACGTTTCCAACCTCAATAGGTCTTGCAGTAATTGTAATACTAACCGCATTCGGTTCGATTGATTCTGCCTTTGTTTTAGTCGCATCACTAACTGGACTTGCAGTACACAAGAAATACCAAATACGTCTTGACTTCACATCACCTTGAATTTCATATCCAAGTGCGAATGTTTTAGTTCTATGATTGACAATCTCTACTAGGTTGCCATTAGAATCTCTTGCAAACCCTAAAATATCAACTTTGAAATCATCGTCAAGTTCGGTTAACTTTAAGGTAATATTGGATCCGCTACTTGATGCTAAGGTTGCGACAATTTTATCATCTGCGTAAACATCAGTTTTACCTGCAATGACTTCTGCACTAAGTTCTTGAGCTCCGTGTAGTTTCTTAGGTGTACCAAAGTCCCAAGTATCATCTTCGGTTGGTGTTGCAATTGCATAATGGACGTTCTTAAGTCCAAATGTTACTTTATTGCTCATTTTTATATTCCTCCATCTTTATTTCATATATTCGATAAATGCCAGTATCAATTAGTGAATATTCGCTAATCATTCTAAAATCAATACCTGCATTTTGTAATACTTCTTCTAAACTAGATTCAATCGTTGTATCTTTTGTTTTGGTCACAAGCGTGATTTGAATCGTCACTTGCTTAATTAAATACGAATCATCTGCATAGACTTTTGGATTTTTATTCAATTCCTGGTAGACGATAAAAGGTGGTTCAGCATTATCAGTTACATAAAGAGCATAATGAACATTACCTGGTATGACTTCGTTAAGGAGTCCATAAACGTATGTTAATCTTTCTTTAGTTTCCACGTATAATCCTCCTGATATCATCCATCATTTTTGGTGTAAAGTAGTCAAATGCAGGTCTCATGAATGGTCTTGCAGCGACATACTTTCCACTCTTATGTTGAAAACCAAATTCAATCAAATGAACCAATCTACCCTTTTCTTTTGCATGGATAACGATTGTTTTCGTGTGACCTTCACCAATGTCAGTCTTTATAAACTCATCGGCCATCGCATCTTTTCTACCACTTCTTGGTGTGTTAGAAATGACATACTCTAGTATCAAGGTTGCTGTTTCATCAAGTTTCTGTTCAAGTTCCTTTTTAACTGATTCTGCATATTCTGATATTTCATGATTTATTTCATCGACAAAGTCATTCAACGTAGCCATTTATATCACTTACCTTTATATTCGTTTCCATCAAATAAAGTTCTAAAAACTGTCCTTGTAGATATGTTCGTTCAATCTGATAAATCAAGTCATCGATGATTGCGTACTTGCTGCCGTCATACAAGAAGCTTTGAATCTTAAGTGCCATGTCTACTTTGTATTCGTTCTTCTTACTTTCATAATACTCTTTAGAAGTTACTGACTTTGAAATGCCAATGACTTCTTTTTTAGAAATGAAACCATAACCTTGATTGCCGATCTCATCTTTAACTAATGTGATCTTTAATAAAGTCAGTCGAATATTAGGACTACTCGGAAACATGATAATCACCACTTGATAATGCTAGTTGATTCAAGAGCATGTCAAAACTCTTTGGTAAATCTTTAACAGAACCATCTGCTTTAAACCCAAAGAAGGTCTTGCAGTAAATAACCACTAGCGAATGAGCTAATGGATGGTTATCTACAACTGCTGTTGTAATCCCTGTGGATACGAGTAAGTTTTTACATGCACTGATATGATTATTTAATTCATCATCAGCATATGTTTCACTGATTGGAATCAATAATGATTTTTTTACTGTTTCAAGTAGTCCCATATTCTAACCTCTATTCTATCGGTACTTAGGCTTTCTTTTTAACTCTTAAGAAGCCTTTATAGCCTACAACGTTACCGCCTGTAAATACGGACGCTTTGTAGCAAATGATGCCATCTTTAAACTTGTAATCATTAGACTTGCTAATCTCAACAGGTGAGAAAACAGGCACTTCATAGTTAAGTAAGGATCCATATGCAAGACCATATTCTCCAGCTGCAGTGTTTGTATCTGAAATAGCCTTACAATGAGAATTAATGATATATGGAATACCATCAATTGTGTTGTTGATGTAGTCAATCGTGTGGACTTTTCTACCTTCTGCAGTACGTAATCCAGCAAATGCTCTTAAATCATTCTTGTTAAGGATTAAGTATGCTCCACCTTCGACTTCTTCATCACCACCATAAGCAAAGATGATATCATCTAAAGTTGAGTCGGTAATTGAGGTGATTTCTAAATCAGCAGTATCAGATAGAGCGATTGCCTTATCACTAAAGATGCCTGTGAATGTATTGGATGTACCTGGTCCTCTTAGGATTTGTTCACTAATCTTCTTTTTAAGTGATAGATTAATGTTCTTTAAGACTTCAGCTTGATAAGGTAAGTTAGGAAGTTTTTCTAACTCTTCAGTGATTTCTGTATAAGCAGTAACTTTCACCTTAGTGATTGTTAAATAACCATACTCAGGTTCTGTTTCTGAATAAGGCTCACCCTCTCCAGTTAAACCAGCAATACCACTACCTTTAACAAATGACTTCTTGTAGGTTTCCCCACCATTTAAGTTCACAACTTTTACCTTATCCACTAATGCAGATACTTGTGCAAATGGATGCGGTGCAATACCATCGGCAATGTGTTCAGGTAATAGAATCTCTTCACTTGAAACTTGAACGACTCTACTTTCTCTTAAGTTCTTACCACGTGTTTCTAATTGATCTTTGTCCACATGATTAGATCTTTCAGTAACAACAGGGTTGATTTTTGTTTTATTTTGAATAGCGAGCTTTCTTTCGATTGTATCTTTCTCTTTATTGAGTTCATCAACTTCAGCTTCTAATTGTTCTAACACTTCGAGTGTTACTTCCGCACCAATCAAACCTTTGATTTCAGTGATGCGTGCTTTAATTTCATTACTTCTTTTTTCTAAATTCATCTTCTTATTCTCCTATTTTTATTTTCAAATTTAGTTTTCTTCTTATAAGCTCAGCCTTCATATTTTTCTCTGCTAAATCCATAGTCTTTAGTTCTAAGTCCATAGCCTCTAAAGAACGAGCATAAATCGAAGTCTTATCATAAGCGGGTGTGTCAACGATTGAAACATCATATAAACGTTCAATCTTTCTGATAGTTCTTTTTGGAATATCACCATCACGATTCCATTCCTGTTCACTTACAACAAATGCAAAGCTCATCTTATCCAACAAGCCTGATTTGACCATCTTAAAAATATCTTGATTGCTTTGTGTATCTAGTAACTCAGCTCTAACCTTTAATCCGACATCATCACTTGTTAAAGTAAGTGAGCCGTTTTTAGTTCGAGCGATGATTAAAAATGAGTCCATGTGGTTATACTTCATTGGCACATCTTTGATTGCTGCATCAGTGATTGCACTTCTACTAATGCTTTCGATAAACCCATAGGATTCATCACCTATTAAAGTGGGTTCATCATAAACGATCGCATAACCCTCTAAGATCATCTTGTCATCAGTTTCTTCTAGCCTAACTTCTGCTATTCTGGTTTCCTTCTTCATCGTTTTTCGACCTCCTTAGGTTTTGCTACTTGTTTTTCATACACGTATTCAAGCTCATTGTCCTTATATGAAAATTCACTAATCTTGTGTGTCTTACAAAAGGTTTCGATTGTATTAATCTTGTCTTTCTGTTCCTCTAAGACCGTATTTAATACATCTTTTGAAACCTTACCGTTAATTGTTACCTTCATTTAAATCATCCTTCCCTACTTGATATTCGTTTGCCTTAGTAGCATCGACGTAATTGAGTGATTGTAATCTTCTATCACCGTTTTCTACTGGTTCAAGTCCTAACAACCCTCTTGATTCATTCAGTGACATAATGCCTAACCCCATGAGCTTTTCAATCGCTGTAACCTTTGTGTTCCAAGATGCGTATTGAAGTCTTTCACTGTAAAAGATAATCTCTTCACCACGCATGATTTCATTTTGAGTAAGCAAGCCTAAAGAAAAAGCCTCAGACATTTGAATGGCTAAAGGCTCGATGGTTTGTTCATAAAATGAGTTGAACTCATCTTCTGTATATTTGGAATGAAAGATTGGAACTGATACACCAAAGTAATCTAGGATTTTTGATTGTAAAAACTCTAAGGTGTCTTTATCAATTAACTTTGGATCTGTTGTTAAAGGTACATAATCACCTTTTAAATCGACAGGAATAATTGAACTGCCTTTATTTCTAATGGACTCTTTGAGTATCTCGTTAAATGATTCAAGTTGTTTTTTCTTATCTGTTTCACTTAACATAGCACTCATTTTAAGAAGTCCCTTAATCTGCATGGAACTCTTAAGTGCGTTATCAATTCCTTGAAGCACATTCTCATTAATTTGAATTGTTTTTAAGAGTGCTTCTTGGTCACCTTTAGAACCCGAACCACCAAAGATCTGATTCGTATGGTAAAACCTTTTAATATGAATAATGTTCTCATATGGAATCGTGAAGGATTCTTCTCTATCAAAGCTGAACTTTAAATAGTAACTACCACCTGAATCTATGATTGGCTCAACGATGGACGGTTTAAGTGGATATAGTGCTTTGATTTCACCGGTTGAACCATCAAACATAGGATAGATAAATGCATTGTCGTTCATGAGTAGTGTCGTAATCACCATATAAATAAATTGGTAAGGAGTCATGACCTCATTCGGTTGATGCTTTAAAATAAAAGACAGTTTGCCAGATTTCTCCGTAACTGTCTTATCGTTCGCTTTCTTTATATATCGTGGTTTTAGTTTTGCACACTGACTTGCTATCCTATCAATAGCAACCTTTACAACATCAGATTTAGAGATATTAGTACCAAAGCTTGTAAGTGGTAGATTAATTTCGTTGATAAATTTAAAGGACTCAGCTGAGCCCAGTTTTTTCTTTCGTTTAAATATGGCCATTTTGACCTCCGATTGTTAAGCATTTTTATATCGACCAAGAAGTATTTCAAGTCTATTTTTAATAGTCTTATCTAAATCGATATACTCATTTAAATCATGATTAAAACCTAAAATAGTCATGAGTTTTATGTAATACACTATTGTCGCATTTATCAATGGCATCAAGTCTTTGTAATAGATATTTGAGTTATTACTCAATTTAGGCTTTTCTTCAATAGGCATTACAATTATATGGGCATGAAGCTTGTTTCGAAAAGTTCTAACATGATTTAAAACTCCTTCATACTTTTTGATAACATTTGCTTGAATTTCTTTTCTTAACTCTTGTAAGTCATCATTCTTATCTGGATTATATTCAAGATCAATTAAAATGCTAATTAGTTTTTGTATATTTAAAGATGATTTTCCTGATTGATCAAGTAGCAACTTATAAATAGTAAGATGTGCGTGTTCAAAGTATATACTAGATTGAAACACTTGATATTTCTCAACCTTGACAGAAATGGACTTCAAATATTCTTGCATAAAATAACCAATTATCGCCTCACCTAATAGAGCAATATGAAATGGAAATGCAACACTTATTAAATTATCTAGGTCTAACTTTGTAAAATTCTTAAAATCTACTTGTTTATCCATGATTACCACCTATTCTTTAAAGCAATTATAACATGTTTTCATATTCAAGTTTATATCGATTAAGAACTGCATAGGCGATGATGAGTGCTACAGCTCCATCAATCCTTTTATATTTACTTCCAAGTTTTGATGGTTGAATGTTTCCATTGATATCAATCTTAGCTTGTGTATTTGATAAGTTCCATTTCATAATTGGATTATTGTTGTAGATCACATTACCATTTTTTAGATCAGCTTCTAATTGTTTCATTGGTTCTGATAAAGAATAAATCCCTTGTCTGACCTTCTCCATTTCAAAACCTAAGTCTTCCATTTCTTTAGTCCAGTACTGACTATTCCATGGATCATACCCAACCCATAAAGGTCTAATCTCATAGGTTCTTATCATTGTTAGAAACCACTGTGTCACAAGTGTGAAGTCATTTTGATTACCTTCAGTTACAGTAATTAATCCTCTTTGAACCCATATATCATAGGGTACATTATCCTCTTCTTTTCTACGTTTAATTACTTCACTTGGCATAAAAAATTGTGGAATAACATACTTCTTACCATCTTTAATTAATAATAAGAGTGCAACTGTAAGGTCGGTTGTTGATGATAAGTCAACACCACCAATAGCGTAACTGTTTCTTAGCTCATTGATGTCATAGGTTGTTTCATTATTTAAATCATTATAAGTCAACCATGATCCTTGTTCTAACTGTTTAACATTGAAGTCTTTACAAAGCATCGTAACTCGTGTTGCTAAGTCGTGTCTGGATTTATTCATTAAATCCTCAAGATATGAGTAAGTCTTAACAGTACCTAAGCTTGGGTTACTTTTTTGCCATGTACTTTTATCTTCATATATTTCATTAATTGAGTCTTGAGTATATAACCAGGGAAGTACACGTTCATCGTGGATCTCCCCTTTGATCATTTTTCTAACATAATCAAGTTTACTATCTAAGAAACCACCGACTGTATTACCTTCAGTTGTAATGATGAAAATCAAAGGTTCTTCTTTGGTAGATTGACTTTGCTTGATGGCATCATAGACTTTCGAATCAGTCATTTCATGAACCTCATCAATACATCCAACCTCTATATTGTAGCCATCCTTGTTTCTAGATTGTGCAGATAGTTTTTTTATCTTGTTTTTCGTTTTTGGCGAGTAAATATGAAAGATATTCTTTTTACTTCTTTTTGCATTCGATAGAGCTTTTGAACCTTCTCTCATGTTATTGATTTCTTCAAATAGGATATTCGCTTGTTCAGATGTATTAGATGCACATACGATATCAACTCCACCTTTAGATAAGAAAAACTCAGCTAAATCAATACCTGCAATGAATGTTGTCTTACCATTCTTTCTAGCAATCAACAATAATACTTCATTGAATCTTCTTAAATTAGTATCTGCCATTTTAAATCCATAAGCAGTTTGAAGTACTGCTTTCTCCCAAAGTTCAAGAATAAATGGTTCTCCGTTAAATGGACTTTTAGTATGTTTGCAGAAAGTTTCTATAAACTCGATTCGTGTATTTCCAGGACGTTCATCAAAAGTGTATCTAGGATTATCCATATCTTTAATAAGTGATTCAAGGACTGTTAGTAATTCTTTACCAACTTTTATTTTGCCCTTTTGAATCTCATTGTAATACATTAATAAATAGTTCATTCTGACATTCTGCCTATGAACTTGTCAAATTCATCATCTTCATCAATTATGTTTTTACCCATAATGGAATTAAGTGTTTTGATGACTGTTCCATATGCATTCACTAGTTTCGTGTAATACTTGGCTGCTTCAGTTTGACGTTGTGCACCTTTTTTAGAAATCTGCACTGCACCATATTTTCTAATTTGGTTTTGAAGTGATTCTAATTGAACTCTCATAAAAGCTGCTTCATTGATTAAATTATCCACAAGTTCACTCTTTGATTGTTCAACTGATAAAAAGAGCGTCTTTAATCTTTCATATTCAATTTGTACTTTATCAATCACTGCCATATTGTTCACTCACTTTCAATGAAAATAAAAAGCCACCGTAGTGACTTGATAATTTTTAGAAATTCTCTATATCCTTTAAATATTTATTAACATATTCTTCATACTTTAAGTTGCCATTAAGATTATACTTCTCATAAATTGCTTCACTAATCTTGTTTAAAAGAGGAATTAACTCAAAGTTCAAATCGCCTATGACTTTCAGATTTTGCTTATTTTTATCATCAGAATGAACAATCTCATTTCTAAATTCTCTAACCTTGAGCCATTCTTCGTTTGTTAAGTTGTAACGGTGATTAGCTTCCCAAAGTTTGCGTGCTTGAAGAAGTGCTGATTGATACATCAGGTGATTCAAATCTGCATATGATGGATATTCATTAATGAATTTTATATTAGTTAATTTTGATTCAATAAACTTCTTTTCTATCTTTTCAGTGATCCCATGAGTTAGTAATAAGACATTTAAGAAACTTTTTTCTAGGTCTTGCATAATCATTTTGTCCTCCAAGATCTGAATTTTCAAAAAATCAGGCTTCCATTTTTTAAAGGCCCACCCATGCGGTACCCCTTGAGATGATGTTAGAGCGCACTGGGGGGGATTATAATTCAAAAATGACTCTCTCATATTCCTTACTAAATTTACTAAAATCATCGTTATTCAATAAGTGTTTTTTAACAATGAAATCAAATAGTTTTCCAATTAATGGGTATAATTCAGTATTTGCGTCGCCTAAAACTCTAAGTCTTTGTGATTCATCCGTTTTTGCATGTGTAAATTCTTCTCTTAATAGTTTCAGATATTTCCATTCTTCGTCTGTCAAACCAAACAATTGATTATCGATTCTAAGTTTTTCTGCTTCATATAACTTTCTAGCTTGAAAAACAATCATTTGATTAACCATCATTGACGTATCTTGATAAACAATTAATTCAAGTGATTTATTTAATTCTTCCTGAGATAATAACTTTGTCTTTATATCAATTTTATTATTGATAGCGTTTGCTAATAATACTGCTCTAATAAAGTTTTCTTCTAAAGTGTGCATAGCAATTTACCCCCTTATTTCAATTTTATCATTCAAGGTATAAAATTACCATCTTCATCAAATAGAACTTCTTTCTTTTTAAACCTTCCATGCTCATCATTATGACAATCTCTACATAACAACTCTAGGTTGTCTTGATTTATGCTAATGTTACTATCAACGACATTTTCTGTTGTTAGTCTTATCTTGTGATGGACCTCTTCACCTACGGCACCACATCGCTCACACTTGCCCTGTGTGGCGTTTGTTTTGATATTGCGAGCAATGAACCAAGCCTTCGATTTATAGAACCTGTGAAGCTCTTTTGGTTTCTTCATATAATTTCCTTAACTGCTTAGCTTTTAAGTCTACTGATTCCCAAGCAACATTTAAATCTTCTCTTCCACAGTGACCATACTTAGCTAAGTCTTGATACTTAACTTCATCAAGTAATAATTCTTTTCTAATCATTGAAGGTCTAAAATCAAATATCTTACTTACAAGTTCTTGAATTGCTTCATCACTAATAACACCTGTATTGAACGTATTTATATGAATACTTACAGGATTAGAAATACCAATCACATACCCAAGCTGAACTTCGCACCTGTCCGCTAAATTTGCCCTTACAATGGCTTTTGCTACGAACCTAGCATAATAAGCCCCACTTCGATCAACCTTGCTCACGTCTTTGCCAGAAAAGGCTCCACCACCATGTTTTGCATATCCACCATATGTGTCTACAATAATCTTTCGACCGGTTAAACCTGAATCTGCATATGGACCACCAATCACAAATTCTCCTGTTGGATTAATTAAAATAACAGCTTCTTTGATTGTCTTCTCATCTAGTACTTTTGTTAGTACTTCATTGATGATGATACCTTCGTATTGTTCTCTAGTCACCCACTCTTTTGTTTGGGCTGAAACAACAATTGTTTTTACCTTCTTCGGTTTACCCTTTTCATATTCAACTGAAACCTGACATTTACCATCAGGACCAAAGATGTTTGAATACTTTTCTTTTCTAGCTTTATCCATTACTTTAGAGATTTGATTTGCTAGCATAATTGGTAACGGCATTAATTCTTTTGTTTCAATACATGCATAGCCAAACATGATCCCTTGATCACCTGCACCTTGTTCGTGTGATTCAGTTGAATCAACACCAAGTGCAATATCAGGTGATTGTCTACTAATCTTCTCTAGGACATTAAATGTTTCATCGTATCCTATTTCTTTTAGTTTGTTAATTGCTACTTCTTTATAATCAACTTTTGCAGTTGTTGTAACCTCACCAAAGACAAATACGAAATCATCCTTGATGGCTGTTTCAACTGCTACTCTTGCGTTTTTATCTTGTACTAATATAGCATCTAGAATTGCATCGCTGATTTGGTCACAAACCTTATCTGGATGTCCACTAAACACTGATTCGCTTGTTATTACTTGCATACTTTAACTTCCTCCATTAACGAGTAAAAAAGGAGCTTAACGCTCCCAATTACTATTTTTTTATTTCCCATGCGGTATAGACCGAACGATATGAACAATCCCAAGTATCCAGAATAACTCCATCGATGCACACTGCAACATGCCCTGCCATCTTTAAAATGTAAGTTCCCTTTGGATGTAGTTCGCAGAAGTCGCTACCTTTAATTCGTGGCTCACCTTTTACAGCTTTGAATATAAGTCTTGGACTGCTTTCAAAATATCTGTATAAGAACTCAGTATCTTTATAACTTGTGAATTTCCATTCTCGTTTCTTTTGATTGAGTTCTCTCCTGCATTCCACATAATCTTTATCCATTGCAGTGCTGATAGCTCTTACGACACAATCAGTCGTTTTGATACCTTTTGGATGTGCGTTATATTCTTTGAACATTACTCATTCCATCCTTTATTCAACCACTTGACTAGTTCTCTTGAAGAGTTGGTTTTAAGTACTGGCTTATCGAATCCGTCTAATCGTTCATACACTGTGTATTTTGAATCGTTCCACACACAATCCATTTGAACTAGGATTAAGGTATTGTTTGTTTCAATGTCTGCAATTCTAAAATCATCAAATAGTGGACCACTTATCGGACAGTTATTCTTGAACCATACATAGCTTGTTTCCAGGTCGACCTTTCCGCAAGGTTTAATTTGTTTAATGATGTTACCCATCTTCATAGTTTTATTGGCAAGACTTGTATCTTTACAAAACCAATCATACCATCCAGCTTCTATTTGAACTTTTGTGTCCTTTGAATCAAACTTGCCTTCATTAAATTCTTTGATCCAATGATTAAGAGATTGTTGCTTATCCATTGCTAGAACCTCCTATTTCATCTTTTCTAATATAAGCTGAGTATCTTGCATAACTGTATCCTTCTGATTGAACAAGGATTCCAAAGTCTACATCATTAGCTGTAACTAAAATTGAATGCCATACGTTATTGTTATCGATATGCATCATATCCTTATGTTCTTTTATGAAGTTGTAATCCCCAAGCATGTCGTCTAAGAACTTATTAAACTGCTTGATTGGAATCTCTACTACTTTCTCAATCACAAATTCATCTTGTGGTATGATTTGTTCCTTGAATGCTTTTCTTTCAAATAAAACCTTCATTTGCTATGCCTCTTTTCTAACCACTTTTATTTGGTTACTACTATATATCAATAAAAAACGACTTATAGCAAGTCAATTTTTCACTATAGTGACTATTATTTTGAGACTTCTTCAATATCATTTAATACATTTTTGAACTCATCAATTGAACTGAGTTCTATTTTTTTGCCATCTCTTATTAAGTAGCATTCTGCAATCGAACCTTTGTGTCTAAGGTATCTTTTTACAATAACATCAACGAATCGCTCATCAAGTTCCATTAGGTAAGATTTTCTTTGAAGCTGATCCGATGCGATCATAGTTGATCCAGAACCACCAAATAAGTCTAAAACAACTTCACCAACTCTTGATGAGTTAGAAATTGCTCTTCCACAAAGTTCCAATGGTTTCATCGTTGGATGTTCTTCATTTCGTTTAGGTTTGTTGTATTCCCAAATCGTATCTTGCGTGCGGTCATCAATAAAATAATGAGCAGCACCTTCTTTCCATCCATAAAGAATTGGTTCATGTCGCCAATGATAATCTTGTCTACCAAGTACTAATGCATTCTTTACCCAAATAAGACACTCCGCTAACTTAAAACCTGCATTCTTATACGCATTTCTAAAGTTCAAACCTTCCGTATCAGCGTGACAAACATAGATTGCTCCACCAGGTTTCGTGTTGTCAAAGATGTTCTTGAACGCATTAAAAAGAAAAAGATAGAAACTTTCATCTCCCATCTTATCATTCTTAATCTTCCCAGCTGTACCTTCATAATCAACATTGTAAGGTGGATCGGTAAATGTCATGTCTACTTTTTGTCCATCAAGTAATTTCTCTACACTTTCTTTATCAGTTGAATCACCACACATGACTCTATGAGAACCTAACTCAAATATATCTCCTTGCTTTGAGTACGGTGTTTCGCTCAATTCACTTGAAGGGTCAAAATCATCATCTGTTGCATTATCAGGAACCTCAGCCTCTAATGCTTCAAATCCAAAGACACTCATATCCATTTCGATATTTGATAATTCTTCTTCGAGTTTAGAAAAGTCCCATGTAGCAAGCTCTGCCGTCTTGTTATCAGCCAAACGAAAGGCTTTTATTTGCCCTTCTGTGAGGTCATCAGCAACAATACAAGGCACAGTTGCTAATCCTAGTTTAAGGCTTGCTTTAAGCCTTGTGTGTCCAGCAATAATTACATTATCGCTCGTAATTACAATTGGAACCTTGAATCCGAACTCTTTGATACTATTTGCCACAGCATCGACTGCAGTATCGTTATTTCTTGGGTTGTTTTCGTATACTAACAACTCCGATGGCTTTTTCATCACTATATTCATTTTATTACCCCATCTATCTTCAATTTTTCAAACATTGCCTTAAGTACATTGATAACTATTCCATTTCCAGCCATTTTATAGAGTTGTGAATCAGAAAACTCTCTTATTACTAAATCTATACGTTCATCTTTCCACCCCATCAATCTCCAAGCTTCACGAGGTGTAATTTTGCGAATAGATATTAAATCATCTCTATTAACCACTACTCCAATGTCATTCACAGTTGTTTTTAGTGTTTGGATTTTACTTTTTTGAACAACACCACGTTTTTGATGTGGTCTATTGATATAAATACCATCTCCAACTTCTGCTTCTTTATATCCACGAATTGTTTTTTCAGGAACAATGATGAAGTTATCAGTTGACCTTGCTCCACTACGAGTTGTAATCGTATAAGCAAAAGGACTAGTTATTTCATGCGGCTTAAAAGTTAAACCTCTAATAAATCCGTTCCTGTTCGTCATATCATTGAAGTTATTAATTCGTTCAATCGATATGAAATACTTGTCGTCAACTTTGTCTTCCAACAAATCAGCTAGTTTTAGTAATAGTTCTTGCTTTTCAGGAAACTGATAGTCAGTATCTTCTTTAAAGCTAAATAAAAACACTCTCTCACGATTTTGAGGAGTGTTGTAGTCTTTTGCGTTTAGAACTTGATATTTATTTGTGTAACCTAATGATTCCAAATACTTTAACCATACATCAAACTCAGTAATAAACTTTTTGCTTACGAGTGCCTTTACATTTTCCATGAGTAGGATTGATGGTAGTGTATTTGTGTCTTTTGCCTTATTAAGTAGTCTTTCAACTTCCCATATCAGACTACTTTGTGTGTTTGAACCTTTATCGAATCCTTTTTGTGCTCCTGCGAGTGAAATGTCCGTGCATGGGAACGAGTAAGTCCACAAGTCAGCTTTAGGTAACTCATCTATGGATTTAATATCTCCTAAATTGTTAACATTACCATGTAATAACTCATATGCTCTTGATGCATACTTATCGATCTCTGATATGGCTACAACTTCATGCTCGATGCCTATCTCTTTAAGTGATTCAGTTTGAGATCCAACACCTGCAAACAACTCAATTACTTTTAACATATAGATACCTATTTCTTTCGTTGTGATAGTGCCTTCTTTTTGTCAATGACAGTTTCATCAGAGTATTCATTTACCCATTCCTCATCATCTTTTTCTAGGCGTTTGGCCATAAGATCAATTTCCGCCTTTTTCTCGTTGTACTCAATACCGAACTTCGTAATGAGTAGATATTTAATTGCAGCAATGTCTGGAAGAGACTGTTTCTTAAACTTAGTGATTCGTTTCTTAGTACCAGTCTTTGTTTCCTCAATTACTGTTTGTGTTTCTTCATATTCAAAACCAATAGCTCTTTGATATATAGCATCAAGTAGTTTGTGTTTTAACTCTTCATCCCCATACTGAAATGCATCATTCAGCTTTGGATGTACTTTTCTCAGTTTGATAATCGTTTTCTCAGTGACACCTAAATATTCAGCAACTTGTCTTTGAGTTGCACGTTTAGATACCATCTCAGCAATTGATTTTAACTTACTCTCTAAATGCCCTGACTTTTCCCATCGTTCATATAGGTCTAGCAATTTTCCTTTCATATAATCACTCCAACTGTAGGTAAATAACTGTAATAGCTTACCAGTTGGAATACTACAAGTATCTCTGCAAAAACAAAAAAGAACTCATTTCTGAATTCTTTCATTAGTTTCTAGGCTGGTTTATAAAGCCAGTATTCCATAATTTTTTGTAACCGCCCTTTGGCTACATCTTTATACATTTTAATCTTATCACACACTTGACAGTTTCACAATGTTTCATCCCTGCTCAAGCCTGCTCAGCCTTGCCATTCAACAATTCTTTGATTTCTAGGAGAGCTTTATCATGTAATCGTCTAATAGTAGCTGTTGAAAAGAACATTAACTTAGAGATTTCACTCCAACTTAACCAATCAATATAGCGATGAATTAATACCCTTTTACAATCCGAATCATGTAATGCTTCAATAGTTGTGATTATTTCACCTTTAATAATCGGTAGTTCCTTTTTTAATGCTTTAATGATTAACTCATCATCAAGTGCTTTTAGAATCCACTTTTCAAATGGTGCTTTTAAACTCTTAGTGCCATCAACTCTAATCTGATCGTAATTGATTCCTGGTATGGAGTTTGCAAGACGAATGTATTCAGC
This sequence comes from Bacilli bacterium, assembly GCA_035326105.1. Taxonomy (NCBI): domain Bacteria; kingdom Bacillati; phylum Bacillota; class Bacilli; species Bacilli bacterium. The sequence goes on from DAOKYO010000001.1 coordinate 887,616, forward strand.
AACTATCATTTCTAACTTTTCAATTTTCACTTGTGTATTGTGATATCTAGATAGATATTCTTTTATATTCATCCAGCTTCCTCCTTAAACTTACTTAAGACTTCAATATTAATCCATATACCAGTCGGTTCATCTGACCAAATCTTCTCTGCTATTTCTTTAACCACTAAAGCATCATCTTTCCAAAAACCCAATTCAGTCATACAGTCTTTTAACATCTTTTGCAGATTATCCGTGTCAGGTTTTGTTACTTTCCATTCATTATGCTTATGTTTTTTTCCTCTTGGAAATAGCCATGTGACTTTGAGTTCAACAGGTCCTTGTATCGTTTCTTTAGGTTTGAAAGGTCTAAGATGTTTGATTAGTATATTTCTTGCTTCCAAAACCTTTGACGGCTTATAGATTCTAGGTTTTCCATTTACCATTGCTATCTTCTGCATTTGAGCTGTCGTTTTCGGTGGATCAATTAGTAAAAATATCTTCATGAGACCACCTCATTTTTTTTTGAAAAAAGGGAGTTGCCTCTTGATGCTTTGTTTTGGGAAAGGGGCATCATTAAATGCCCTTTCCTACAAAACGAGGCGTCAGCGTGTGTAAGCGAAGCGAAACTATATATATAAGCCCTTTTTTCGTTTTCCGAAAATAGGTAATTTTTCCTATTTTCTTCGTTTTGCGAAAATATGATATTTGCTCCTTTTTTCGTTTCATGCATCACTTTCTAAACACCTCACCTTTACTGCATAAATACTTATCATTAAACTCTTTGATTCTTGATTGAATAGTTCTTTCAGTAACATCTAAGTACTCAGCAAGTTCTTTTACTGTACAGCTTTTCTTTCCCATACACGCAGCATCAAATGCATCATCGAACTCCTCTTCACGGTCTTCCTTTGTTTGCTTTCTTTTTCCTGACTTAGCGAGATTAGCATCTCTCGAACCTTCAGCATAAATACTTTGTAGTACTCCTGTTGCATCGACCACATGGACTGGATAGTTAAACCAAATATTCACTGGTTTGAAATTAGGGAATTCACGTAGTGAACCTTCAACTCTCCATGCTGTTGAAAATTCATTCGCTGCATTTTTTAGAATAAACTCTGGTGTAGTATCAAGCTGAATAAGGTCAATGATAGCATCTGGGTCACGTGCAAACACTCCGCTTCCAGACCCCCTGTCTTGGGCTTTTTTTTGCCCCTGTGTGCCTTTAGAATGGTGATGGCAATAAATAGCCGACACTCCTGTTTCTGAGCAAATACGGTCGAAGTAATTGCAAAATTGTCCCATATCTGATGCTTTGTTCTCATCACCTGTAATAACTTTATAAATCGGATCAATTATCACAGCAGAGTAGTTTTGATTCTTTACTCTTCTAATAAGTTTTGAAACAAGTTTATCCATTGGGATAGCATGTCCGCGAAGATTCCATATTGCGATATTATCTGCATATTTATAATCGATACCTTTTGCATCCATAATTGTCTTAAAGCGGTTGATACATGATGCAGGATCAATTTCCAAATTCACATAAAGCACTTTTGAACTTTTGCATTTAAAGTTAAGCCATAAACCACCGCATGCAAGTGATATAGCAAGTTCCATAAGTAAAACGGATTTACCTGCTTTTGATGAACCTGAAACAATCATCTTATGTCCAACTCTTAATACACCTTCAATCAAAGCTTCCGGTAATTTTATAGGATGTTTCAGTTCATCAGCAAGGTACGTTAAACTTGGTAGTTCATCATTGATACCTTCAACAAAATCCATCCACTCGGTCCAGTCTTTTCTACCTATGTTTGTTGCAATTAATGTTTGCTGTTTTCCATTTCTTGTTACACCAGGCATTCTAGATAGTCGTGATGGATTTCGATTTTGCTTATCGACTTTTAATCCATTCTTTTCAAGATAGTCATAAAGAAAGTCGACTCTTCTACGATACTCTTCTTGATCACTCGCATTGACTTTTACGATTGCATGTAGGCTTTTACCACCACTACTTACTAAGCAAGCAATAGGTAATTCAAGTCTTCGATATGTTGCGTCTTGTTCTGATATTGCTAAATCATCTGACTCAACAAGAGCATATTCAAAACGTGTAATGTTTTCGTTCTTTATTCCTTTTCCATCAACTGGATTAAATCTAATCCAAGCACCACATTCATCTTTCCAGTCTCCTACTGTTGCTCCTAAATCGTCAGGATGTTTTTCTAAACTTTCAAGCAGTTCTTTTGCTGTTCTATCATAAGCACCTTTTGAAGGCATCAATTTTCCATCTTTGTCTTGCCACACATCATTGGTGCAGTATGACACATATTCATCTTCTTTAAATAATGTTTTTATATACTTTGTTAGCTGTTCAACTGGTGTATCACATTTTGGCATTTCATATACGATTCCATCACCATCATACTCAATTACAGAATCCCAATCTAAACATCCATCGCCATCAAAGGAAAACGAAACATATCCTCTATCCTTTGCCATTTGAATAATTGTTCCGCCAGTGATGGGAGTGGAAGACCCTGTAAAGGTCCTCCATTTCTTCTCACATTCTCCTGGTTTGTATCGAGAGTCATTCTTGCTCCAATCATCCCAAACATTCCAATCATATCCTTCAGCTTTTAATGCCATACCAACATTAATCCATTCTTGATATGTTAAGGATGAAACATCTAGATTTTTAAGAGCTTTAATAATGTTGTTGTCCATATGACCCTCCTATTAAGGTTGATATGTAGCGGCATTAATACCTCTAGGTATGAACCAGTTATTACTTGCGATTCTGTTAATCATGTCAGTAGCATCATCGAAACTCCATGTACCCACATGACGGAATCCTCTGCTTTCTAAGTATCTAATTTGTTTTGGTGTAGCTAAACCTTCCATTTGGCGTTTCTTTAACTTATCAATGATAAGACTTGCAAGTCCACAGTTTTCTATTGTGTCAGCTAATATGCCATGTTTTTCAAGGTAGTCTTTTTGCTTTTCAGTGACAGGTCCCATTTCCCAAACGAATGTAGGCTGATAACGTGCCAAATCTTCTGCTTCAATAGAGAATGCATATTGAATTGGATCAACAAGTCTAAGTTGTCTTTTTCTCATTGCAGCAAGTTCACGAGCAAGTGCAGCTTCACGTTCAGCAATAATATCTTTTTCAGCACTTTCGTTAGCAAAAATAAGATCTATTCCTGCTCCACTATCTACAATCTTTTGATTGACTCTTTCTGCAATATCGGCATCTTTTGAAACTAGCACACTTGGTCTACATAAATCGTGTCTTTCAGTCATCCAAAGAAAGTCAAGTAATAATAAGTCTTTCTTTCCAGGAGCGATGCGTAATCCACGACCGACCATTTGTTGATATAAACTTCTTACCTTTGTAGGACGAAGGACAATAATGCAATCCACTGATGGACAATCCCATCCCTCTGTAAGTAACATACTGTTACATAGAACGTCATACTCACCAGCTTCAAAGTCAGCTAGGATTTGGTCTCTATCCTTGCTATTGCCATTGACCTCTACCGCTCTCATTCCATAAAGATTCAACAAGTCACAGAACTTTTGACTAGTTTTAACAAGTGGTAAGAACACGACAGTTTTTCTATCCTTACAGTACTTAAGCATTTCTAGTGCTATTTGGTTTAAATATGGTTCAAGGGCACTACCAATTTGACCTGCATTATAGTCACCTTGTGTAATTGAAACATCATGAATATCAAGTTGAAGTGGTATCATTTGTGCTTTAATTGGTGATAACCACCCATCTTTTATTCCTTGTGCCATTGTGTATTCATATGCCTTTGAATCGAAAAATTGTCCTAGATTCTTTTGATCGCCACGATCAGGAGTTGCAGTAATACCAAGAACTCTAGCTTCATTAAAATGATTGAGAATTGTCATATATGAATCAGCTAAAATATGATGGCATTCGTCAACGATAATCATGTCGAAATAGTCTTTTGGAAATTTACTAAGTCTTGATTCTCGACAAAGAGTTTGTATGGACCCCACAACGACTTTGTTATCTTTTCCAATTGATGTTTCTTCCGCTTTTTCAATTGCACATTCAATGCCTGTAAAACTTTTAATTTTGTCATAGGCTTGATTAATTAATTCATTACGATGTGCTAAAAATAGCACTCTTTTAGATGAATCAATTAAGTCTTGGATTAATCCAGCTGCGATGATTGTTTTACCAGAAGCTGTAGGGAGCACCCCCAAAGTTCGAGAGTGCTCTTCTTCAAACCATTCATGCTTAATAGCATCAATGCATTCTTGTTGATATGGTCTTAACATATAACCACCTCTTAGAACGGTAAATCATCATCTGAGATTTTAATTTGGCTGTCTAATCCTTGTTCTTTGAAGAATTCTTCATCGTAATCGATAAACTTTTCAATATCGTTTATGATTCTTTCTTCACCATTTTGATTAGTGTAAGTACGAGGTTTAAAGTGAGCTTTGCCTACAGCGTTTAGCACCCTATTCCAATCCATGACAAGTTTTTCACCATGCTTCTTTTGCCCGATAGATCTAAAGAAGGCACACAATTTCCATTCAAGTGTTCGATATAAGATAAGGTCTACTTTTGCGATTGCTACGCCTTTTTCAGTAGGAACTTCAACTGTAATGATTGCTTTATTACATGGCGGAATTTTAGCTGATCCTAAATATCTTCCACGTTCAAACTTGATTACTCTAAATAAGTAATCTCCTTCTGCAAGAGTGACAAACTCCTGACCTTCATTTGAAATTTCATCATTCCAATCGATTAAATAGTTTTTATTTTCTTCCATAATTATTTATCTCCTTCTTTATTCTTATTGATTGTGTCTACGATTTTTTTCCAATTAGGGAATATCCATCGATTTATAAAATCCTCTGAAAAGCCATCAATTTTTGTATTCTCTGGATAATGTCCGCGTTCAATAACGACTTGTTCTAAATCGTCTGCTCTAACATTTGACTCTTCCATCAACTTTTGTAATTTTGTATGATTGGTTGACTTATCTTTTGAAGAGTCATCTTCTGCCTTTTTTTGAACATCTACCCTACCACTGAATAGATGAGCAATAGGTTTATAGCTAAGTTCTAATTCCTCGGGTAAATTGAATCTATTTTTAGCATCCCAACAAGCATGATGAGTGGTGTACATTACACGTTTTCCACCTTGAGCTTTTTTAGTATTGTTTTCGGTTGTAACCACATAGGTCTTGTAATTACAGAAAAGTAAAATATCACACCATTCCTTGAAGAGAGGTCCTACTTGCCTAGTGAGTTTTAACTCCCATCTATCGAAAGCCCCGGCTTCCTCCGGTAATTCATACTTTCTTGGTTTACCGTGTGCGATTACTGCTACATGAATACCTGCATCAATTACTTTGTTTAATTGTTCAAATAAACGATTTACTTCATCCTGTAAGATGGTATATCCACGCCCGTAACCCCAATCTTCGATATTTGCTTTTCTGAACTTTTGACATAAATAATCAATGCAGAAACTTTCAGCTTTATCTAATGTGTCAATAACTAACGTTTTACAGATTGGAGGATTATCAATAACTGCTTTGACAATGGCAATAAGATTTTCCCAACTTGAACATTTAATTCTTCTACAATTGATTCTTGAACTACCGTTTTCTGTATCAACGATTAAAGCATCAGGGAGTTCATTGGCTAGGCTTGTCTTACCAATTCCCTCAGCTCCATAGATACCTAGTTTTATTGGTCTATTTTCTTGACCCTTAATAATTTCAAATGCAAAACTCATATAGATTTATCCTCCTTATAACTTTCAATGTTTACTTCTTCACGCTCATCATCAGATGTAGCAATGGTGATCGAACCTTTCGTTGTGGTGATGTATTCACCTAAAAGTTCATTTAGTTTTGTCTTTCCTAGTTGTTTTTGAATCTCAGTTATTCCTAGTAACTTGGGTTTGCTATAAGCTTCGTAACCGTTATCTTCAAGTATCTTTGCGACACTATCGTTGTCAGTAAATGAGCGTGTTACTCTTGAATAAACTAATTTATGCTTTTTGTATTTATGACCATCAAGTAATCTTTTCAATGCATACGCCTTTATGTCTTCAGCAAATTTGATGAGCTCATCCATCTTAGGTAGCAACTCCTCAATGTCATCATCAGAGAGTAATTCAACCTCTTTTGGTGATTTCTCAAATAATTCAAGATTAGCGTTCTTTCTTGCCACACAAACATGTTTTCCAGGACACCATTTACATCCCTTATTTGGAACTGCTATAGGATTAGGTTCAAGTGTTTTTTGGATAGCTGGAACAACTACATCTTTTTCCCATTCCAACAATTCTTCAAGAGTTAGCTCGTATTGAGAAATATGATTTATTCTTTCTTGTACAATGATTAGTCTTACTTTTTTAATTGGATATAGTTTTCCTATGTTGTGGTAAAGTCCTAATGAGTACAACCCAATTTGTGAGTTTGGCTGTTTCTTACCTTCTTCTTTTGTAACCCATGAATCAACCCTTGACCGACCAGTTTTTAAATCAACTACTGTCATAACATCATCAGCAATAACTCCTAAGTCTAAGGTTCCAACCATACCTTCCATAAGCCAATTCATGTTTAAAGTTTCTTCAATAAAAACTATTGGATCATGTCCGATTCGTTTTCTTTCAGATTCAATTAGACTCATAGCTTTATTTGCGTATCCTTCAGCGAGCTTTTGCATCTCATCATCGTACTGTGTCAAATCTCTTATGACTTCCTCAGCTGACTTGATTTCATTGTTTTCAAAATTAGATATACGAAGGGATTGTCTTAGAAGTGTTTCACCTAATGTATGTGTTTCCGTACCATAAATAGCTTCAAGTCCTGGTTCGTCTTGAAACATCTCAAAAAACTTCGTACTAGCTGGACATGTGAAATATATAGATGACTTACTTGGTGAATGAGTTCTTGAATGTAATTTATCTGCCACCGCTTCCACCATCACCCTTCTCTTTGATTTCACTAATTGTGACATCACTTACTGAATCTCCTGGAATAATGATTGTTACTTTTTGTGAGTCTCCAAAAAACTTTTTAAATAAGCCTTTTTTCATCTTCACCTTTTTACAAGTCAGAACACCATTTGATTCCTGTTCCTTTGAAACATTAATATTCATTTTGTGTTTCATCTTGTATCTCCTTTCTGGGGATATCTTTGTCCCTCACTGTATGGAGATTTCGACCACCTTTTGACCACCCTATTTGTCAAAAAATCTTCTATATTTTTTTCTAATCTGCTCAATGGACTTTTGAACTGCATTCAAGTTGACACCTTCTCTATCAGCAATCTCTCTTTGTGTCATTCCTTGTTCGAGCATTTCTAATCTTTTTAATTGAATATCAGTTAAAGTCTTCTTGAATTCTTGAACTTTCTTTTCTGATTCTACATACTCGGTATCTATCAACATTTGTTCGTGTGGTGTTGGATTTGGATCTTGGAACCATTCACCTTCATAATCGCAATTGTCAAGAGATGCTTTAACGTGATATCTCCATCTACGATTGTCATTTTCGATCTTTCGTTCAGCTTCCAAATGTAAACGACCATACTCTTCATCTACTTCGACTTCACTAACAGTACCATCTGCAAAAACATACTTAATCTTCATATAAAAAACCTCCAAATCAGATTGATGTTCTGAAATGGAAGTCTCTTCTTTTTTACGCAAATTAGGACGTCGCAAAAAGAATGGTAGTTGAGTATACTTCCATTTCATTTTGCAGACATCCCTCGCAATAGTTTGTTCTGCTGTATTTAAGAGATTACTTGTTTTTGCGAACACCCATTCTAGAACTGGGCAAACAAGTAATCTCTTTTTCAAGTTTGCAATCACGAATTTAAACTTCGAGTTAAATTGTAAATATAAATAATTTGTGATATAATTTAAGTATCAAACAAACATTTCTTTTATTTACGTCATAATTTTATATCAAGTAAAAATTCTAACTCGGAGCCAAACGGAGTGTCCTAACAACTCCGGAATAAAAGGGGGATATTATTGGGTGAAATTAAGCGAATTTTTAGGAATTTTAGACCAGCATTTAGACTATAAAGTAAAAAGTGGATCATCCACCGGAAGAGTAACAATTGGCGATAAAGTTAAAGCATATTTGAATGCTTTTATTTTGCCATCCGATGAAGAAAATCCACTTGATGAATTACTTGACGATTACTTACGTAAGATTTTTAATGGTTCAGAAGCTTTACCTAAAGATGTTGCTTCTTTTATTAGATCAAACATAGACTCTAGCACTTTTGAAGATTTTTGTAACGACATGACATATGAAGCTAAAGAAAAAATGATCCTTGAATTTAATAAACATAAAATTAATATTTCAATCGATACTTTTGAAAGGGACATCACTGAAACATTCGATCAAATTCTTTATTACATTGTTAATCTCAAACCATCTACAAGTGTTAGAGATGTTGAATTTATTGGTAGTGGAAGAATAAAAATAGTCGGTAGGACTTTTAACCTACCACCTGAATTATTACCACCAGATGATTTTTCAGATTTTGAACTTCCATATATTACTGCATTATTACGTGTCTATTCACATGTTGAAAAATTTGGTTCTATTACCATCGATGACCTTAAATCAATGCACCCAAGATATGAAACACATCTAAAATTCCAACGTGAATATTATTTTAGTGCTGAAAGTTTATTGCATCAAATTAGAGATATATTTACTGATGGTGAAGAGGAGTTTAATAACGTAAAAAATGAAACATATATGGGTGTTCGAAGTGTTGTATTAAGAGCATATAAAGATGCAATGGAACGAGTTGATAAAACGATGGAACATGTTGTACTTTTTACTTATAGTAAGGCGTATTTAGGACGTAGTACTAATGGTTTAGTCGGACCTTCTGAAAAGCAAGGGTTGGTTCATATGCTCGTAAATGATGGGAAGATTGAGTGGGTGGTTGATTATGACAAAGATATTTAATACTGATTTAGAAATTTCTCTTCGAATATTAATCCTCCTATATGTATCTAAAAAATCTCACTCTGTAGATACCATTACAGCATTAGATTTATTTACTACATATGGAAAAAACTATAATCTACTTGAAAGCAACCTTCATGGTGATAGTTCTTATAGTTTTAGTGAAATCGCATCAAGAAGAAAACTTATAACACAGGCATTAAAAACTTTAGTAACTAAAGGAATGATTAAACCTCTTAAAAATCAATATGGGTTTTTATATCAGATAAATAATCATGGAATATGGGTTTGTGAGAACATGGAGGGAGATTACTTCAATAAGTATGTTCAATCTCTTTCAACAGTTATTCGCAAAACATCTAATATGTCAGAAACTGAATTAGTCAATTATGCTACTAAATCAGCAGTTGGAAGGGAGTAACGTATGAATAGAATACACATTAGTAAGTTAATAATCACAGGAGAAAAGGGAACTTCTACTCTTGAATTCGGAGAAAAACTGACCATCATTACTGGTCCTTCCGACACTGGGAAATCCTATATTTATAAATGTATTTACTATTTATTGGGATCTAAGAGTACAGTACCATTTGATTCTTCAATTGGTTACGATACTATATCTTTAGTCTTAAGAAAAGGGTTAGAGGACATAACACTTACACGAAAGATTGGTGAATCACAAATTGCTGTGACCAATGGAAATGATCAAAAAACCTATAAACTTTCAGGAGGAAAAAGTGAAACTATAGATGATTTTTTTGCAGAATTCTTAGAATTACCTAAAAACCTCAAAGTTCCAAAAAATGAAGATGGTCAAACGCAAAAATTCTCTATTAGAACATTAAAACCTCTTCTTATGGTTCGTGAGGATGATACTGATATTGAAAAACCGATTTTACTTCCTGAAACTGGACAGGCAACAACTGCATTTTTATCTTGTTTGCTATATTTACTTTATGATCAGGATTTCTCTGAGTTTGATGCTGAAGAAAATAAAAAAACAAAAGCAGCCAAAAAAGCTGCTGTACAAAAATATATTATTAGCAATAAGGAAAAACTAATTAATCAAAAAAATCAGCTTGAAAAAATACTTAACGAAGGAAACATTGATTCAAGCAATATTGAGGATGTAATTAATAAACTTCAACAAGAACTTGATCAAATCAATGAAGTAATCAATAAAGCGATTATAGATCTTCGTGAAACTGGTATAAAAATTGTTAGACAAGAAGATTCAATTCGTAAAAAGAAAGTTCTTCTTGAGCGTTATAAAGTACTTGAATCTCAGTATTTAGCCGATATTGAAAGATTAGGTTTTATAGTTCAAGGAGAGAAAATTATCCATAAGCATAACTCCCCAGCACATTGTCCATTCTGCGATGGTGAAATTAAGAAAAGACAAGAAGGTTCATATTTAGAAGCATCTAAAGCTGAAGTTAAAAAAATAATTGTTAATAGTGAAGAACTATCGAAAACAATCAAAGATACACAACAAGAAATCAATTCTCTTTTAAAAGAACTGGAAGAGTTACAATCAGCTAAAAATAGCATAGATAATACACTCAAAAATGAACTTAATCCAAAAAAGACATCTATTGTCAATCAGATTAATCAGTTCAAAACTTACATTGAATCAACAAATGAGTTAAAAATAATTAGTTCTTTACTTGATACTCTTGAAACTGACTTATCCAACCTAGATGCAACGGTCAATCAACGTAAACCATATAAACCTAAGGAGTTATTTGCAGAAGACTTCAAAACAACTATTAGTAATAACTATTTGCGATTGCTTGAGAATGTAAACTTCTCACCTATTAATTCTGCTGAGTTCGATATGTCTTCATTTGACATCATTGTTAATGGAGAACACAAGAAATCACATGGAAAAGGGTATCGTTCATTGCTCAACTCACTCTTAATTTTATCAATGAGAGAGTACATTAACAGTGTAGCTATACATAATCCACATTATTACATGATTGACTCACCGCTACATGGTTTAAGTTTGCCTAACGGAGTTGAAGAAACTCAAAATGTTAGACGTGGTTTCTTCAAATACCTAATTGATAATATAGGTGATGATCAAATAATAATTATTGAGAATGTTGTTCCTAATGACATTCCAGAAAATGTGAACTCTAATCCTGATGTTAAGATAATTGAATTTACTCAAGATGAAGAAAACGGAAGATACGGATTACTAAAAGGAGTAAGAAAAAGTTAGGAGGGTTATTATGATCAGTTACAATAAGTTATGGAAACTACTAATAGATAAAGGAATCAACAAAAAGCAGTTGATTGAACTTACAGGTGTCAGTTCTTCTTCTATAGCTAAATTAACTAAAGGAGAAAATGTTACAACTGATGTTTTATGTAAAATTTGTAAAGCTTTAAATTGTGATTTCAAAGATATTATGGAATACATCCCAGAATAAAAAAATGACCCACTCGTTCATGAATGGGTCATTTTTTTATTATAAGTATTTTTTTATTTGAATAGCTATCTCATAAGCCAAATTTACTGGAACAGCATTTCCGATCATTTTGTAAGCAGTGTCTATGTCATTATAAATAAATTTAAAATCATCAGGGAATCCTTGAATTCTTGCAACTTCTCTCACTGTCATTCTTCTATAATGAGATTCAAATCCAGGTACAAACTGATATTTATCAACACCTACTTTCTCCATCTTAGGTGCTTGCGGATGTAATTGACATTGCCTACCTGATGCTTGGACAGTAAATGCTTGTTCATTCCATCCCTTTACACGATTTCTACTCATGAAAATAGGAGAAAATGCACCAACAAAATATTCATTATTATTTATTGCATTTGGATTATACTTATTTCTTGCTAACGCAGGTACTGCCGTATCTTTTAGATCATATATTATATCTTTTAAGGTTAACTTGTTATCACCTTCAGTTGATCCTTGAGGAAAAACAAAGTCAACATCCAGGTCCTTTCTAAATCCTATATAGAATACTCTAATTCTTTCTTGAGCAACACCATAATCTTTTGCGTTAGCAACATTTAATGTAACATAGTATCCTGCTTCATCAAACATTTCTAATATGTTTTTAACAGCATCAGAGTGTCTATTTGATAGCATCCCTCTGACATTTTCTGCTAAGAAAAATTTAGGTTTCACCTCTTTTAATATTCTTATGTAATCAAAGAATAACTGACCTCGTTCATCTTCAATTCCCTTTAAAGCACCAGCTTCAGACCATGATTGACATGGAGGTCCTCCGATAATGCCATCAACATTCAACGGAAAATCAACTGCACTCAAACTTCTTATATCTCCTTCAATAAGTTTAGTGTTTGGATGATTAATTTTATATGTATCATAAATCTTCTTATCAAATTCGTTTGCAACTGAAATTTCAAAGCCAGCTTTTTCAAATCCTAAATCTAGTCCACCACAGCCAGAAAATAACGAAATTATTTTTGGTTTACTCATGTTATGCACTCCTTATCTATTGCGTATTATATTACAATAAAATCCAAAAAAAGCAACGCAATTTATAAATAATTAATGCCATCTAGGATTTCTTTTTTTATATCATCAGTTGTTTTGATATTAAGTGTTGATAATGCACTTGATAGTAGACTATATGCATAGTCACCACCATGTTCTAGTGGTTCATCAAATACTAATGTTCCACTTAATTTCCCATTAACAGCTTGCCATTTAACATATACAGATAAAGGTCTATTACCATCGTATTTACCTACTACACCATTCTTTTTATATTTTGATCTATAATTTAATGCTTTGCAGGCAAAGTAAATATCGCTAGAATGTTTATCAATATAATCTTCTACGCTAATTAAAGAATTAATTACATCTTGTATTGTTTTAATGTTTTTTACATCTGCAAATAAAATATGTGTTGCGACACCCGAGTTCAAAACTTGAACTCTATTTACAATTGCATCTTTTTTATCCCCGACAAGTGTTGTCCCAGAATAAACATCTATCTTTTGTTCTCTAGTTAAAGGTACAACATTAGATAGTTCCCCACTCAACTTATTGAGTAATTCAAACTTCCAGCCCAAAGTAAAACAACCTTCTTCAGTTTTTCCTGATTTTTGTAAAAATAAAATTGGTCTTGATTCAAACTTAGTTTTTATACTCGTTATTGCATTAATTATTATTGATTTCCAGTTAGAACCGAAAATTTGCTCAGCTCGTTCTTTATTAGTTTTATTTTCAAGAAAATCAGCATTTGATTGCTTAAATGATATTTTTAATTCGATTGAATCAACATCACTTTTTGCAGAACAATAAATATCTGTTTTTGGTTCCCCTGATGAACAAGTAGGTTTTCCAGAATTCAAAACAGTATATACTTTTCCATTATATGAAAATTTATCTCCAACTTTAAATAATCCTAAAACAAATTGTTCAGACTTTGAAAAAATAGCCATAGAATGCACCTCAATTCAATAATTTTTTACATAAATATCTTTTAAAAATACAAACCGACAAATATATAATATTGTATCACAAAATACATAGAATTTCTATGTAAAGCCTAAAGTTAATCTATTGTGTTTTAATTTACCTTTCGTGTTTTAATTGACCTTTCGTGTTTTTATACAATCAAATTTGAATAAAAGTAACTTCAAGAAAGAAAAAAGATGCAATGAAAACCCTAGGTAAGTAAGAAAAAAGGGATTATCTCCCTATTTTCCTATTCATTAAAGTCGATACTATTGTATCTACACTGTCGTGCTAATATGGCGGAGAAATGGGGATTTGAACCCCAGCAGGGCTTGAACCCTCTATCAGTTTTCGAAACTGACCCCTTCAGCCGCTTGGGTATTTCTCCAAAAGCGGGATTATTATAACATAAAACCAGATTTTGACTAGATGATTTTGATAATATTTGCTAGCCAAAAGAGGAAAAAAATCGTGTATAATTTATTTGAGGTATATATGGGCTATTTATTATTATCAAATAGAATTTATTCCGCTAAATCAATTTTTCAAAATATCTGGCTTATTATCTTAATTGCCACGCTTTTGATTATAGGTTTTATTGTTTTTACGTGGCTTCGACAAAGGAAAGTTGATGCCGACATTGATATCAACATAAACACCGCGCGGATATATTACCTAGATTTAGCACATAATCGCATTACTTTTTTTAATCGCAATGCTATAAAGAAACGTAAATCTGGTAATTTGGATTATTTTTTCTCCCAATTTCATCCGAGTGAACGGGAACGAATTCGCAAGTGGCTTAATCAGTTGCTTGATGAAAATGCTACTCCCAGCAGTTTTATTGAAGCGGATGTAATTATTAAAAAGAATCGCGACCCCAAAGCAAGTTTTTTCTCGCTTTTGGAGGTCTTATCGGTCAACAAAAAGGAAAAACGAATTTATTTAGAAAGCTATCTGCTTCGTTTTCTTAGCCCCCGCATTAAAAGTGGAAAACGCGCGACCAATTTATTTATTACCGAAAAGCGGGCCACCGAAATATATAGTCACTTGAAGGATAATAAAAAAGGAACCACAATGATAGTTCGCTTCTACAAAATGAGCCCTCGTCAGAAGCGAAATCTTCGCTTTGAGCGACTTCTGGTAGCGAACTTAAAAAACCGCATTATACCATTTTTAGGCGGAAATCGCCTTTTAGTAAACTACGGCGATCTTGAACTTGGTATTTTCGATTTTAAATCCAGCGGCGGTAAGAGCGTATTTTTACCTCTAGCGCGGTCGATAGCCAATGATTTGGCGCGTTTTCTCGATGTGAATGGTTACCATGAGCTTTATTCTTTTTCAATCGGAATTGTTGATAACTTGTCCTTCAATAAATTCTCTTTAATCGTGAAACAAGCTCGGGAAATGGCCATCGTCGCGGAAGAGAAAGAAGAGGATATCGTTTATTTTGATGCAAGCTCGAACAGTGACGAATTTCAACTGGATAAAACATTTACCAAGGACTTAATGACCTTAATTAAGGAAAAGAAGATTACAGTTTATTATCGGGCGATCGTGGATGCCACCACAAAATCACCGATTGGCTATTTCTCTTCGGTGCAGCCATATAATTCGATTTTTAACAATTTTACTGAACTAAAAGAGTATGCTTTGAAAAATAAACTTGATCAGGAACTTTTTCAAATGATTGCCAAAAGCATTATTCCCCGTTTCTTTAACCAGCGAGATGGCGACAAGCTGAATCTATTCCTGCCGGTCATCGTTTCCGACTACCAGTCAATCATCAAAACACTGCCGCAAGTTAACCATAGTCGGGAGGTTCCCATTACATTGCTCTTCGAAGAGGAAGATATTGCTCTGGAAGTTGATAAAACTACTGATGTAATTGCAAACTTTTCCGATTATAATAACAAAGGCTATCGTACCGCTTTAGTTATTAACGATGCCCAACTGATGTTGCCGAATGAACTTTATCAGATGTTTGATTATTTCGTAGTCGGAGGCGATTTCACGGCGAACATTGATAGCGATGAGCGGGCACGGATGATCTTAAACGGCACGCTCGGCAAATTGGTGCGTTACGAAAAACCGGTTATCGTTTGCGATTTAGAGAACTGGACGGATATCGAATTGGTGGTCCGTAGCGGAATAAGGCTCATCTCTTCAGAAGAAATCGGCTCTAATGATGAGATGGTATTACCGATCGATAAAAAAAAGATGCTTAGGCTCGATAGCCTGAATAAGTGAGGATTTATGGAAGAAAATAAAATTAAAAATGATGCGATTACGTCGCGGGATGAAGACTTTGCCAAATGGTATACCGATGTCTGCCGAAAGGCGGAATTGATGGACTATTCATCGGTTAAGGGATTTATAATCTATCGGCCGTACGGCTATGCGATCTGGGAGCAAATCCAGTCCTACCTTGACCGTAAATTTAAGGAAACGGGACATGAAAATGTCTATATGCCTTTAGTTATACCTACGAGTTTGTTTCAGAAGGAAAAGGACCATGTGCAAGGTTTTGCTCCCGAAACGTTAATTGCCACCATCGGGGGAAGTAACAAGATTGATGACCCATTAATTATTCGCCCCACCTCGGAGGTGCTTTTTTGTGAACATTACGCCAAGATTATCAGCAGCTACCGCGATCTTCCCAAAAAGTACAACCAGTGGTGCTCCGTCGTTCGGTGGGAAAAGACTACACGGCCATTCCTTCGGGGATCGGAATTTCTCTGGCAGGAAGGCCATACGATGCACGAGAGTGAACAGGAAGCGAGACATGAAACCTTGTCGATGTTAGAAGTATATAACAATATGGGACGCGACCTGCTTGCCGTTCCGTTTGTAACTGGTCGAAAAACCGAAAAGGAGAAATTCGCCGGCGCGGTCGAAACCTATTCTATCGAGGCGCTGATGCACGATGGCAAGGCGCTACAAAGCGGTACTTCACATTATTTTGGTACGGGCTTTACGGAAGCATTTAATATCACTTTCCAAGATAAGAACGGAAAGATGCAGCATCCATTCCAAACCAGCTGGGGCGTTTCGACGCGACTTATTGGCTCTATTATTATGGTGCACGGCGATGATAATGGACTTGTATTACCTCCGGCAGTAGCCCCTATCCAAGTAGTGATAATTCCTATTCAACAGCAAAAGCCAGGCATTTTAGGCGCGGCTAAAGAGTTGTTCTCGCTTTTAAAAGCGAAGGGAATTCGGGTCAAACTCGATGATTCAGACCGTACACCTGGATGGAAGTTTGCCGAATGGGAAATGAAAGGTGTCCCTCTACGTATCGAAATTGGTCCACGAGATTTGGCTAATGCCGTGATTACAGTAGCCAAGCGCAATGATGGCACCCGCGAAACTATTCCGCTTGCCGATTGTGAAACGGAAGTTAATCGTTTATTGAAGGTCATCCATGAAGAAATGTATGAGAAAGCTTTTCAATTCCTTTTATCCCATACAGTTGAGGTCCAAAGTATGGAGGAAATTAACCACGTTCTTAATGACGTCACGGGCTACGCTAAGATGATGTGGTGTGGCGAACAGGAATGCATGGATGTAATTAAAGATAAGTATAATGCAACAGCGCGCGTGATGCCGTTTAACCAAATTCCTTTTGGTGAAGAAAAGTGCCCGGTCTGCGGCAAGGAAGCTCACAAGGTTGTCCTTGTAGCTAAGGCGTATTAAGGGTTGATTTTATTCGACAAAAGTTAATAGAAATCAAGATATTTTTTCCATAAAAAAACATTGCAGCCCCTACTCTTCTATGATAAGATTTAGGGGCGGTTTGGAGTAGTACCCAAGTTGGTGAAGGGGCTTCCCTGCTAAGGAAGTAGATCGGGAAACTGGTGCGAGAGTTCGAGTCTCTCCTACTCCGCCATCTGCCTAGTGAGGCTTTGATACAATTATCAAGGCTTTTTTTGTGCTTAAAACGCTAAAAATAGGCCATTTAATACTGATTTCTATGATTTTCGGTAATAGTTAATGGTTTTCAGGGCAAAAAAGAAGGGGAAAATAACGATCTTGAAAACCTACTAGTTGAACGATTAGGGGGTGGGGTTGCACGATTGAACGATTACAAGGAGAGGGGTTGCACGATTGAACGATTACGGGAGAGGGGGTTGCATCTAGGGTTTAAGTCCCCTAATACGCCCCATCTCTAAACACCGAGAATGCTACCTCAAAAAGGGTAGCATTTTTTGTGTCAATAAACGGAACCCTTTTTTTAATCGTTCAACAGTAGCCCGGAGTAAAGCAATGTGGGGTTGAGGCCATGGGGATACTTTTTATCCCGCGAGACAAGTGAACTATTATTTTGGATAGGCCGTATATATGAAACCGTTGTCACATATGTTGCGAAGTCTTTTCAAGAGATGGAAAACAGAAAAGAGAATCTGTTTGTGAAATATCTTGGCTTTTATGTATTGACATTATACAGCCAAGGTATAATAATACATATGAACGATTGTTCAACCGTTCAATGTTCAACGAGGGAGGTAATAATATGGCAAGGAAAATACAACCAGCTGAAAGCTGCGACTGTGATGTTATACATGAGGATACTGTTAATCAAGTTCGAAAAAAAATGCCTCAAGAAGAAACTCTATATGATCTCGCGGATTTATTTAAGGTCCTCGGTGATTCAACAAGGATTAAGATTCTTTGGGCTTTAGATGAGGCAGAGATGTGCGTTTGCGATATTTCGTTCTTATTAAATATGACCCAATCAGCAATTTCACATCAACTAAGAGTCTTAAAACAGGCTGAATTGGTAAAAAGCAGAAGAGAGGGAAAGATTGTATTCTACTCACTTGAAGATGTACACGTAAAGCAAATATTTGATCAGGGATTAATTCATATTTCAGAAGGAAGAAAGTAAAGGAGGAGTAAGGAATGTTAAAGAAGGAAGTAATTTTAGAAGGCTTAGATTGCGCGAATTGTGCAGCTAAAATTGAAGATGAGGTTAATAAAATAAATGGAGTCAAAGCTTACATGAATTTCATGAACAAGACATTGACTTTAGAAACTGAATCAGAGAAAGAGTATAAGAATACATTACAGAAAGTTGAAACCATAGTGCACAAGCACGAACCTGATGTTGTAGTGATAGAAAAAACTGTTAACAAGAGCAATAAAAAAGTATTAATACTTGAAGGGCTTGGATGTGCGAATTGTGCTGCAAAGATAGAAGCTCAAACGCAAAGCCTTGAGGGGGTAAATAGTGCGACTGTTGATTTTGTATCTAAGAAGCTGACAATTGAAGCAGTCAATAAAAAGGAATTTGGTAAAATTCTTGGAGAAGTAACAGCCATCATAAATAAACTTGAACCGGATGTTAAAATAATTGATACCGATAAAAATAAGGGTAACAATACAACAATAATGCTTGAAGGACTTGGATGCGCAAATTGCGCAGCAAAAATCGAGACAGAAGTGAGTAAGTTAGAAGACGTAAAATTTGCATCAGTTGATTTTGTATCAAAGAAACTTACGTTGGAAACTAATACAGGCATCAATATTTCTTCACTAAATGAAACAATAGAAGGTATAGTAAAGAAAATAGAGCCAGATGTTAAAGTTGTTTTTGAGGGGAATACATCCAAGGCTAATACAAAAGAAAATGATGATGACGATGAAGATAACAATAAAAAAGAAATAGCAAGGCTGATAATCGGCGGAGCAATATTTGCAGTAGGCATGATATTTAATTTCCAGAATTGGCTGGAACTAACCTTGTTTTTAATCAGTTACATTATAGTAGGTGGACCCGTTGTATTAAAAGCAATCAAGGGAATTGCAAGAGGTCAGGTATTCAGTGAACATTTTCTTATGAGCGTAGCGACCATTGGCGCATTCTTCATTGGCGAATATCCAGAAGGTGTTGCAGTTATGATGTTCTATCTAGTTGGTGAATTGTTCCAAGATCTGGCCGTGGGTCATTCCAGAAAATCGATCAGTGCATTGATGGATATACGACCTGACTATGCAAATCTTAAAATTGGTGATGAAATTAAAAAAGTGTCACCGGAAGAAGTTAACATCGGAGATATCATCGTTGTAAAACCAGGAGAAAAAGTTCCACTCGACGGAAAAGTCCTAGATGGAACATCAATGGTAGATACAGCAGCATTAACCGGTGAATCTATTCCCCGCGAACTGGTACCTGGCAGCGATGCTTTAAGTGGATTCATTAACAAGAATGGTGTATTAACGGTTGAAGTTACAAAGGATTTTGGTGAATCTACAGTATCAAAAATTTTGGATTTGGTACAAAACGCAAGTAGTAGAAAAGCTCCTACAGAACAATTTATAACAAAATTTGCCCGTTACTATACTCCGGTTGTTGTATTTGGAGCGTTGGCATTGGCGATTATACCACCATTAGTAGTGCCAGGAGCCACATTTTCAGAATGGATTTATAGAGCTCTGGTGTTTCTGGTTGTATCCTGCCCTTGTGCTTTAGTAATTTCAATACCGTTAGGATTCTTCGGTGGTATTGGCGGAGCTTCGAAGAGGGGTATTCTTGTAAAAGGCAGTAATTATCTAGAGGCTTTGAACAATGTAGAAATGGTTGTATTTGATAAGACGGGTACATTAACCAAAGGGGTTTTTGAGGTTGTAGAAGTCAATGCTCAAATTGATTATACAGACGATGAATTGATTGAATATGCAGCATATGCTGAAAGTCATTCAAGCCATCCGATTGCGTTATCCATCTTGAAGGTTTATAAGAAAGAGATTGATTTCAGTAAAATAGATGATTATAAAGAAATCGCAGGTCATGGTTTAAGTGTTAAGCTTGCCGATAAAGAGGTTCTTGCCGGTAACGCCAAATTAATGGTTAGTGAAAATATTAAATATCAAGAAATAGAAACAATTGGCACCGTGGTACACATTGCAATAAATAAAAAATATGCGGGTAATATAGTAATCTCAGATGAAGTCAAGGAAGACTCAGCAGAGGCAATTAAAGGATTAAAAGCACTTGGCATAAAGAAAACTGTTATGCTAACCGGTGATATGAAAGCAGTTGGCAAAAAGATAGGAAACCAACTAGGGTTGGATGAAGTTTATTCGGAACTGCTGCCTGCAGACAAGGTGGAAAAGATAGAATTCCTAGACGCTAACAAATCAAAAAAGGGTAAGATCGTATTTGTTGGTGACGGAATTAACGATGCACCTGTGCTTGCAAGGGCGGATATTGGTATGGCTATGGGAGGATTAGGTTCGGATGCAGCCATTGAAGCTGCTGATATTGTTATTATGACAGATGAACCATCCAAGATTGTTACAGCAATTAAAGTTGCTAAAAGAACAAGGAACATTGTCATGCAGAATATTATCTTTGCATTGGGAGTTAAGGCTATATTCCTTGTACTTGGGGCATTAGGCGTAGCATCCATGTGGGAAGCAGTATTTGCTGATGTGGGAGTTGCTGTCCTAGCAATTTTAAATGCGATGCGTGTAATAAATACTAAAAATTTGTAAAAACAGAATTAAGGGTGTGTAGCATATATAAAGACCTTGCTATATTTTTCGCGGGATTGACTGCTTGGGAATCAATCGTCCATGCTTCATTTGGTTTATGGTGGAATTTGCCAATAACTCTTTTGGGTATTACTATAACCCCTGAGGTCAATACTATTCAGATTATTGTTCCTGCGTTGATATCATCATTCTCAGTATATTTCGGTTGGCTTAAAAAATCTTAGCGAAAAAAAACAATGTTTTTATGTATTAGAATCCCTGAGTTTTTGGGTGTTATTAATCAAAAATTCTTCTATGGCTATGTTTTGAAATTAAAGCCGAGAAATACCGTTAAAGATTTGCTGTTTAAGCACAAGCATAGATTTTCAGATGAAAAAATCCGAAGCCATTAATGTGGAACAGCTAAAATCTTTACAGCGCAGGGGGTGTTTTTCTTTACAATAAAAATTAATTCCGATCTCTTTGATCCATGGTGTTATATCCAAAATATGTTACTTTACGAGTTTCAAGGCACTTTTTTCGAGCAATCCACGAAACTCGACGTATCTAGTCAATGGAAAGACCTTAAATAAGAAGTGAAGCAAAATAGACAAAACTAATTGGGCAGGTAATGATCATTAATCGTCTTCATTATAAGATATTTTGTTGGGGTGGTTAGCTTTTTGCAGGGGTGTGAATAAATCAGTAAGGGTGCGTAATTGTTTCAAAATAGGTAGTCTTACACATCCAGGAGGAGCAAACGACTATGGTAGTTTTGAAGTTGAGTGCCTCAAGTGTAAACACCATTTTGACATATATGTAGGTAGAGACATTGATGCATCAAGCATCAAATCAGGCGCAAAATTAATAAAAGTCATTTATAAATAAAGGTTTTTTAGCCGCTTTACGCGTGGAAATTTATGGTAAAAACCTTATGTCGGGTAGAGACTTATGTGCTGTCGGGGAAATAGCAAACTACTGTCGGGTCAAATATCCAAGTGTCGGATTTGTATTAATATTGAACGATAAAGCCATTAAGTAAATTAGTTCTTGATTCAATATCAAGAACTTTTTATTTTATCTACTTACTCTTCGCGTTTTTTTTTACTTATGGAATAATACAAATAACAAAAAATACATTGTGAGAAAAGAATCTTATATTTATATTTTTTTAAATAGATATCAAGGTTAATCATATGTTGAATAAAGATGAACTTGGCAGTAATAGACTATAATTAAGTAGGGTGGAAATGATAAATTGAAGCATAATGAAAATGACTTAATTAAAAATGATATTCCCGTAGTATGCTATGAAATTGAAAAGGAAAGCGAACTACCTTTTATAAGTAATGGTAAGTCTTATGGATACAAATGTGCCAATATCGATCATGATTATGCGGGTATGGCGTATATGGGTTTTTGCTATGGTAGTCAAAAGATGTCGTTCGATAAGATTAAAAAGAATATGATTCAAGAAGAGATAAACAAACTTGAAAAGAAAAGGAATAGAGTTACTAATTTCGATTTTTTTAAAGAGAACGATGAATTTTATCCAGAATATGAACGGCTTTTAGCGATTGTCGGAAAGTATCGTAGACGTCGAGCCGGCAATCCAGATGTTATCAAATTAAACTCTTATATTGAAGATCATGGGGGACTTAATTTTGAAATTCGCCGTTATGACATTAAATATAACTCAATGTTTTTCAATTATTACCCCAAGATAGTTAGGGAAGATGGTATCGTTTGTCGAACAGTCGCAAAAGAAAAAGAAGACAATGCCACATTAGAAAGACGAATTGAGATGGCAAATACATTGATTAATAATGAGGAAGACGCTGTTAGTATAGAGAAAGATAATTTTTCTATGACTTTTGATTTTATCGAAGATAATTATAAAATGGCTATTGCCACTATCAAGAGTTTGCTCAAGGAGTATAAAGAAGTGTTTTTGCTCTATCCTCGAAGCGGAAAATCGCAAAAATATGTAATTTCTTTCACTCCCAACATAATTGATGCAAATTTATTGGAGTTTACTATTGAAGATTATCTTTACGCATTGCCGAATACGCTTTATAGATTTAAAAAAGAAAATTAGATAGAAAAATTTGGCTTATACCTTACTTTTAATTATTATTCTTTAATAACAATTGAAGATAACTTATACCAGTTTTATTACAAAAAAACATTGTTGTTGTATTACCAACTACGTAAGATTTTTCTTAGAAATAAAAATAGGTGCCAACAACATCGCTTAAATC